>NZ_AP025245.1:1287500-1609375 GCF_021655615.1 Acidianus sp. HS-5
CTCTCTACCTTCGACCTTTCCTTAGCTAGGCTAACTATACTCTCTGGAATTCCGTAAGAATTAAAATAATGGGTAATATATACCGAAGTGTATATCCTGCTTTCTCTCCTTTTAGGTTTACGTAGGGGTAAAACTGGAGGAAAAACTTGTAAAATACGGGAATGGTACATGACGTCTTCCGATAAATACTGAAACCCTACATAGGTTTGACAATATGAGAAAAAGGAGGCAAATAGATCCACAAATACATGCGATATTATCTAAGCACGGAATACCTCCAGTCTGGGCAGTCACTTGCATGCAAATTTACAGCCATGTAGAAAAGGAGTTGAAAAACAGGACAAGTAGTATTCCAAAATTAGTTGCTTGGTCTCTATATCGGATTTATGGATATACTCCAGAGCTTGCTCGCTTAGCGTCTCAGATAGAAAATAATATCAAAGCATTATACGAAATCTTCAGCCTTGCAAGCTATAGTCCGGGTTTACCTTATGGGACTGCTTTAATAAAAGATTAACAATTTGATTTTCTATATTGATAGAAAATCATTACACATTTTATTATAAAATTCACTAACAATTAACTTAGGGAGTATGATGAAAGTTTACTAGATGTTAAAGACCTAAATTTTTAGCAAGGAATTTCTGTATGACAAGTCTAGTTAACAATGCGTATAAGATAAAGAATTCTAGATACCATATATACGCTTTAATATAAGTTTATAGAAGCCTTTAACAAAGAAGAAGAAACGGAGCAAGCACGCTGTATATAAAAAGGTCAAAACAAGGAGGATTAATAGTAAGATAATCAAAGCGAATAACTTAAACGACTTTACGAGTAGGAGCAGGGAAACCAAACCTAACTAGTCCAAAAAAGTAAGAAGGAAAAAAACCGTGTGCCTAACTAAAGAAAGCTAATAACTGCCACTCAGTAAAAACGATTAGGAGGATAAAGGAGATAACAACGTAAGCAAGCGTGAAGGCTTTTCGCTTAAATACAAAGTCTGTGTAGCCTAAAAGTGCAGGAAATGCTGGTAGCAAAAGTCTAGGTATTGAAAATAAGGGAATCCCGTGTATGAAAAACAAGGGGATTATTACGCTTAGCGAATACGCAGTTAAGAATTTATTCCTAGTCTTCAGGTAAAGGAGATAAGTCCCTACTAGGTAGAATGTGAAAAAGGCGTAATTCCTCACCAGATAAACCAGTGGAGTAAGACCTAAATTTTCATAATTAAGGGGATATTTGTAGAGAATCCAGTTAGCTTGACACCAAGGAGTAGTGAAATATGCATACCAGTGAGACTTTTCAACTGCAAAGAAAGTAAAAGGACTACCGGTAAATTCCCAAAAAGCCAGGAATATAATACCGCCAACCAGGAGGGAAGGGATAACGTATTTTATGAAGTCCTTTCTCCACTTAAGAAAAAAGAAGGTAATATATAAGCTAAGTTATAAAAGGTAGCTATTGATACTGGCAAAGAAAAGGCCGACAGCCAGCCGCTGAGGTTTATCGCCATTATTAGGAAAGTAAGTGCTATATCGTCAGAGTAAGGGATTGTAGAGAATAATGCGTAAACCGGGAAAATTGAAAGTAAGAGAGAACCCTTAAACCCGTAATACTTGTAGGTTAAAAATACGAATACATAACCGAAGACGTTAGTAATTACAAGAGCTGAAAGAAGATAGTTCTTATCAATGAAGGCTAGTCCTCGAATGAGGGAAGGAAAAACTGGAGAAAACGCGTAAAGGAAATGAGTAGAGTACCAGAATTTTGCAATTTCCTCATAACTCGAGGCATCCCAGTTAGTTCCAACTTTATATAGGAAGAGATTACCGAAAAGAACGTATGTTATCAAAAATATAATCACTTTCTCTAAGGTATACAACGCCATTGGGACCAAGACATATTTAGAGAACTTAGCCTTATTTCCTGCGTTAAAGCCCATCCCAGTGCTCTGTCTAAACAGTAGTATAATGAGAGTTGCTAATACACCTACAGCAGTTATCCCTAATAAAAGGTAATGGAAGGTTTCCTTGGTTTTCTCTGCAGAGGAAAAATTATAATTTATACTTTTAGCTAGTGTATAGTCAGGAAAACTCGGTATGGTCTCGTTAATAATTAAGTTAGTCCTCCAAAGTGTATATATAGCTTTCATTTTTATCCCCCCACAGTAATACTCAAACTCGCACCCCTTTACAGGAATACCAGATGCATTGTAATATAAAATGAATATGTATCTTGAACAAAAAACACAAGACTTAGTGTAGTAAATATAAAGGCCATCTTTAGTGCCATTATATATAAAAGATGAAGTATTATGACCTAGCAGTGAAGGTGAAATGTAAAAGAACCCTTCAGAACAATTAGCGTTCTGAATAAAAGTAGTTGGAGAAAAATAGGCACTTATATTTGGTAAAATAACAGTTTGGCTTACAACTATACTGCAGTTATTAAATACCTTTTCTACAACGTCTTCAAGTAGTATTTTCTGCACACAGTAATGCGGGTTATAATAAATTACAGTCTCATTAAATATCTCAAAATCCCCAACACTTAAAGAGTGGGTATGAAGAGGAGTAAATAAAGAGAATAAAAGGAAAGAGATAAAAAAGATAAGAAGATTAAAAAATGCTAAATCCCTTTTCATGATATTTACACTTTTACTCTTGTTATGAGTATGTTGCAGTTATTGATACTGTACCGCCGTCACTTAGGACTAATGTTAACTGGTATGTCTCTCCTGGGACCGGAGTTAGATCACTGGGTTTAGGTAAATTAACGGTGTTAGTACCCGCTGTCAATGGTATAGATGTAGAACATGAAATTGATCCATATTCTACTCCAATAATGCTAACAGAACCGGAAGAAACTAATGTAGCCTTAATACCGCTACTGCATATTATTGCATATCCTGCCTCAGTAACTGTCGGTGTTGACGAGAACGCTCCTAGATATCCGAATGCGAAGAACACTACTACTAATGCTATGATGACTGACGCAATTACCAAGATAAGCGCAGTTATTGCCCCTGAGAGACCTTTTTTACTCTTTTTCGTCTTCTGTATTATCATCTTTCTTCAAGGATTATTTGCCCAATTGTCTATATAAATTTTTCTTTTGGAAATCCGAGTGTGGACAACAATTTCATTCACTTAGAATATTTACATTTATTATCATTTCCGTGTCTGCAAATGCATTGGAGCGTAAAGCGCGTTATAAGCTAGGAAGAACACCGATAACCATCTCGTGAGCGTGAACCTATTCGTATTCCACGGGAAGCGAAAATCCATTGATGATATCCTGTGTTTTAAGCTCCTGAACCCTTGTTCTGCGTAGTCCCTCTCGTTGACCCTCTTGTGCTCCACGTTTAATAAACGCGTTATAGATTATGCCCCATCGTGTAGATTACCTTGTCTATCATCGTTTTGAGCACTTTCTCAGCCTCTGCACTCTTCACGTTCGTCAATTAGTACGTGCACTCCTCAAGCTCATCACCATGAAGAAAGGCACCAGGCTTCACGTCCCTCACAATCTACACATAATAATACTGCCCGTCCACTACAATAATTTTAGTCTCGTCTACCGCATAAAAACCACTAATTGGCACTACGCACTTCACGCAACTCAACTTCCTCAAACAACAAGGTAGAATGAGGCAATGAAGTCCTCCAAGAAGATAAACCGGAGAGGTAACTGACCAAAGCTGAGGCTATTACCTCCTTGGGGTAAAACCTAGGCTTAATGTTAATATACTCCATTAAAACTAATAATACTTGGGTGAGCACGGGAATTTTCCACCTAGTTCCCGTAGTATCACCCAATAATACTCCCGTGCTCACCCTAAAAAGGTATAACGTCACATTCTATTAATAGAACATGAATAGTTCATATAATTTATTTTGAATTAACAAAATTGTTGCCCACACTCGGAAATCCATCATGAAAAATCTTTTGAATAAGGGTTAAACGAAATATTTATAACGTCATATTTTCCAATTACCTTATAAATTAGCATTTAGTCTTTTAATTCTCATTTATTTTTCTGAGAGTGGTACTCAAAACTATTCAAGAAAGGCTTATATAGAAAGCTTTACCATCTTCCTATATATGAAAGGAATGTGGAATGTTTTTACAACGCTTATTATTTTGGCTGCAACCGTAGTTATGTCTATCATGGTAGCTTTCTTTGCATTTTCAATGCTTGGGGTACAAGCCCACGGGGTAATAGTTACTCAAGCTTCCCCGGGGATAATTAAGGACGGGAAGTTATGTATCTCCTTACAAGCTTCTTCTAAAATAAAAATAGTGGAATTAGAAGTTGATAACTACACTGAACACTTGTGCATTTGCTTGTCACCGGGGCTAAATAATATCTCTATTCCATTGCCTTCCGGTTTTTCACCGGTTAAATGCACTCCCTACTCTTTTACTCTGGTTTTAAGCAACGGTAAGACTACATTAGTTAGTGCAGAAGAACATTGTTAGCCTTTAAGCTCTTCAAGTGCCTTACCCTTTGTTCTCAATCCCTTAAGCAGGAGTACTCCAGACACTGCAGATATTACTCCCACCAGTAGGAATGCGTACTCTGCACTGTAGCTGTAACTCATAGCAAATATTATAGGCCCTATTGCACCTCCTAAGTGTCCTACCCCGTCAGCAATACCGTAGCCAAGTGATCTAATTTTCGTCCCCAGATTCTCTGCAGTGTAAGAATACATTGTCGGGAATTTGAAACCTTGGAAGAACATCACAATGAACCCCGCGATGAGAAGGAAGACTCCTCCTAGTATGGGCATCGCCACTATTGCTACACCGCTGGCTATGTTTGAAAAGGAAGAGGAGAACTTCCTCTCAAACCTATCATTTAGGACTGAAGCTATAGTTACCCCCAATGGGTCGCCGTAAAGTATGTAAGTGTAGTAGAGAGTGGCGTCAGAGAAGCCCTTTGAGGAAAGTAGGGAAAATAATGGACTGCTGAAGAGTGAATACCCCGCAAAATAACTCGTAAACCACACGGCAATGAAGAGGAGGACTGTGTTGTCCCACACCATTTTCTCTCCCTTCTTTTCTTCCCACATTTTTGATTCCGGTAACGAAATCCTGAAGGTGAGGGCAAAGGCGGATATTACCAGTGAAGGTAGGAAGAGTAACCTCCAGTTATCTCCAACCACTAGAGCAATAGGTCCTACTAAGAGGCTCATGAGGAACCCGCCTAGAGTTGTCAGCCCTACTGCCCTCCCCCTAAAGTTTGTGATAGTCATTTCTGATACATAAGACGGTACTGTTGCTACTTCTCCCTCTATCCCGAAGCCTATGATGAACTCAGCTATTGTCAATTCAAGGTAATTCGTGGAGAGGAAGCCCAAGAGCGACCCAAAGAAGATAACTAACATTGAAAGAATTATCCCTATTTTCCTCCCGTACTTGCTTGAGATGAAGCCGTTTATTGATCCTCCTGTAAAGTAGCCTAACATTTCTGCTGAGAGTAGGAGAGTTGAAGGTACTGCACCTATTTGTGAGGCTGAAGCGTTTATTATGTAAGGCACGTTAAATATGTCCCAAAATGAAAGGGAAGTGCCCACGGAGATTAGGGCTAACTGCTTTTTAGAGAGCATGCATGTTTATACTGTTTATACTTTTTAAACTTTATCTTTTGTATCATATAAATGAGGAGAATGTCGCTGTGTTGAGGTTTTGGAGTTTATACTTATCAGTAAATGTAATAGAGAGCACTTTTATCTATGGTGGGTTTTGTATAGTCGTTGATTTTATTCCTTTATTATCGAAAATTTTAAGCTGATACACAAATAGTAGTGAGTAATGAAGTCTGCTGTGATACTGACAGTTTATAAGCGCTATAATTATATTGCTCAAGCGCTAAACTCCCTACTAAGGCAGATAATATTGCCCGATCAAGTGATTGTCGTAACTGATAATGCTGATATGTTAAGGCGAGAGGCACCTTTAATTGCTAAAATTGGTAATCTTAGTATAATTGAAGCAAATTATCCGCAAATAGGGAAGAAGATATCTTATGCTATAGATAATTTAGATGATGTCGACATTGTGTTCTTTCTAGAAGACGATGATATGTTCAAGGAGGATAAGGTTGAGTACGTGAAAAGGGTTTTTGAGAAGGAGAACGACATAGTAATGCTACATAATAGTCAAGAGTATATCGGTATTAACGGGGAAAAGACGGAAAATTTCTATGCAAAATTACTTAAGGAGCGACAACCTCATAGTGACGTAATTATAACCTCAAAGAATGTCGGCTCTATATATATGCACTACCCTTATTTTCACCATAATCTTTCTTCCATGAGTATAAGGAAGGACATTTTGGTAAAGTATGAGCCATTTATCTCAGGTATTGATATTACCCCAGACATGGCTCTACTCTTTATCTCTTTATTAGAGGGGAACGTATTGCATACATCAAGGAAATTGACGTATTTTAGAGTAGGGTCTGGGATCAGCAGTTACGGTAAAATTACAGATTATAATAAATTTCTTGAGAACGAACATAAAATATTATGCAGCAACCGTAGAATGCTGGAGGACTTTAGGAAAATGCTTAAACTTGTGGCTAACTGTGACAATTGTAGGACTATAGCAGAGATTGAAATTTTGGCTAAGGAAGTATATCTTTATTTAATGTGTGGATATTTTAATTATTGTAACGGAGATAAAATTCCCCCATATTCCTCGTTAGTCTTTAAGTGTATTAAATACTTTCTTAAGAGAGAAATGTCATCATCCGACTTTATAGTACGCTTAGGTATGATAAGCTTACCATTAATACTTGGTAAAAGGAGAGGAGCAGAGTTTTATGTAAAGAAGAAATTTAAGCGCTATTCAGAAAGCAAATAATGGACGTGAATAAGAGGCTTTGTTGTGTATGGTTAAATGTTTAGCGTACAATACTCTTATCCTTTTTCTCCTCTTCCATAATTAAGTCAAGCCACTTCTTTATTATAACATCTTTACTGTACCTCTTAGCCCTAATAACGGCGTTTTTCCTCATTTCCGGGTTGTAGCCGTTTTCCCATATTTCTATCGCCTTCTTTACTATTTCGTTTCTACCGTTTACAAGCCATCCGCAATCTTCACATACAGTCTCAGCTGGTCCCTGCTTACTGTAAGTAAGTACTGGTGTCCCGCAAGCCATGCTCTCTACCGGGACGTAACCGAAAGGTTCATGATTAAATAGTACTAAAGTGAATAGTGCGTTCGCGTAAAGGTCTACTAACTCTTTCTCTTCAACAAAACCTAAGAATTCCACGTTTTCCATCTTCCTTTTAACCCTGCCGAACGCCTTTATTTTTACTCCTGCTTTAGAGAGTAACTTAAGCACTTCAAAGTCGGTCTCTTTTCCTTCAACACCCACGTACGTAAGCACATAGTCACCTTCAGGGTTTTTCGTAGGCCTAAATAGGGAGTCATCTAAAGGGGGGTATATTACGTTGTCAACCTTTATACCCCAGCTCTCATATAATGTTTTAGAATAGTTGGAGTTTGTTATAAAGAATTTTGAGTTTTCCCTCACTCTATGGACGTGTTTTTTCTCCATCCTCCTAAATGCGGGATCAAAAGTCTTGTATATTACCTTATATTTGAGTGGGAAGTCCTTTGCATTAACTATGTCGTCTAAAGCTTTAGTTATTTGCCCCTGTCCATAATACACAGTCGAGTTGGCAAGTATAGAAGACGAGGAGTTGATTACTACGTCTCCTTTAACTTCAACTTTATACGGGAATATCATTGACTTCATCCAATCCCTCAATATGGGGAGAGAATGGAAGAGTGAATAACCTAAGCCTACTTTCTGTTTTATTAATTCGAAATCCGCCCAGTCAAGTTCTTCCTTTACTTCCTCACTTATATACGTACTGACGAAAGAGACTTCATGCCCCATGTTTTTAAGTTCCTTCCCCATAATAACTGGAGGCTTAACTGCGCCATAAATGGCGGTAAGCGGGTCTGTAATAAATGTGAATAACATTGAATATCTATACGATAATTTTCGATATAAACCTTTTCATTTCCGTCTTTAGCCATGTTTACATAATAATTCATGAAAGTAAGAAAATACTTCGCATACTACTGTTTTATGTATTCTACGGTAAACTCTGAGAAGAAAACGTAGGCTAGGTTAATAGCTATTGCAAGACCTTCTATTGCTAGAATTATAGGACTAACTATTATTAGGTCAAAATATTCCAAGGAGAAAGTTACATAGAATATTCCTAATAATGTAATAAGCGTTATTAATGTTAGTCTAGATCTTGGTAATGATAACTTCTTTAACTTCAGTGAAGATAGCATTATAATTATGCTGGGAATTGAGAATATTGTAAGGACTGTATAAGGTTCTTGTAAAACGAAAGAATGTAACTCATGATAATTGTTGTCATGTATAAATACTGACAGCCGGAAAGTCGAATATGGTTCGCTAGCGTTGAAGCATATTTTTACGTAGGTTGGGGAATTAAGATCTAAGTGGAGTATTAAAGTACAACATTTATTTACTTGAAGATGGTAAGACGAGTTGTTTATGACTACTACAAAGTTACTCGGATGTGCTACAGAATAGAAGTCATTTGATGCTACTAATGTGAACTTTAGTGAACCGTTCACGTTAGCATAGTTTGAATTCACCTTATAATAAAGTCCGTTTGTTCCATGTACACCTTGTAAGTATACGTACTTAGGACTTCCTTCTATGCATATCCAAAGGTAGTAAGTTTTATCTGGCTCCAACTGTAGGTTGTCAAAACGGAATACCTCAGAGTTATTTATTACATAGCTAGGATGAATTACCGTAGAGGATTGAATAACACTGCTAGGATTTAAAGATGTGCTTATCTTCGTAATTATTTTATACTCACCTAAAGAGAACTTACCGAACAAGATTAGTTCTCCTAAATTAATCTGACAATTTATGGAGAACCTCTGGATTAGAGCATAAGAGCTATTAAGGTAAAAACGTGAGCTTGCGTTACTAAAGTAGTTTATGATCTTAGGGTAAACGCCGTTACCCTTTATAAATATCTCTGCAGTATAATTCCCTTTAGGTATGAAAAATCTATGTGAAATTGAGTAAGGAATTGCAGGATAAGTTTGTCCGTAGCTTGCGTTAAGGTAATAATTATCGACTACTGTTGGTCCGTCATAATCTAATTTATATAGCATAAAGTCTCCTTCAGCTGCATAGAGCTTATAGCTAGAGATATTCGTAGGCGGTCCGTTACATGAATTGAATAGCATCCATGTAGTGCTTAAATTACCGTTAAACCAAGAGTCCCAGGAATGGGAACTCACTATGCTAAGGCAGCAGGAGTGGGTGTAGACTGAAGATCCCTGCGGTATCATATCTGCTAACTTAAATACCCCTAGGTCTTGTGATGGAATTGGATAAACAGGAGAAGTATGAAATATTGCTATTCCGTTTACTAATATCCACATTAAAATGTTAACCGACAATAAAAAAGAAAATAATATCTTTAGGCATCTTATTTTTATTATGTGCCTTATCCTCTCTACGCCTTTAAGGAAACCTAAAACTGCAAAAGGTGCTATATAGCTTCCGTAGTAAACTAATGGGTACCAATAAGGGTAGAATACTGAGACCATCACTGCGAGGAACCAGGGCAGTTCAAGGATGAAGATAGGGTCTATGAAAGCTAAGAAAAGAAAAGGTGCGTTAAGTATAATTAAGTACATTATCTTAGAAAGAGGATCTAGTGCAAGTCCTTTAGCTAGGCTTGAAATCGAGAAGGGATTAGTCCCGTAAAGGTTTGAGAATGCTGAGTGATTGCCGTGGGAGAAGAAGCTTATCATGTGCATCTCCAATAAGAAGAAGGATACGCTCATTAGAAAGACGAAGATCTCGAGCCAGTAAGTCTTAAGCATTAACTTAAGGTCATTTTTTATGACGAGCTCCTTTTTAATCAGCCTTTCAGTCAGTAGGTAAAATGTGAAGAATGCCCCTATAATGGGGGAAAATTCTATTGTAGAAAGCGATAGAGCAAAGAGGATAAAGAATGGGATCCACTTCTTTTCTGTATAGAAATAAAATGCAAATATAAAAAGTCCTGCGAATAGTGTCAAGACCTCAAACGGTTGGGAGTAAATGAACGGGTAAAGGACGTATGAAAGCCCGTAAATAAAAGCCAGTTTTTCCGACTTTAACGACTTCCTAGCCATTAGGAAGAGCGGTATAGAGGGAAAATAGTTTACTATATTAAGGACGATGAAAAGGGATACAAAGTTTGGCATTATAGCGTAAAATGGTAATAGGACTATAAGGATCGGTGAACCGTGTACGCCGAAGAAGGAGCCTCCGGGACATGTATTGTAGAACGGGAGGTGACAGAATAGTGTACTAGTCATTGACTGTACAAATGTCGAAGTGTCTAAATCGCTTTGCCGATTTAATGTTTGATAAATTGCGTACCAAGACCTCAGAGTTGTCATGAATAAAGTAGCGCCTAAAAGTAGCAGGAAGTAGTTTACCTTAAATCGCATACAAAGTGCTATCGGATGTGTTCTTTTAAAACTTTTCGTATTATTAATGGAGAATGCAGTAGTAGAGTATTTAATGGACCAAATGTAGCTTCTATCTGATTGGAGTATCTCAATTGTCTTATATAATGCTAGATCAAGGTTCTAAGGTTATTTCGTATTATATAGTATTTATAAATTCGTTTAGTTTCTTACACATTACACACAGTTCTCTGCCTTAGGCAATAGATCAAGTTATTTACCCTAATAATATAACCCGTCTTTTTTACGCTCAGATCTCCATGTGTAACCATCAGGATTCTTAACACTAGTGTATCTCTAAAGATGTGTTATTTATTAGTTCTCAATAAGAGTGAGTAGAAACTTTAGAGTGTGACCTAAACCCTTTATCATTTTATACGATTTCATCCACAATTTTATTTATGTTTTCCTTAAATTTAGAGAACGAAAATCTTTCTCTAGACTCAAATATTTCCTTCCTTGCTTCAAGTGAGAAACTCATTGCCTGGTTTATTAACTCTGGGATTTCTTCTGGTCTAGAATAACCTAAACCATATTTACCCTCCATTGCTATATCGATCCAAGGCCCTCCTACCTTAGGTACTACTGGCACTAGGCCATATGATATTGCTTCAGCTACAGCTATGCCTCCGTGCTCTTTTAATTTTGTCTGTAAGAATACTGATGCTTTCCTGAATAACACATCCTTCTCCTCCTCAGTTGGATTTGGTATAATCTTAACGTTTGGTGGGGCATGACTCTCCAAGAACTTCAAATAGTCTTTATCGCCTTTATTCACAGCACCTGCTATGATAAACTGAAATTTGGACTTTCTTGCAGCTTCCAATCCTATTTCAAGTCTCTTCTCCTTATTTATCCTTCCAAAGATGAGTACAATTTCTTCTTTCTCTTTTAGATTTACGTTTGATGACATTTCCATAGGAAGACCTACTATATCAATCCTCTTAGGTTTTATACCTAGGAGAGATAAAGATTTACTTACCATATTCTTAGCATTTTTACCTATTACAATCATATTAGCTCCGTCATAAACTTTGTACAACCTAAGGAACTTCACTAGGTATACTGGAATCTTTTTCTTTATATTACCGTAATCATCCATAAAAGGGGCGATAAAGCTCTCGTGTGCGAAGTTTATTGTAGCATTATATATGAATACGTTAGGGTGGTTATTGAACGTGAATTCCTCCTTGATACGGCTTAGCTTCCTTTTCTCCTTGATAATCCTTATCCCAATCTTATAAAGAGGGTCTTTCTCGGAGTATGTAAAGCTACCTTCAATTATTTTGTCAAAATGTAAAGGAGGAAGCTTAGGGTGATATCTGTCAGTATAGAGAGATATAGTGTTGAACCTATCTTTTAAAGCCTTATACACATTAACAAACATTACTTGCCCTCCTCCTAGTCTAGTGAACTCTTCGATAAAGAGAGCTTTCACTTACTATCCTCCTCTAAGAACTCTTTTATTGCTTTATGTTCAGCTAGAGCTACTTTTTCCCATGAACTGTGTAACTCTAGGAATTTTTTTACGCTTTCATCGTCAAATAATTGCTTAATTTCTTCGTTCTCCATTTTTAGCACATTTACTGTCTCTCTTGCCATTCCTACTATATCTCCTTCTCTCACTACCTTTACCGCGGGCAAATTTCCGAAAGCTTCACTTATGGCAGGTATACCGTAAGCGACTACCGGTGTGCCCTCCATGAGCGATTCTAATACTGAAAGAGGAAACGCGTCACCGTGAGTGGGGTAAATGAAGACTTTAGATTTACCTAACATACTTAAAAGTTCAGGACTGCTTATAAATCCAAGATATTTTGCGTTTCCATTAATATTCTTGAAAAATTCCTTTTTTATTTTTTCAGAGAAAAACTTTCCCGCTATTATGAGATTGGCGTTAGGCAGTTCCCTTGATACTTCCTTCCATATTTTTTGGATATCTCTTATGCCCTTTTCTGGTTCAAGTCTGGAAAAATATATAGCGAGGTTGTTCTCCTTTCCTACGTCTACTTTCTCTTTCAACTCTACAGCATTAGCAGGACGGAGTACTTTTGATTTTATAGGTTTTTCAACATAGCCCGACGAGAAAAGTTCTTTAATTGCAGAATAGCTAACTCCAAGGACTAAGTCTATGTACGTGGAATAGCTACGCCATAGTCTTCTTACGTAAACCTCGGCTAAAGGATGGAGAAATGATTCCAGTACAAAGCCTCTATTCCTTATATTCCACAGTAAACTGCCTATTTCTTTGAGTGAGGATGACTGTTGTAAAAGTATCAAAGGAGAACTAATCTGTTTCTTTAAGAAGACAGCAGATCCTACTAAATTGTATTTAATGTGATCAACAAATATTACGTCTACGTCTTTAACATCTTCTAGAAAATTTGAATAATAACTGATCTCCTGCTTTACCGAGAGTAGAGGGTTCTTTGATAACCTCAGTTCTTCACATTTTTCTTGAAAGGATCTAACATTTTCTGGAATTTTTACTCCTTCTTTCTCTAGTAATTTAAGTTCCTCAAAATCATCTTTGCAGTGGTTTATTATGCTCTCTAGCGGCGGTATCAGTACAACGTCATCAATCTTAGAAAGGTACTTCAGGACGTTAAATGCTCTCTTCTCAGCTCCTCCAACGTTTAGAGAAGGGTCAGCGATACGTAATATTTTCATCTACTGAATCTCTATTTGTGTTTAAATATTAAAATTTAAACATCTTATCATATGAGATAATAATGTGATTTCTTGATATTGCTATTTTTCAGAACTTAACATAGGATTTTTGTCTACATCTAACTAGATATGTCACTTTACCTTTCCTTACCTCACAATCGAAGTCATTGCTTAATTGTTTTATAATTTCTTTACACTTTTTAGAGAAGTGGAGTTCGAAAATTAACTTCTTGAATTTCTTTACATTTTCATAATCATTCATGATAACGCCGTATTCACACCCCTCATAATCTTTAGGAGATAAGGATTATCAACTAATTTTAGTATATCGCTAAGCGTTACCTTGTCAATTTCTACCTCTCCCTTGTTATCAACTTTATACGAGAATGAGTAGTAAATATCATAGTTTAACTGCACTTTAATTTTGCTTCTATTAACATGTGCTTAAACTTTGTATCTTTATAAACCCACATGCTGTTATTATACCTTCAACCATGTACATAAGCACCTAGTTCCCAAATTTCACTTATTGGTATTTTAGCAGAACCAATTACTATTGAATTATTCACAGTATCTACGTAAATTTTCCCTACATTATTCTTTCCTGTATAAGCTACAAATGCTCCTAGATACCAGTAGATACAGTGGTATATTACAGGTCTGATCTAACAAGTTTTTCGTTATATTTTATGCTGATAAAATCTAAGACTAAATAAAATAGAGGAGTGATATCTTTAAAGTACTTATATTTAGTTAGATCCTGAAGGTCAAGGGTAAACATGATCAACGCATCGTGAAACAGTAGTAATCATGTGCCAGATAGTGTTGTTATATATAATGCATTGCCTTGACCTTTAAGGCCTAACCAACTATAAAATAAAAGATTGCATATTTAACCTTATCTAACATGCATATTCGCAATTATTCTTAGTCTATTTACTCTAAACCTTATGCAATAGATTTTACACAGCTTATGAAGTTTACGCACTTTTAATGACTTGATTGTAATAAACTATTATATGCGTTTATTATTTCCTTTATGGAGTTTCCCCAAGAGAATTTACTTGCATACTCTCTTAGTTTTTCACCGTATTTTTCACCAAAAGATAGGATATTATCTAAAGATGGTAATTCGTCTTCAATTTTTAAGCAATATTTACAGACTTCTTGTGGGATCCTAGCATCTTTAAATACAATAACTGGAATTCCTCTAGCTTGAGCTTCAACTATTGGTAACCCAAAGCCTTCCTCCTTAGTTGGGAAGAAGAAGGCGTCAAATGAGTCGTAAATTTCTATAATTTTATCATCAGGTGCGGGTCCCATAATCCTTATCCTTTTGTCCTTCTCACTCTCCTCCATTATCTTCTTAAACACCTCGCTCCTAGGATTATAATTACCCCAAAGCTCAAAAACGACATTCCTATCCCTCAACTTCTTAAACACTTCTATCCCCCTAATAACATCCTTCCTCTCGCTATCAAGCTTACCTATATAACCTAACTTTATAACTTTCCCCTCCCCCTTATTCCTTTTTAAAGGAGTAAAGAACTCCTCACTTACACCGGGGTTAACTACAAAAATCCTCCTCTTGTAACCCAGTTTTTTTACCTCATCCTTAATTAGACTTGAGACCGCTATTACTGCATCTGAACTCATTATGCTTTCCAAATAAACCCTTTGTATTAAAGGAGGTTTCGAGTCTCTATATTTAAGGAAGAATAAGTCGTGGGCAGTAGTTATCCATTTTATCTTACCTTTCCTAATCGGAAAGAAAGGTTTGGGAGCTAATAGGTGAATAATATCGTAATTAGAGTAATCGCGGAAAAATCCTTTAAGTATACCGGTAAATAAGGATATGGCTGAGGAGCGTTCGAAAAGTGGATATTGCTCCGCATTAATTTCTTTTTTTAACCTCTTATATACTTCTCTAGTATACCTACCTATCCCTGTTACCTTGCTAATATCGCCGCTAAAGTCTTCCATGCTGGCTATTAAGAGTACTTTCACAGAATTTACTTCTAGTCTTGATTATTAAAGTTAATTTTCAAAATAATAATAGTTTTATCTGAATTAATATTAAAATTTGCAGTATATTATATAAAAATTCTACCTCTCTATTATCCTTAAAATTATAGACACAAACTTTAAACCACGTGTTAGAAAACTTTCAATTACTTTAACGTCTTCATTATTAATTATTTTGAACGACCTAAAAATCAAGAGAATTATTGGTAATAGAGCTAAAGCCAAAACAAGAGGAGCTATAATTACCTCAAGAACTCCCACGACGAGAAATAATGAAAGTACAATAGCTTCTCTTTTATTAATGAGGAAGACGGAAGCTTTGACTGCGTAACTTAAGATAAAGAGAGAGGATATCATGGTTACTATTATCTGTGACAACGCTCCACCAATTATTCCTAGCCTGGGAATTAATGCAAAGGAAGTAACTAACACTAACCCAGCGTCTAATGTCGATAAGAGAAGAAAGGGCTTTAGATCCTTATTTGATGCAATGATAAAATTGCTCAAAGAGTTTATGGAAAATGGGAGAGTAGCTGAAATTAAAAGTATATTAAAGACTTCAATTCCTTCCTTATAAGCTGGAAAGAAATAAGTAATTACGGCATCTCCTAACGGGATTGACACTATTACTGCAAGAAATACTAAGATTGAGAGGAATCGGAAGGAAAGGGAAGACATTTTCTTCTCGTCTTTCCCTAAAGCCTTATAGAAAGACGCTGTCGGCAATAAGACGTTATTTAAAGTTCCTAAAACCATTGAAGGCACTACTGCTACTAATGCAGAAAATTGGTAAATTCCTAGATAATAAGAGCCCAGAAAGTAGACTGTAGTGATCCTGTCTCCCTGAGAAGAGAAGAATCTGGCCGGGGAAGATAAGTATAAAGGCAAACTTTCTTTGAACTTCTTAAAGAGGAAGGGGAAGTCCAGGTAAGGTAGCACTACCCCTACTTTCCTGCTTAAGAGGACATAGTTCATTGACGACGAAAACAGTTCTCCTAAAGTCCAAATCTCGATGAAGAGGTAAATGTTGTGTAAAATGACGGAGATTATCGATATACCCCACCTTATAATTAGCAGTATAATTTCAGTTATTGCAGACTCAGTGAACATGTCCATCCCTATCATTATTTGCACTATAACGCTGTTAAGGAGGTAAAGGAAGAGGTAAGGTATAGTGAACTTAATGTAGTTAGGAAAGAGGAGGAAGATTACAAAAGCAGGTGTTATTAAGAAGGGAAATGTAAGGTATTCCCCTATTATCTCCTTCTTTACCTCTTTTTTAGCGTAAAGGTAAGATATTTCCTTAGTTATTATTTGGGCGGGAATGAAGTAAAAGAAAGATAGGATAACAGATTCGAGGAGCTGGATTATTGCTATTTTCCCGAAGAATGCAGGGCTAGATATCCTAGCGGTTACAATGAAAAAGACCAAAGCGACTATGACGTTGACAGTTGTTACGCTAAGTCTCTTAAGTGCGTCCTTAATAGGGTTCATTCAAAAATTGTTAATGACTTATGATTAAAGTTTTTATTCGTGTAAACAAGAGCTTTCTTGTTGCTCATGAGACAGCTTGCATGAGTTAGTTAATACATTAGTTAACTAAGTGTAGAATGTACTTCTTATTTTAAAATAAGATGGAATTATTTTAAAATATTTGAACGTTATAAAGGAACTACCCGTTAAGGTCTAGAGTATAGCCTACAGATCTACCAGTGTAACTCTTTCTACTCTGTTCATTTGATGTGACGAAGTGTATTAAATAGAATTTTCTTTCTCAACTTCTTCTTTCCTCAGCTTTTCCAATTCCTTTAAAGCCAAGTATCCAACGTCTTTATCTACACCATAAGCGTCAAGGAGGGTTATTTTGCGTTTTAAAATGATCTTACCCCCTTCAATTTGTAACTCCATAACTGAACCTTCTTTAATGTTGAGCTTCCTCCTAACTTCTGCAGGGATGACTATAATCCCTTTCTTATGGACTTTTACCTCCATGTGCTGTAATTGGACTAAGTAGTATTAAGCTTCATCTGAGTTTGCATGGTTATCAGTTCTTGTCGACAAAACACTATGTCCTTAGACATAACGAGGCTATAAGCTTACTGGAAATGCGATTTTCGAGTAATTTACAAAGGAAGAAGGTGAAACTAAATTCGGTTCGTGGTATCTAGCTAATACTAGTGCTAGTAGTCGTAAGTATTTCATAAACTACTCATTTTATGCTTTGGTAGTCTCTCCATTGTGGGCAATTCAATCTTTATCTAGATAAAGTCAAGTTTGTCTTTAACTGAGCTGAATTTATGCTGGAGATATAAAGAAAATGCTCAAATGAAAGAGGAAAACTGCTTATGAGTATAACTTTTATGGTACAAATTATTACTCTAAATACTTAACTAATTCTACAATTTCGCTTATCTCAGTAGGCACATTATCGTCTAAAGATACTAAACGGATATTTACCTTATATCTCTTTTCCAGATCACTCTTCATTAGACTGAACTGTTCCGGCTCGTTGGAAGCAATAGTAGTGTGGAAAAGCAGTATTACATGTCCAACATTAACTTTAATTGCTTCCAGACTTTTCTTCACATTGTTAATTGCTTCCATCATTTTATGTTCGCTTTTACTTTCCTTTATTTCAATTAAGTAAACGTTAGGCTTTGTTATTTGCTTCGCTTTCTTAAAACATATTGCGTCTGCACCTTTCCCACATAAGGCATCATATTTTATGCAACAAAAATTATCGTTTTCACTTATCATTTTCGCTAAGAATTTCACTTACCATTTTATTTAAAAATTCTTCCTCAGGCTTATGTATCGTTTCTAGGCTTTCTAAAGTCCCGTCTTCATTAACTTTGATTTCCTTGCTTTCAAACAGCTCGTTGTCTTTTTTCCTTAACTCATAAACTTTTACATTTCTTAAATAATATGCGAAGGCCACAGTGAACCATTCGCTGTGAGTAGTTATAAACATGTTCTTGTTTACCTTTGAAAGGTATTTCCCAACCTCTATCTGCATATCGGTATGGAGGTTAATCTCTGGTTCTTCTATTATCAACGTCTTAAGTATAGGATTTTCTACTAACATTTCAATAACGCTCAATTGTGCAACACCGGTAGAAATAACTGACAGAGGTACTTTTTTGCCTTTTATTTCTGCACTTAATCTTCCATTATCTATGCTGAATTTTACTCCGTAAAACTTTTCCTCTATAGGGTAGAGCCACCTCATGAAGTCGAGTATTAATGGTTTATTTTGTGTGGCAACTACTGGAGAATATACGTAGTTAGAGATTAAATTATTCATGCTGAGCACTGAAATCCTTTCCGTGCTTATAAAGGCAATAGGGTTATATTTTTCAAAGAGTTTTGTAAAAATTGCGGGAATTAAAGCACCTTTAGCTCCCTCTTCGTCTCCCGTAACGAATATACTATCGTTTGATGTCGCAACGACAGTTAACCCATTAGGTACCTTTTTATACTCAATTTTAACTTTTATAGGAGGAATTTCCTTTACTTTAACAGCAACGTTACCGTCAGAGCTTATGGTAAGTTTAAGGACGTCGTTTTCTAGTATGCACTTTTCTTCCCCAAACGTGACCAGATTTTTGGGATCTGAGAAAGTTAGTTCAATGACTCTTTTAAAATATTGCGGTAGGTCATTTTCAAAATCTTTTAGGTCTAATTCAAGGTTTATTATACCTTCTTCAAGTTTAATATTTACACTACTAGGGGTAAAAGGTAAAACATTAATGGGACCGTAAAGTATGTAAAATGCAGTAGAAAGGAAAGTCTTTCCAGAAGAGTTAGGGCCTATTATGATTATCTTATCGTTAAAATCTAGGTTAGCGTAACGGATAGGCCCTAAATTTCTCGCAATTAACTTCATATTTAAAGTAAGTGGGTCTGGACTTTAATCTTTTTACCTAGGTCAAGTACTTTCAAATGAGGGGTAATTCACGGATCCATTGAGGATTCGAATAATACAGAATTATAAGAAAGAGATATATTCATGAATTATCGCCTAATCGTGTTTGACGATACAGTCGTAATATTTTCTCTTAAAATATAGAAACAAAGCGAATTAGTAGAGAAAATATGAATCATCATAATAGATTCTTACTTTGGACGTTGTCAGATTTGAGCAAAATTAAAAACTGTTATAATTTCATATTATACATTAGACTAGAAAGGGCGATATAATACACATTTTCTTATTATTAGTTAGTATTACTCATGAATTATCGTTCTAATCAACTTGAATTTCGTTTCACGTTAAGTTAGCCTTTTTGTTAAAAGGGATAACATTTATGTTAATATATTGAAATATTTTATCATTCTCATATAATTCGGCTTCACTACTAGTTCTTAACGGCTGATATCATATGGTCAAATTTCATTCTAAATCGTTTATACTAATCAGACCATTATTTTTAAGTTCCTTAATGAGGAGCTTAACAATTTTTATACAATCTTCTGCTTCTTCTTTACTTACTTTACCGTATTGTGAATTCTTCCTACAATTACTTACTGCATCTAGTCCTTTCCTGTTTTCTTTTATAAACTCGTAAAGGCTTTCCTCATTAAGTCTCCCTAATAACGTCCTAATATCATGGGAAGGCACTATCGGTTGTTTAAGCCCTCTACTATTAAATATTGACCTAATTAAAAGCTCTGCCGATACTTGACATAAGAGGCACGAGACCCTGTACCTGCCTTTACTAAATTCCTCAATTGATGCCTCTAGGAACTCTAAGAATTCATCCATTACTTCCTTCTTTTTTCCTTTATGTTTAAAGCTTTACATGCAGAAAAGCTCCTCTAAAAGGATGCGACTAAAGCCTTTCAATCCTGTAAACTTTTCCTGCGACGTTCTTCTTCCAGGATAATTTCTGTATTGCCTCCGTGGTAAACCAAGGTCATAAATCTCGTGTTTCAAGTTATAAATAATTTCATATACTGTTTTTCCAAGTTTAACCTTAAATAAAATACTCTATTTAATTTTAAAACATTTTTATAACTTTAAATCTCCTTAGCGGATTACACTTTTTAGATGCCAAGAAAAACGTAAATACCAAATCTAACCTCTGCCGCACTCTCGATTTTTCTTAAACTCATTTCTCTTTATAATACTCTTTCGACGGGAATTTTCCTTCTTTCACTTCTCTTACATATTCGGAGACGGCTTTGTTAATTACCTCCTTTAAGTCGACGTAAGCCTTAGCAAAGTACGGCTTAAAGTCAGATAATCCTAACAAGTCGTGTATAACCAGAATTTGTCCGTCACAGTAAGGTCCTGCACCTATGCAGATAGTAGGGACTGACAAGCTCTCAGTTATCCTCTTTGCAATTGATGAGTATACGTTCTCTATAACTACGGAGAATACTCCAGCCTCTTCCAAAGCTTTTGCATCCTTCAACAGTTGTTCTTCCTCATTCTCAGTCTTTCCTATTGTCCTGTAACCTCCTAGCCTTAGAAACCTCTGAGGGGTTAAGCCAATATGTCCCATTACAGGGATACCTGCCCTCACAATTTTCTTTACTACATCTGAGAATTCCTCACCTCCTTCAAGTTTTACCGCGTCCGCACCGTGCTTTGCAAATAGTCCAGAGTTTTTTACTGCGTCTCCGGTTTCGTAAGAGAGGAACGGCATGTCTGCTACAACTAACTGCTTAGGCTTTGCCCTAACTACTGCATCTAAATGGTGTAGCATTTCCTTCATTCCTACTTTTAAGGTGTTTTCAAGTCCTAGGACTACCATTGCCAACGAGTCACCAACAAGGATTCCGTCCAGGCTAGTTGAGGAGATGATCTTTGCAGTTGGGTAATCGTAGGCTGTGAGCATTGTTATTTTCTCTTTCTTTTCTTTCTTCTTAAGGAAGTCCCTTACGGTTATTTTCTCTACCATAAAAACAGATGAGCTGGAAACAATAATAAAAATACCTCAGTTAGTCAGCTTTTTATCCTAAAAAATGATAATTTAGATATGAGCTTTGCAGAAGGTCAAGTGCTAGTTACTAACGGGGAAGAGCTACCCGGGTACAGAATAATTGAAGTTAAGGGATTAGTAATTGGTATTACGGTTAGGTCTAGAGGTCTGGGAGGAAACATTATAGCCTCTCTGAGGAGCTTAGTAGGAGGGGAGATTACAGAATACGTGGAAATGGCTGAACAAGCTAGGTTACAAGCATTGCAGAGGATGATAGATAATGCTAGAAGACTTGGGGCTAATGCTGTAATAAACGTAAGGTTCGACTCTAACGAAATTGCTCAGAGTATGGACGAAATAATAGCTTACGGCACTGCAGTAATGGTAACCAGGGCAAGCTAAGCTACTTAAGCGGTTTTTAGTAAACACGACTTAAAGGAAACTATTTTATATTTATGAGATAAATACTCAGTTGATGAGAATTAAGGGAATAGCGACACTTTTAGCGTTAGTTCTTCTCTTATTATTGAGCCCTCTATCTTCAGATTCTGTATACTTTTATCACGGCAGTGATGAAATAGCCACTGTCAACGTCCTAGACGCGTACCCTAACTTTTACTTTTACTACTATTTTTATAATTCTAGTCTATTATCCATAGTATCTTCAGATTCTACTGTTAACTATGGTAATAATGTCTCTATTGATATAATACAGTATATACTGACACCTATAAACTATACATACGACGTAGGTAACACTACTTATATCACTTTGCCTAAAGGTTCTAAGGTCATCCTAATTCCTCTAGTTTATTCCGCAATTACGTACGGCAATAAATTATCTTACTCTTGTCTCTCCTTAATCTTCTGCTCTCCTTCTGGTGCTTATAAGGCTGTTTTAATTTCTAACTCTGAGATAGTGAATACTTCGTATTATTTTATTGCGAGTTGTCCCCATTACGAAGTTAACGTATCTTTCTCCCTTACGTGCCCCTTAGTCCTTCATGATTCTGTAAGTATATTGCTTGCGTTATTAGTGGAAGAAGGGAACGGAGTATATTATTTCTACTTCTGGAATGTTAGCATAACTTCCTTTTCTTTATAGCAGTTTGTTCTACTTTAATGTGGCTTTGGGATTTTCAACAAATCTAGATAGTTTAATAAACATATTTTACGAATCTGTACACTCCTCAGTTTAAGGGAATTGAGACAGTTAATCTACTTCTATGATTTTACACTTTTCAACTAATTGAACGTCTATCTAAAAACTTTATCGACAATATCGGGAATCTGTATTACCGAGGGAAAGTAGAACAACTGCTTTCTTTTATTATTCATTTATCCCCCACTTACTGCTTACACGAACTTTAGTCCACCAGAATAACTCCCTTTCAATATCCTATCTATTGCAAACAGCGTGACAATCATTACGGGCAGGGCAGCAATTAAAGCTGAAGAAGCTAATAAACCCCAGTTTATGCTCTCATCTCCTATCGCCAGTAACGCAAATATTGTAATTGTCTGTGCACCTTGCGGAGGGAAGGAGTAGTTGTAAGGAGTTGATGTGAATATCAGAGGATAAAACAGCAGATGCCAATTGAATATAAAGGAAAGGAGCAACACTGAGAACAGCGCAGGTCTAGATAGAGGCATTATTATTCTAGTCATCTTACCTTTTATTGAAAACACTTCTGCTGCGTCTTCATAACTCTTTGGGAAACCTAAGAAGAAGTTAAAGAACAACCAAACTGCGAAAGTTGCAGTAAATATTGGTGTCGATAGTATTAAAGCCAACCAAGTGTTCAACAATCCAGCTGAGGAGAAGAACTCGTAAAGCGGGATTATGAACGAAGTTGACGGTAATGAATAAAGGTATATTGAGAGAGGTAGGAGGAACTTTAGCTTTCCTTTTGACACTTCGTAGGCTGAAGGTAAAGCTATGAATACGGTGAAAATTGAGGCAGTAACTGCGACTATTGCACTGGATACTAAATAAGGAACTGCCTGTGAAGCGGCTGAGGAGAAGTAATTCGCAGTCAAGTCCTTGGGAAGTAAAACAGGAGGGTAATGGAAGTCCAGATAAGAACTCCTAAATGCAACTAGGAACATCCAGTAAACAGGAAAATCAAGGAAGACAAGAGCTAGAGATAGGAAGGCGAAGATTATCCCTTTGAAAACTTTATTAGGTATCCTTATCTTCAAGGACTTCCATCCTGTCCTTCTACTTCTTAACAGGAAGAGGAGAGCTATTGATGGAATTGTTGCAACTACACTTAGGATTGCAGCAGCTAAAGACCCTCCTGAAAAGTTATCGTATGAAAACATTTCATCGTAAACTAAGAGGGGAAGCGTAGTTGTGGCAAACCCTGGCCCTCCGGAAGTCATAACGTAAGGTAAGTCAAAGTTACCTAAAGCTAAGATGAACTCCAAAAGGAATGATAACCAGAACGCCTTTCCTACCATGGGTAAGGCTACTCTGAAATAGTATTCTGAAAGGCTTAGGTTATCTACCTCTGCAGCTTCCCTAACGTAGGAAGGGATTGACCTCAATGAGGATAGCATTATGAGGAAAGGCATAGGTATTGAAGACCATACGCTTACTAAGGTTACTGCGTAAAGTGCTGTACATTTCATGTAGAGGGGGTCGAACTTCATTCCTAAGAAGTAAGTGAACCAACCGTATCCTCCGTAAAGGCTTATAGTCCATATTAATGCTGATGACGTGAAAGGGATAGTATAAGGTAACATCACAAGTAAGCTGAGCGCTCTCCTCCCTTTGCTTATCATATCTACTCCCACTGCAAGGAAAGTCCCTATGAGGGAAGAAGCAAGGGCTGTGAAGAAGGAGAAGAAGAGGGTATTGTAAATTACCATGTTAAGCGGGACTAGGTTTATCCCTTGGAAAGCCGACTTAAAATCGAGTCCTACTAAAAGGAAAGTTGCTCCGAAAGGGATAATTCCTAAGGCGATGATGTAAGTTAAATAAGGTATTGAGTACTTCAAGGTATCACCTTGTATTTAAAATCAAAGTTAATTTCTTCCCCAATTTTTAGTCTCTTGTTTGAAAAAGCCTTTATTTCTTCATTACTGTAAGATATGTAAATCAAATATCTGTCCCCCCAGAATTCCACATCCTTAACTACGCCCTTATAATTCCCCTCACCAATTTTCACGTCTTCAGGCCTTATTCCTACCTTACCTTTTCCGTCATGTATTATACTCATTGGAGGGTTTCCAAAGAAAGAAGCTACAAACTCGTTTGCAGGGTTTTCGTATATCTCCTCTGGTGAACCGATTTGGATTATCTTTCCTTGGTCTATTATCGCTATCCTGTCTGCTAAAGCCATTGCCTCTGTTTGGTCGTGTGTTACGTAAAGTGTAGTTATCGAGTTTTCCAGCTGTATTTCCCTAATTAATTTCCTAGCGGAAATCCTTTGGGGGGCATCTAAGTTTGACAAAGGCTCGTCCATTAAGAAAACCTTTGACCTCTTTACTAGGGCTCTAGCTAAGCCCACTCTCTGTTGTTGCCCTCCTGAGAGCTGTGAAGGGTACCTATCGAGGAGGTTGGAAATTCCTAACCTCTTTGATACTTCCTCAATGATTTTTTCCCTCTCCTCTTTCTTCAGGCTTTCTATAGGCATTGATAAATTCTCGTAGACCGTCTTGTTGGGGTATAAAGCGAAGTTCTGGAAAACCATTGATACTTCCCTTTTTCCGGGAGGCAAAGAAGTGACGTCTTTTTCCTCAATTAAAATACTTCCTTCATCTATTTTTTCTAAACCCGCTACAGACCTAAGGAGGGTGGTCTTTCCAGAACCGGATGGGCCTAAAATTACAAAAAATTCTCCCTTTTCAATTTTTAAGCTAATCCTCTCTAGTGCGTAAAGCTTACCGAACTTCTTGCTTACATCCTTAAGTTCGACACTCATGACTTTACCCGCTTACTGCTTTAATCCAATCTTGTGCGGCAGTATTTAATGCTTGCTCTGCGGAGATTTTTCCGGTTAAGTAGCAATGTACTTCATTGTTAAATGACGGAATTAAGCTTGGATACGTAGGAGGTATGTTAGGCGGGTTTGACCATGCTTCTTCTGCTCCTCTGTAAACCTGGGTTAACCACTCTCTTTCATATGAAGGTATTGATGTGTTGCTTATTAAGCTCTGGAACGCCTCTTTAGATATTGGGAACTTACCGAATTTCAGGAAGGCAATCTTTTGAGTTTGAGGCGAAACAAGAAAGGCGAGGAACTCTTCCGCTAACTGCTTATTCGGTGAGTATTTGCTTATCCCCAGAAAATCTGTTCCTGTCTCTGCATAGTCTCCCGGTAGAGGAGCTAGGTAAGTATGGTCTCTTTCTGTCGTGTTTAAGCATGTCAGCTGTGTAGTAAATATGAAAGCTCCTGCAGCTTCTGGGTAAAATTGCGCAAAGTTTCCGTAACATATTTGTACAGAAGACGGAGAAGGTTCGTAGGATATTAAGTCGTAGTAAGTTTCTAAAGCTTTCACTCCTGCAGTCGAGTTAAATGAAGGTAGAGGATATGAGTAGCCCGATAAAGTGTAGCTTTCGAACATTATATTGTAACCGGGAATTCCGCCTATCTTTCCTTGGGTCAGCATAGGACAGTCCCTATAATACCAGCCAAAGACTGCGGGGTAAGCATCTATTATCCCATGTGAAACGTGGTCGTCAATTAGGAAACCGTATTTAGTTATTCCGTGAGTGGTGAGGAAGCTATCGACGTCTAGTACTACGCTCCAGTTTTCCCAAGTTGTTGGGTTGAAGTTCATGTGGTATTCTTCGTAAAATTCTTTTGCTAACGTAGAGTTGCAAAATATGCATTCCTTATAAGCTGTTAAATATACTGCGGTTTCGTAAGCGATTCCTATCATTTCAGTTTTACCCGTAGTTGTGTTATATATTATTCCTCCGAAGTCCTCCTGGGGCATTATTATGTCTGTCATGTTAAACATCGATTCATTGAGGCAGATCAAGTAAGGAGATACTTTCTGCGCAGAAGTTGAAGAAAATCCTATTATATCGTACTGAGTCGAATGAGCTTCTAGTGCCGAAATTTCCTCAGTTATGTATTCGCTGAAAGGATAGCATATTACCTTTACTGTGACTCCTGGGTGCTCTTTAGAAAAGAGGTTCCCAGCACACTGGATGAACTTTGCTGACTCTCCGGAGAACGTAACTACTGTCAATGTTACAGACGTTGTAGTAGTCTTATGAGAAATTGCTAAGTAAGCCGCTAGTCCTGCTATTATAACTATTACGACTACAATGAGGGCTATTATTGTTTTTGATATACCTTTCATTTGAGGGCTTTTATGAACTTTATTAAAAATTTTTATTGTCTTATCTTTAAGAACGAAAAGATTAAAATATTATAATGAGAAGATAATAGATCGAGTTCATAGAGTATTGTAAAGGAATTTTAAAGTTTAAAATTTTAAAAAGGAAATTATCAGATCTTAATTTCATGAATCTGAAAACTTTCGGCCAACTCTCACTCTATTTTTAAAACCGGATATAATATGGGAAGAACTCAGCCGTCTTATACCAAAGCCGTAAACGAGGAAATAAGTAAAATAGAGAAAGTCTTAGAGAGAACTCATTCCAGTGAACTGCTGGACTACTTGGAGAAGGCTAAAGAGAGAGTAAGGTATTTCCAGAATGCCTCTTATGATGAAGATTTAGACCCACGGGATATAGTACTCCTTTCAATTCTTTCTTCAATAGCGGAGGAATGTAAAAATGGAAGGTTACGTAGTTGACGCAAAGCCTATAAAGGGCGGATTAGTCATTTACCTAAACGGGTTTAGGAGAGCGTTTGTAAACACAACCTTTCCTGTGTATGCAATTACCGATAACCCTGAAGCAGTTTTGCAACACCCTTACGTTAATACGTTTTATGAGGAAGAATGGAAGGATCTGAACGGGAATAAAATAAAGCTCTATAGGTTTGAAGTTGACGACATCTCAGCTTATTATTAC
Organism: Acidianus sp. HS-5; assembly: GCF_021655615.1. Taxonomy (GTDB): domain Archaea; phylum Thermoproteota; class Thermoprotei_A; order Sulfolobales; family Sulfolobaceae; genus Acidianus. The sequence continues at coordinate 1,314,669 of NZ_AP025245.1, forward strand.
ATGAAGAAGAGGATAAAGGTCGTTAATGAAACTCCCTCGGTAGTTTCTCAAACTCTCCACAGGCTAGGGGCACTTCCCTTTAGGTGGGTTAAAGTAGAGGGAGGAAAAGTAGTCGAGTCGAGGGAAGAATTCCCTAAAGTTACGGGGATAACGTCGAGAGCTTACGTCAACCCTAAAGTTACCTATGCTACTGTAGTACCCATATCTTGGTACGGAGAAAGCGAAAGGGGAGATAAAATGGAAGTAAACGGTGAAGTAGTAGATGGAGACGTAAAGGTAGACGTAGCAGAATGCCTAGGAGAAGGGTGCAACAAGGTGGAAGCAATAGTAAAAATAGACATGTCAAGGAAGCGTTCTCCTGTCTCTATAAAAGGTTTAATAGAATGGTCTTACACTTCTAAAGTCCTTTTGAGGGAAATAGCTTACTCAACTATAGGTAAAGCTTTAACTGCAAACGAAGCTTGGGTCGCGTTAGAGAGGAAGGTGATTATACCCAGGGTAGTACCTAGGGTAGAGAAGATGAGAACTTTGGACGAGCTGAAAAAAGTAGATAAAGGTGGTCTAGTAATCTTCCCTAAGGTAGGCTGTTTTGATGATGTTTATCAAATAGATTTTTCATCAATGTACCCCTCCCTAATCGTAAAGTATAACATCTCAGCGGAGACTGTAGACTCCTGTGATGACCTTAAGACCGAAATAGGTCATTTCCTGTGTTTCAAGGAGAAAGGAATAGTTCCGGAAGCACTCGAGTGGTTAATAAAGAGAAAAGAGGAGCTTAAAAAGGAAGACGAGGAGAGGGCTGAGGCTATAAAGTGGATTTTGGTAGCATCTTTCGGTTATTTGGGCTTTAGGAACTCTAAGTTCGGCAAAATAGAGGCATACGAGCTAGTGACTTACTTCGCTAGGAGGACCTTAAGGGAGGCTGTTGACTTAGCTGAAGAAATGGGACTTGAAGTATTGCACGGTATAATAGACTCCCTTACGGTAAGGGGAGATCATGTAGAGGACTACGTAAAGAAGCTTGAGGACGTAACTGGTCTGAAGGTTAAGGTAGAGCATTTTCCATGGATGGTGTTTACTAAAAATAAGGAAGGTCTTCCTTATCCTACTAGGTATTTCGGTAAAGGAAAAGCGAAGGGAGTTATAAGGGAAAACATGCCCAACGTTGTAAAGGAGTTTTTAAAGAGGTCACTTGAGGAGCTTTTTAAGGCAGACAGTTGTAAGGAGATTGACAAGGGTAGGCTTTACGAGATATATAAAGAGTACAGGAAGAAGATAATTTCCGGCGAACCTAAGGACTATGTCATATGGATTAAAGGAGTACCTTACGTTAGGGGTTTAAAAGGTTTTTATGACGCTAGAGGGGGTTTTCAAGGTGTCGATGTCTTCTATTACTTAAATTATCTGGAAAGGGCATACGAGGAGCTGGTAATATGAGATTAGGATTTAAGGAGATTGACTCAATCATTAGGAGGGACAGGATAGTTGAGTTTTACTCTACGGAAGAGGACTTACTGTACCTAATTTACCATAGGACCTTGGTTTTATCATCCCCTATAAAAGTAGTTATAGTCTCAGAGAGGGGAGGGATAGACCCAGGACTAGTAGAGAGGTTTGAGCACATTTTCCTTAAAAAATCTGAAATTTATATAAGGAGGGCTTTCAAGGCTGAAGACGTTAATCCTACAATTGAAGCTATGGGTGACGGCGAATTAGTAATACTTGACCCTTTTCACCACAAGAGGCTTTATACTGAAATAGTTTCATCAATAAGGAAGAGGAAAGGGAGGACTTTCATATTCAGCTTCATGGACAGGGAGAAGGAAGGTTCGATATTTGCTTTGCACTCTTCTCACTCAGTAATAAAGATAGCGAAGAGGGGTAAAGGAGGTTTTTCCTTCATAGTCATGAAGAGCGTTACTGTAGATAACGTGGAAATACCTTACTCTGTGTGGGAAATTTTTGGTAAGAGTAAAGGAGGAGGGCTTATGAGCTTTATCTTAAGGGAAAGCTAGTTGACAGAAGGTGTTTATAATAATTACTTAAGGAAAGCGTTACGTTAAAGGTAAGATGTCTTATAGTATAACAGTTGTAACGTAGCTTAAAATTTTCAACAAATCTAGGTATTTCCATAAACATATTTCAACGACCTATATATCTTCTCAGCCTAAGGTAACTGATTATCGTTAATCTGCTTCTCAGACTTCATACTTTTCAATTAACCAAACGCAAATTTAAAAACTTTGTAATACCAGGAATTCCATATTTACCAAGGGAAAGTAGAACAACTGCTATCTCTGGTATAAACAAGACAAGTAAGTAAATTCAAAGCATTGATAACTATGAGTGTTTCATGATAGAATTTCCTTTAAACTCTCAGAAGAAAAATAGGGATTTCCTCCTCGTTTAATACCTTTACGTCCTTGGGGTAACTCCTGTGCTGTCTTTTACTCTTTATTTCTATTTTATATTCCCCTGCTATAACGTCTATCTCCACCGAATTCTTAAAATAATATACGTTCTCTACTTTCCTCCTTAAGTGTTCTTGTACAACGTTCTCCAAGAGAGCTGACTTATCGAATTCCTTATTGACCCACCAGGAAACTGCTTGGAGGATAAAGGGATCTCTGAAGAATACCTTCTTCTCCTTCCTCTTTATTATTTCATCTCCTCTTTTTAAGTAAGCTACGTCAACTAGGAACAGATCAATTAGGAAGTTTATGTACTCCTCTACAGTATTGTGAGATACTCCTATATCTCCTGCTATAGAATTAAAAGATAACGCTGAAGGTATTTTATCTAGCAAGGAATAAAATATGTTCTGGACTAGGTCTGCCCTCTTTCCTGCCCTATATATCTCGGAGAGTATTGACTGTATAAGGGTCTCCTTACTATTAGGGCCCTCATTTATTGACCTTGGAAAACCTCCTAGCTTTAAGTATTCCTCAAATAACGCATATGCAAGTCTCGTATCGAAAAGTAAGTCTTCCTTCGTCTTTTTACCCTTAATTTCAGCAAATTCTGGGTAAGATAAGGGCATTACTACTATCTCTTTTCCTTTACCTCTCCTTCCTGGGAATTTTTCCGGGATCTTAGTAAGCCCTATTAAAGATGAACCAGTAACTGTAATTGCTGCGTTCTGGAATTCTCCTGAGTCTATGAAATACTTAAGAATTCTCCACCACTCATCTATTGCGGTTACCTCATCAAGGAAAACTACGCCATTCTCTTTCCTCCTCTTCTTCATCTCCTTTATCAGTTCTTCCAAGATCTTTCTGAATTCCGAAAGGGAGGTAATATAATCAAGGTCTAGGTAATATATTTCCTCTGGGTCTTTCCCTCTTTTAATCATCTCCCTTATAAGGAGTTTTATACCTGTAGTTTTACCTGTTTGTCTAGTGCCGTAAACGAAGTTTAAGCTGAAAGGCTCTAGGCCGACTTCCTTTATCCACTCTGGAACCCACTTAATTTTCTGTGAATTCCACTCCCTCAAATGCTTATCCTTATCTTCCCAATTATCATAAAACCACCAGGGATTAATATTATTAAACGTCTCCATTCTTGATTTTCTACTGACAAGAGATTTATAAACTTTTGTCAGTTGAATGACAATACTGTAAACAGAAAATATCAGAGAAGGAAAAATAAGTAAAATAAAAAGAAGGAAGTTTACTCCGGTGGTATTTCCTTATAGTTTAAATCTATATTAATCCCTTTTTTCTCGTTGTACACCTTTGCTGAGACGTAAATTATTATTCCTAGGGAGATTAAACTAAGGACGTAAGCAATGCCCGGCCAGAAAGGTGCTCCGTTTGATATTACTCCGAAGTAAGGATTAGTGAAAGCCTCGTAACCCATGAAAATCATGAATAACGCTGAGATAACAGACGATGCTAGCATTCCAGTGTTCTTCTTTTCAAGGCTGAATTTAACTCCTGCAAAGGACACTAAGAATAGGTAAGCTATTGCAAGAGGAGTGTAAGAGTATAAAGCTTGTACTCCCTCGGGGCTTATTATAGGCACTGCTAAGAAGACGAGAGTTACTATAAAGTCGAGTAAGTGAGCATATACTGGCGAATTACTCTTATTTAACCTAGAGAACATTTCAGGGAATAATCTATCGAATGAGAAGGCAAAGACATATCTAGCGAAGACTACTACTCCGAAAGCCATTACGAAGAATTCCCAGCTGATTAAAGAGATCCCTATAAACCACTGTAATACTTGGTTCCCTGAGAGTGCCATTGCAACGCTCCAGAAGTTGTAAGTTGATGTAGGGAATAAACTGAAGTTAAAACCGTAGCCTCCTGCAACGCACAACAAGTAAAAGGGGACTGTTATTAATAATAGTGTAAGTAGGCTACCCAGCAAGATGTTGTATTTTATTCCTTTTTCAGTCTTTATTTCTGCAGATACTGCAGGCCCTGCGTAAAGCCATATGTAAGCAAATGACGCAAAGTAAGGTATCATGTAAAGAGTTGATGGCAAACTAAACGTAGGTCCGGTGTAAGCTGAAGGTTTTAAGTTAAAGTTCTGCAGGAAAGGCATAATCCTTGTGTGGAAATCTGGAATGTTCACTCCAACTACTATCATAGCCGTGATTGTTCCTGCTATTGCTAAAACCCCCAAAGCCGTAACTAGGGTGAACCCCCATTTAGGTTTTGCTATGTTTATCCCTATTATTATAGCGAAAGCTATTGCTGCCAGTGCGTAAATCAATATTTCCTGAGATAACGTTACTGGACAGTAGGGATTAACGAATATTGTTCTCGCCAAGTTAAGTAACCCTCCTTCGTGATTTAAAGTTCCTATTACTTCAAGGACAGTATTTATTGCCGCTACAGAGAAGAACGCCGACAACGCAAAGTAAGGAGGCATGTTAAACGCTAATGCTATACCCATTACAGACCCTATTTTCCCGCTCAGCTTCCTGCTCAGCCAAACGTAATCTCCCCCTGTTCTGTGGATTTCTACGATAAAGAACGTATAGAGGAAGACTAAAGGTAAAGTTATGAGGAAAGTAATTAAGGATGCTACCCATAGTACTGCACCTTTTACTATATAAGGGGATATTCCGGTAAATATTGCCAGTCCTGCTCCCATGTTTGCAATATTGAGCATCATCGCATCTGCAAGGGAAGCGTTCTTAACTAATCCTGAGGAATTTCTTACGAATTGCATGAGATAAAATTTTATAGATTATTTTTAAGATTATCCATCGAAAATGTGTTCGGAATACTCTTCGTATTAATAAGTTGCTATATCCGTAACGCGGTCTTTGTAACGTAAAGTTATAAAATAGGGTTCAAAGGGGATAGAAAACTTCACTATTTACGGTAGACCCAAAATCTGGTTAGTCGGCTAATAACGACCTATGAGAGTTTAATGTGGTTGTATATAGTTGATTTTATAAAAATTTTTAGAAATTTCTAAACGATGCGTTAGATCTTTTATCCACAAGGTAAACTGAGGAATATTATCGCAATATTAGAAAATAATGAGAGGAAAATAAAGTAGTTAAAAATTATGCAAAAATACTACAGTCTCATTGGAATCACTTGGATTCATAGAAAGTAATAAAATCCTCTCCTTAATAATTAGTGATATGAACTGTTCCACTGAAGAGATTAAGGAAATACGAGGATTCCAATTTTTTATTAACAGCTGTGATAAGGACGAGTTATATAAGAAAATAAGTGAAATAAAATCCCTCTCAGATTCTTCAGGTAAGACTTACATTCTCAGGATAGCTGAGAGTAATTATTTCAGATTTGAACTACTTTTCATACCTAACGCTGTTACTCTATTATCTGTAGCAACTGCCAGAGGAACAAATAATATTAACTTAAGGGACTTTGAAAGTCTCGACGATTTAATTTCCCTATCATGTTGTACCTCATCTAATGAACAGCTAAAGGAAGCTTCAAAGAATTTCTTAACAGAAAGGAGTAATGAGGCTGAAATAGTCGACTTCTTTTCACGAAAAGAAGAAGTAGAAGTTAACCTGGACTGCAGTAATGTAACTTGGAAAGAGATAAAGTTCCCTGAAACAGTGGAAGGTAGATGGAACACTACAGAGTTAGCGACAGTAGGTAAGCTTAGCTTGAAGGCATTAGCTGGACAAGTAAAGTTTCTCACGATATCAACAGAAAGGCCTCAGAACTCCATAAAGTTTACGTCATTTGAAAGGCTCTCCTCACTCTGTTGTTTCCTTAATCTAGTTAAGAAAAAGATTGACGAATGTCCTGCACTTATAGACGCAATTAAGCCCTTCCTGACCCAGGAAAGGAAGAGGAGAAGCAGAAAATAGAACGAGAAGTAATTTCATATTACGTCCATAGAGTAGAGAATAAAAATTTTCGCGTTATCCTTCTTTTATGGAAGAATTAATTAAAAAGTTAATATCTTTTAAGACCTACGGCGGAAATCAGCTTTATGAATGTGCCTCATTCATTAAGGAATATTTAGAGAATCACGGATTTAAGGCAGAAATAAAAGAGTACGTTAAGGGCTATCCTATAGTACTGTCCTCGAGTGGAAAAGGGAAACCCCTAATGTTAAACGGACATTTTGACGTAGTTCCTCCAGGAGAAGGTTGGTCTTCAGATCCTTTTACTCCTAAAGCTATTGAAGATAAAATTTACGGTAGGGGATCTACAGACATGAAGGCAGGGCTGGCAGTACTCATGGAGACTTACGTAAGTATTGCGGACAAACTAAACTACTCACTCCTTTTTACAGCAGTTCCTGACGAAGAAACAGGTGGGAAAAATGGAAGCAAGTTCCTTGCAGAGGAATACTCCCCATTCTTTGTAATAATAGGTGAACCCACAGGCTCTGAAAGAGTAAACATTGGTGAGAAAGGGCTTTTGCAGGTGAGGGTTAAGGAAAGAGGTAAGTCTGCTCATGGAAGCACGCCTTCTCTGGGAGAGAATGCAATACTTAAGCTTGTAGACGATATTACTGAATTAAGAAGGAGGATAGAGAAAACTGAAGTCGCGATACCTAAAGATGTAGAAGAGGCAGTAAATAACGTTAAGGAAATTGATGAGAGAATTTATGGAGACGTGAAAAAGATAACTTTCAGTCCGGGAGTAATTAAAGGGGGAAGCCAGGTAAACGTAGTTCCTGATTATGCTGAGGCGGAAATAGATATGAGGATCCCTCCCGGAGCGAGCGTTAAAGATATCATGAAGAGAATGGAAGGTATTGAAATTATTAACTCCTCTGAACCTAACTATACTCCTTTACCTCCTTTCATCAAGCTGAAGCCCTTCATAACTCCTTACGCGACTGACGGTAGGTATTTTAGAATGAAGGGAATTCCTACAATCGTCTACGGTCCAGGAGAGCTGAATAAGCTTCATTCTCCAGATGAGTTTGTGAAGATTGGAGACGTTAAAGCTTCTCTAGAAAAACTAAAGGAAATTCTGTTAAGCATTAATAATTCCGATTATTTTTATAAATGAACGCTTTAATACCTCTAGCTACTCTTTACACTGTGACTGAATTAAAAGCCTCAGACTTGGGCATAAATTCAGACAAGAAATTAAAGAAGGAATTAAGCAAGTGGCAATTACTATTTATGTCGTTCGGAAGTATAATAGGTTCGGGCTGGTTACTTTCTCCTTTATATACTGCAAGCGCTGTAGGTGGTTATTCTCTCCTTGACTGGATAATAGGTGGTATTCTAGTTCTTTTTATAGCATTACCTTATGCTGAACTCGGTTCATCAATACCTAAAAGCGGTTCATTAGTCAGATATCCTCATTACTCTCACGGAGGATTTGCAGGGTTTATTTCGTCTTGGGTTTACTTAATTCCGGTGATATCTTCTCCTGCTATAGAAGCTTCAGCAAGTGTAGGTTACTTAAGCTCTGTTTTTCACGGGCTCTCATACTGCGGGCAATTAACTTACCTGGGAGTAGCGGTTGCCGTTGCGCTTATAGTTTTTTACTTTTTCCTTAATTACTTCGGGATAAAACTGCTTGGTAGAATTACAGAAGGTATAGGGTGGTGGAAGTTAATAATACCCTTCGCCACTGCATTGTTCCTGCTAGTTTTTTACTTTCATCCATCAAATTTCAGCTTGTCATTTTCTTCATACGAAGGTTACACGGGATTTAACGCTATACTTTACTCGATACCTGTAACTGGAATAATATATTCTTACGGAGGATTTCGACAAGCGGTAGAATATGCAGGAGAAACTAAAAACCCTAAGAACGTCCCTTTTGCATTAATAGGAGCGCTTCTCATATCTTTAGGTTTATATTTACTCCTAGAAATAGCATTCGTGGGTGCAGTAAACTGGTCTTATGTATCAACTACTCCAGGGAATTGGACTGCGCTTTCGTCTTCGGTTTACTCTCAAGGTCCATTCTATGAACAGATAAAGTCTATTCCAGCATCGGGATTAATTTACTTAGTTCTCTTATCCTTGTCCGTAATTCTTCTCTTAGATTCGATAATATCCCCTAGCGGTAGCGGTTGGATTTACGTAGGTACTTCTGCAAGAGCTGTTTACGGTATTTCCGCAGACGGATATTTTCCTTCAATACTACTGAAAGTAGACAAGAGGGGAATTCCCATATTCTCCTTAATCCTTTCAGTAATAGTTGGCTCACTATTTTTACTTCCTTTTCCTTCATGGATAGCCTTAATAGGATTCCTTTCTGCAATAGGAGTTTTCAATTACATAACTGCTGGAATAGTTCTCCAATCGCTTAGAAAAACCGGAGGAGAAATTAAAAGATTTTATAAGCTACCCTATGCTGAAGTTTTGGCTCCTCTAGCTACAGTTTCAGCAGGGTTAATAATTTATTGGTCGGGCTTCGCTTACGATTTCTACTTAGTAGTAGCTGCACTCTTAGGTTTGCCAATATTCTTTTCATACTACGCTAATAAATTCCTTAACTTACCCAAGTTAATAGCAATAATTGCTGCAATGTTTAACACTATTCTGGTGTTAGTTCCATCAATTCTATTTTATGAGAATACGAACTCCTTAAGTTCTCCAAATAACTTATGGTTCTTCGTAAGCCTTTCAGCATTTGCAGTAACAGTACTGTTTGACGTCTTAGTTTCGATGAAGTTTTTAGATTTAACCGCAAGGAAAGAGATCCTAGCGGGGCTCTGGATTTTCATGTATATCTTAGGACTTTATGTTATATCTTACTTTGGCGGTTTCGGATTATGTATATTAATTCCATTCCCATGGGACACAATAGTAGCAATATTACTGGGGCTTTCGATACATTACCTCGCTGTAAAGAGTAGCATAAGGACAAAGGCTTTAGATGAGATAGTCAAATCTATAAAAGAGGCTACATAGTAAAACATACAATATATTCCATATTTAATGATGAATCATGGATAAAATGATAGCGCTTATTATAGTAGCTGTAATAATAGTCGTCGGAATAGTAGTAAGTGCATATTTTATAACTCATTCTTCATCTCCTTTCACTACGTCGATCAGCTCTACCTGTAGTTCCAGTTTTACTACTCCAAAAGTTATACAAGCAGGAAATTCGGTAATATGTAAATCTTGCATAAAAGTAGCGCTAGGTGATTGTGGCGGATTTCTAACTGTAGTTGGAGTAGAATTTAATCAGTGTAGTGTACCTGCTTCTGTAACGTTAACATCGGGAACAAACCACGTTACATTGCCTAAACCCTCTGATCTGACTCCTATCTCAGGACAGACTTATGAGTTAACGCGTCTTAAGTAATTGCGAAACAGTAACAATAACTGCTTCATAAATCATGAAAAATTCCTTTTATTATTCATAGGTAAGATTATTTTTATTCAAAATATGATGATGGAAGCCTAAGTAAATTCCACTCTGGTTTCGAATACTTCTTTTCATAAAGTTCCTCGGCTAGCTTAATTTCCTCGGTAGTAGGTAAATCAAAGTAAGGCTTTTCTCCTAGAAGAGAAGCATACTCCTTTATTATTGCATCTATTATCTCCGTAGTGTCTATCTTCCTCCCGAGGGCGTCAACAAGGTTAGTAACGCGGTACTTTACTTCTGATACGCCCTTGTCAGAAAGCTTAGCTTTAGAAACTTTAAGCACCTTACCCATTAGCTCAAGGTTAGTGTTTATAAGCAATGTACCGTGGAGTAAGTAATATTGATCGTAAAGAGTTGCTGAAGTTCCAGATACTTTCCTATCATTTACGACGACGTCATTTATGTTTTCAACTTTGACGTCAGCAAAATTCTTTAACGCATTAACAAAACCGCGTAAAAGGACGTCATATAAATAATTAACTCCTCCATCTTTGGGTCCTTTAGCTGCTATAGTCCATATTAAACAGTCCATGTCTTGATAAACGGCACCTCCTCCAGTAAACCTCCTTACAACGTCAATCTTGTATTTCCTTACAACGTCAAAGTTTAGCTCTTCTTCAGCAAGCTGGAAATAACCAACTATTGCTACATTCTTGTGCCTCCAAAACCTTAAAGTGTTATCTACCTTCCCTCCCTTTAAGTTCCTCCATAGGCTCTCTTCGAAAGCTAAGCTGAAGTATGGGTTCTCATCATTTTCGTAAAAGAGAACTCTCATAGTCCTACCTCCTTTAATGCTCCTAGTATTGAGTTTTTAAAATCGTCCACTGTACAACCGAAAAGCATTACTCCAGACAAAGATTCTTCAAGAATTTTAGGAATTTTATGGGCGTCGCTAGGTGTTAGTCCTTGCAATCTTTTTTCGAGGTCGAAAATTGCATCTTCAGGGAAAACCATGAAGTCTCCAGTTATTTTTATATCCAAAGTATCTCCATAATACTTTACCGTAGTTCTTATTATTCCCTTCTTTGCCTTCAGTTCGTAAATTCCGATCTTCATTACTTCTATTTTTATTTCTAGTTTAAAAGCTCTCTTTTCGCATACTCGGAAAATGGCATTTTTAAAGAAAATAGAACATAATATAATTGCTATAATCCATCTAAGCCTTTTACTTTAAAAAATGAAAAACATAATTAATGAATTATTTTATTATAGTAGTCCAAAGTCCCTATACAGTTTAATAGTAAATAAAAACAAAGATTTATATTGAGTTTAGCACTTCAGTTTTCCGATAGTGTGGGCAGTTTAAAAGAGGTCTTATCCAAATTGATTATATTAAAAACTTTATTTTATGAATAATAAAAATGTTTAATTATATGGAGCATCACATTGTGTAGAAACATATTGAATATATTTCTGGTAACCCGTTAGCCTGTATCTTTGCATGTTCCATGATTTTCACCTCTCCACAGAATGTGTTATTCCCTATAGCTATTTCTGCATGGGCATATATAATTCCTGATAGGCTATTACCAACAGCAGTAAAGTTATAGTATTGCACTTCTAAATTGAAAGCGGTTACATTCTTTAATTCATTTTCGAAATTAGGTACTGAATAGTTTCCTGCTATCGGTAGTTTAGAGCAGACTAATATATAGCTCGGGAATTCTCCTATTCCTAACTCAGATATTACTGGAGTATCCTTAGAGCACATAGCGTGGGGATAAGTAATTCCATCTAGTGCCATCTGGTACTGTATACTATTTAAGTAATTATAGACATCTATGTTGCTTATTTTCCATGTAAACATTGATGAATCACTTAATGTGACGTGATATAAGACGTAAATAAACGTGGTTCCTCCAGTGGTGTTAACATTACAATATTTTACTAATGCTGATATCATGATAGCATTTGGAGACATGTTATATACTGCTCCACAGCATAGGAAAGCCCTGACTATCGGGTAAGCAAATATTTGTGAGAACATTTTACCTACATTAGTGGATCCAGTAAAACTACCGTTAAGTTTACCTACTGAAATGAAGCCGTTAATATTTGGACAGAACATACTCGCAATTCCCTTAGCATTGGATGAGGCTAAATATTCCAACGTTTGATACGCCGTAGCATAACCAGCCTCCATATTTAATTCGGATAATAATAGTGATTTATTGCCATAGAACGATTTATTTAGCCCCTCATAATATGACTCTAGTTTACTAAAATAACTCACTAGCGCAGCATAATTACTGGATAGGGTAGTATAATTACTTTTGATATCATTATAGGAATTCACTACGCCACTAACTTCACTTTTTAGTGAATTATACTTGCTTGCGATTGAGTTGTAGCTAGAACTCAGTGTTGATATTTCTGAATTTAAATATACTCCCACTGCAGCTACGACTATTAATATAATTATAAATAATATCATTCCTATCTGGGTTGGTTTCATATTTATATCCTCAATAGAATGAATCCTTATTAGAATATAAATTTTTATGAGATCTCATAGACAAATAATGATGTATTAAAGTAAGAACTCTAAAGGGCTTAATTATTTTTAATTTTTAAAATTCACTGGTATTCTCATTTATGGAACACGTGGGTCATTTACTGTAACAAAAGTTTATGTTTTAGTTATATATAAAGTTGAGAATTTGGGAAAGGTTTTTAAGCAAATATTACATCAAAAACATGATATGAAAAGTAAATCAATATACTATAAAATTCTCTTAATAGGCATAATAGTGCTATTAGGAGGAATGGTAGTCTCAGAAGCTGCTGGAGTACTTGTTCCACCTTCAGCACTGAAGCAACATGTAGTTCCTGGAATAGAGTACTGTAAATATGGACCATATTTAGGCTCAATGATATTCTTATGGAATTATACAAATAACGATCAGATATACGAGTGCTTCCTATCAGGTAACATACAATTAATTAATGCTGTTCCTTCATCCGAGTTTTTAAGCTCCTGTATACTCGCATTAAAGGAATTATCTACAGTGTCGGTCTATGATGACGTCACTTATAGCTTTCTATTTTTCCAAGTAAACTTCAAATATTATCCAGAGAATAATACGTACTTTAGATGGGCATTATCTAGCCTAATAAATCCAGAATTCGTTGAATCTCAAATCCTATGTAATGGTTTAAAAGGAGTACCTAGTGGGTTATACATCTGTCCATCAGTATTCCCCTGCTTAGCAAGTAATTCTACCTTAATAAGTGAACTATATAACATATATACTACTCATGAGTCATATTGTCCTAAGAGGGCTTGCCAATACTTAAAAGACGCTGGATTAGTATATAGTTCATCATTGGGAGAATGGACATATCCTAATGGAACACCTGTTAGTATTCCAATTTATGTCCAAGAAGATTTCTATAATTGCCCTGCATGGATAGAAATGTTAAAGACTGACGCTTGCCAAATACACTTCGGCAAGAACTTAGATATAATAACATATCCACCGTCATGCCTTGTTACTGATCTACTGAGCTTAAAGTACGGATTGATAAACTTCGGATATTTGAGCTATACAGCGCTCATTGACGATGATTACCACACATTAGGTCCTCTAGCGCCATCATGTTCGCTAAATTGTTATGTTAACTCTACAGTAAATGCACAGTTCACAGCTGCTTATGTAAAAGACTCTAACTTGTCTCAGGCCCTAGTAAACTTAGCCAATGCATTAGTAGACTTACAGTGGGACGAACCTTGGATAATATTAGGATGGAATACTTGTATTACTCCAGCTATAACTAATAATTATTATGGTTATGTAACATCTCCTGATGAGGGGTACACATTTACTTATACTGATATACATGAAGGGAATACGATAACCGGAAAGATTGCAGAGTCAATGGGGACAACTGGATATGAAGCTCCAAACTTCGATATTCTATACTGTAACTTCTTCTCCTCTTCAGAGATATGGGACTTAGGAGTACCTACTCCATTGACAGTACCTCCTAATGATCCCACACCATTAGCCTTACAACCCTGTACTGCGACCTATAATGTAGTCCCAATACACAATGTTACTGTAGAGGGACATAAGATTGTTAACGGTGAGGAAATTATATACTGCTTTGTTCATAATGCTACGTATATTAATGGCAGGCCGTTGACAGCCTTAGATTATAACTTTAGCATATGGTATTTTGACATGCCAGGCTACTGTCCTTCTAACAATCCATTAGGGCTTAACTTGAACCATGTGTATATAGGTAATTACCTAAGCATTCCAGTTTATGTTAATTATACTGAGATAGCAAGCTACCCAATGAAGCTAATTTACGGCTCAATGCCTGGCTTAGTCTATTCCTGTGTTCCTGCAAATAATCCGTATAAATTAATATTGTACTTCAACGCTACGGGCTTCTGTCTATTAGATGCTAGTGATGAATATATTGTCCCACCATGCTTATACCTAAATTACAAGCCTTGCCAGTATAATCCAAGCTATCCGAGTCATGTATGTCTAGCATGCAATGGAGAATTACCTGGAGGATTCCCATGGTATATATATGAATGGAACTACTCAATAGGTGCTATAGTAAAGCCATTTGTTGGTAATTTCAGATGGAATCCGCTATCATGTACATATAATGTTACTGCAGGATCTACTGCTACTGTTACTACAAACATCAATCAAATCATAACATCTCCATATATAGTAGTCACACAAACTGGCAAGCTGATAAAGACTGCTCCTAAGCCTTGTTGCCCAATAGCAAATGCTACCGGATATGCAGAAGTTTGGGCTTACGGGTCTACAAAGCCTATAGAGAAGTTAACTCTAACTCATGTGAGTGGTAACCAATACGAGGTTAGTGTTCCAACTAGCGGATTAACGCCTAATACATTCTATGTAGTATTCATTAACGCGACTTACGAGGCTCCAGTTACAGTGGACGGCCATGTAATGATGCTTCCTCACTATGCATATAGGTGGTATGCAGTATATCCGTATTCGCCAGTTACTGTTAAGCCGACTGTTTCTCCTATATCTAACGTCACTACTATATTTAAGTGTGGATCAAAATTAACTAGCTACACTCCACCTACTCCTCCAAGTGTTGTAGTAAACTCATCGTTAGTGACATATACACCACCTGCAGCTCCTTCCGTTAGTTCTGCTGTAATAGCGATGATAGGTATTACTGTTATATTAGCATTGGTAGGAGTTGTAATTTTGATAAGGTTTAAATAAAAGATAATTCTTCATTTTTTTAGGTGTATATTTTTGGGTTTAGCTTCTTATTTGGCTAAAAGAGCTGTTGAAAGAGTAATATTGCTTCTTATATTTACTGCATTTGTTTGGATGTTACTTTTGGGTATACCCCAGCTAATTGGAATAAATCCTGCACTCCATTTTATTAATCCTAGTGAATTTCTTCATGCTAAAAATCCAGCACTAGCGAGGAAATTAGCTATAGAATGCATAGATAGAGGATTAGGTCTTAATTATCCTTTAGGGGCGCAGTTCTTCGTCTATTTTGTTCAGATGTTAACGCTTAATCTAGGCGTATGCCCGGCTAATCATGTAAGTGTTGCGGCGTGCCTGCTCTCTGCTCTGCCATTTACGGTAATATTAACTATTCCTCCAGTTATATTTCAAACATTAGCCAGTATTTACCTAGGTTCTATAGCAGCTGTAAAGAGGAATACGAAAACAGACGTTGCTATAATGAATTACTTTATAGCAGATTATAATTTGCCGATCTTTGTAGTTACTCTATTACTATGGCTGGCATTTGCAGTAATCCTTAAGGTTTACCCTATTTCTGTGTATAATCAAGTTCATGATTGGACTAACATAGTAACTGATTTGAAGGTATTCTGGTTACCTTGGATTATTTTGACTTTTATCTACGGATTTTCGACTAGGGGTATACTAATGAGGAATTCTATGGTAGAAAACTTAGACTCTGATTTCATAAAATATGAAAGACTAGCCGGCTTAAAGGAGAGGATTGTGAGAGCTCATGCCAGGAGGGTCTCAATAATTCCCGTAATAGTTAGGACTGCAATAGACCTTGCTTTCGCAATATCTGGCGATTTCTTCCTGGAGGTGTATTTTGGCATTCCAGGCTTGGGATATAAACTATTCTATGCGGCGTTGGGAGACCAAATAAAGATACTTTTAGGCTCGACTTTTGTATTAACTTTATACGCTGTTATGTTACTTTATTTTGTGGATGTAGTGGAATTCATAATAGACCCTAGAGCAAGGAGGTCGATAAAATGAACTTTAGAAATATTAAAAGAACCTTTAAGGAATTATTTAAAACGTGGCAATTTTTGCTAGCATTTATTATATTAGTAGGTCTAACTATAACCGTCGTAGCCGGTAGTTTGGCATATGCAAAGTGCTGTCCTTATAATTCTCATTATTATTATGCCGCTGCTCCATTTGCCAGACCATCATGGGCTACACTGTTTTGTGGAAATTTACCTCCAGATATTAAAGTTCCCTCAGATTATAATTTAATTGCGGCAAAGTGTCCGGGTGTAATATCATATTGGAATCTAAGAAATGAAACAATAAATGGAGATAAAATAGAAATCATATGGAACTCTACTTTCGGTCCATATAATGAGACGTCGTTCAGTAAAAATCTGATAAGCTTTGGTAATACTGGACACGGTAGTATAGAGATTAAAATTATTGGTAATAAACCGGTAAACGTTACATTATATCACAATTTTGATTACACTTACAAGTTACCTTGTCATTATAATTTTTATGTAATGCAATATAGCGTATATTCTAATACTTCACAACCTTATTTTATATTAGGTAAAATTACTGGTTCTAACGGTAAGTCAATCTGCGTATTGCTACAAGGTACTGGATTTCCCCCATTTGCCAATCATAATATTATATGTTATGTCATTCATGCTTCGACATATTTTCAAATAAAAGGAGGACAATGGAACTACTTCCAAGCAGGAAGTAACGTTCCAGCTTTTACTCCTTATAGTTATACGTTACCGAAGAACGAGACTGCTTTCGCAAGCTATTATATGATCAAGGATCTATTTACTAAGGATGGTACTTATAATGTTACATATACAGTAATGTATTATCCCACGGGAGGTAAAGATTGCGTTACAATTTATCTATCTGACGTTTATTTCGAATTCCTAGGAAGTGTTTATGGTGTACTTGGAACATGTGCTAACGGCGGGAACATATTCGCATTATTTGTTAAAGGAGGCGTATTTGATCTTGAATTGGCAGCTTTGGCAGGTTTGGCAATAGTTGCTATAGGAGCTGTAGTAGGAATTCTGGCAGGATATTACGGTGGAATAAGAGATATGACATTAGTTTCTATTACAGACTTTGTACTTTTGTTACCTGGGTTAATAGTAATACTTTTGATAGTAGCGGCTCTAGATCTCTATGATCCAAAATTCCTTAGCGCAGATAGGGCTTTTATATTAGCTGGAATAATAACTGTTCTGTCTTGGCCAATAACTGCTAGAGTAATTAGGGGAGAGGCATACGTCAATAGATCTAAACCGTTTATAGAGGCATCCAGAGCTTTAGGAGAGACTAACTTTCAGATCTTGAGAAAGCATATGTTCCCTAATTTGCTACCTATTATATTTGCTCAGTTAACTTTAGATGTTACAGCAGTAATCTTTACGGAAAGTACTCTGGACTTTTTAGGGATAGGAATTCCGACATACGAATTCCCTACATGGGGTAACATGTTAGGTTTAGCTAATAATTATGCGGCAGCAGCTCCAGCTCATGCATGGTGGTGGGTGATTCCTCCATCGATAGCCTTAATTCTGTTAGGTGTATCATTATTTTACTTGGGAGAGGCAATTTTGGAGAGATTTAGAGTAAAAACGGGTGTTAGTTAGCAATGCTTCAAGTAGATAATATATATGTTAAGTATAAATTGGGCAAAAATGTAAAGATTAACGCGCTGAATGGGGTGAGTTTTTCCTTAGATAAGGGAGACGTTTTAGGAATAATAGGTGAAACCGGTTCTGGAAAGACTACATTAGCCAGCACAATTATGAGAATATTGCCAGACACTGCAGAAATTAAGGGAAGGACAGTTCTGGATAATCTTGATCTTTTATCGATTAATAAAAACGAATTTAGGACAAAAATAAGATGGGAGAAGATTTCTATTATACCGCAATATTCAATGAATGCACTCAACCCTATAAAGAGAGTAGGAAAGGAACTCACTGAAATAATTATGGAGCATGAGAACGTGAACGAAGAGGAAGCAGTTAATAGAGTTCTTTCTCTATTTAAAGACCTTAATCTACCGGAGGAAGTCTTCTTTAAGTATCCGGATGAGCTTTCTGGCGGTCAGAGGCAGAGGGTAGTAATTGCTTCTGCGTTATTGTTGAACCCGGAGGTAGTAATTGCAGACGAGCCTACTACTGCCCTGGATGTGATAAACCAAGCTAGAGTACTTAACTTACTGAGGAATAAGGTAATTAATGCTTCCAGGATATTGATTTACATAACTCATGATATTGCGGTTGTTGCAGGACTTGCGAATAAATTAATGACGTTATATGCTGGTAAAATAATGGAGATAGGTAATAGTGAGAAAATGTTTAAGAACCCTCTCCACCCTTACACTCAAGGTCTACTTTCTTCAGTCCCAGATATCAGTAATGGGAAGCCCACTCAAATAGGTTATATTAAAGGAGACCCTCCAGATTTAACAAAAGAGATCAAAGGTTGTCCTTTTTATCCTAGATGTCCATTAGCAATGGAAGCATGCAAGGAGAGCTTTCCGGAACCCGTTCAAGTCGATGATAGGTTGGTTTATTGCTACGCGGTGAGGAAAGATGTTAGGTGAAGATCTTTTAAGTAAATTAAATTTTGAACACGGAATAATTAATGTGGAGAATTTATGGATAAAGTATCCTTTAAGTAGAGGAATATTCAGTAAAGTTTATCTTTATGCGGTAAATGGAGTTTCCTTCTCTATACAGTCAGGAGAAATCTTAGGATTAATAGGAGAAAGCGGATCTGGTAAAACTACTTTAGGTAGAGGAGTTCTAAAACTTTTGGACATTGAGGAAGGAAAGGTATTCTGGGGGAATATAGATGTTACCAAATTAAAGGAGAGCAAACTGAGAAAGCTAAGAAGGTATTTCCAATTAATACAACAAGATCCCTATGGAGCTTTAGATCCAAGAATGAGAATATACGATGCGGTAGCTGAAGGACTGAGAGTTCACAAGTTAGTACATAGCAGGGAAGAAGAAGAGGAAATAGTATATAGAGCATTAGAACAAGTTAAGCTAACACCCCCAGAGGCTTTCGCATATAAAATGCCGGATGAGCTTTCTGGTGGTCAGAGGCAGAGGGTAGTAATTGCTAGAGCGCTAGTTCTAAAACCAAAGTTTATGGTAGCTGACGAGCCAATATCCATGTTAGATGCATCTACTAGAGGCCAGATTTTGGAAATTCTCAATAATGCAAGGTCTGAAAATAATCTTTCCATCTTATTTATAACTCACGATATTGCCATAGCGAGCTATATTTCAAATAAAATAATGGTTTTGTATAGCGGAAAAGTCGTGGAAATATCTTCATCAGAAGAAATCATAAAAAACCCAATGCATCCTTATACGCAAGCTTTAATTGAGGCTATACCTAGGCCTGATCCTAATGCAAAAGTTCCCGAACCAAAGATTAAGGGGGAAGTCGTGCCGCTTTTAGATAAACCTAAGGGTTGTGTATTCTATAATAGATGTCCTTTTGCGATGCCAGTATGCAAGGAGAAGGAGCCTGAGTTAAAGGAAGTGAAAAGTGGTCATTATGTTGCGTGTCATCTTTATTAGTCTGATAATTATATTTTTGGCAACACAGGCTTATTTTTCATTTGCTGTAAATTATAGTGGAACTTATGAAGTTCATTATTTAGTTACAACGTATTTTAATGCTCACGGTAACGCTAATATAAAGGTTAACGGGCAAAATATAAGTGTAGATGAAAATTATGTAATTTGCAATAAATCTTTAGAAAAAGCCGCTTCAGCAATAAACCCTAATATATCTGTTTTATTCAATGAGCATCTTTATAATTCTTACTATTACACGTTTTCCTGCAATGGGAGTAAGATATGTTTGAAATTCTATTTTACAAACTCCTCTGAGCTACTTATACCCTATTATCTTCCTATAAATCTGAAGAATGGCAGTTATAAATTAACAATTGTAAATGAAAATATTACCAGTGGTAGGATCGTTCAATATAATGCTACTGCTTCCGTGGTTTATAGGGGAAAGATTATTAATATTACAATAAACGCCTTATGTGAGAATCCCTTACATTTCTATTATATTCATGGGTATTATGCATATAATAAGACTAATAATTTTTTACAGTCGTATGAGAATATATTTAGCGGAAGAGTTAGTGGAAAACATGGTCCTCTAGACTTTGTGGATACTCTATACTTAAGTAGATCGTATGTAACTCACGTATCTACAATAAATACAGATTACATAATAGTAGGTGGAATTGTAGTGGTAGTACTCTTATTAGCTGTGCTACTTATGAAAAGAAGGAAGAAATGATTATCCCTTTAATTCTTCTAAAGGTTTATGTTCTCTTTTTTCGTATATCAACAAGGACGAAATTACTACCAATCCTAGCACGTCCAGAAAGACGCTCGCTTCAACTAAAAGCGGTAAAGGTATTATAAATAGCCCTAACATCACTATACCGTTTTCTTCCTCAATGTAACCTATGATTTGTGCGGGAGTTGAATTCCTAGATGTTATTAAATATAGTCCTTGGAAAAAGAGAGCTAAAGGAAAGATAACTTGTTGAGGGAGTATCTTACCTATTACGAACTCGTAAATTGTGATAATAGCTACAAAGAAGAATGCCAAATCAATTACTAAAAGTGACGCTACCCCTTTTATCTTTTCTCTCTCTCCGAACTTATTACCGAGCATTTTAAGCAGAACATACGGGGTAATTACACCCCTAAGTACTGCAACTAACACCGCGAGGATAAAATAGTCGAACACTCCTGTAACTATTCCTAAAAATGTGGATAGTAATGCTAAAATTATTGATTGAATTCCACTCATCCTCACTAAGGGCTTATAGTAAGCCTGTCCTTGGATGTAAAAGGCGGTAATTATTACTGTTACTGAAATTAAATCGACGATCTCCTCTTTAATCATATTCTATCACCGAGAAAATTAATGATAAAATAGAAACGACGAAGGCAACTGCCAGAAAATCTTGAACTTTATACAGCCTTAGTTTTGATAGTGAAGTATCAATAATTACGGCAATGAAGATGAGTAACATCCATTTTAGGAACATTATTCCTAAATCTTCTACTGCACCTAAAATTCCGGTCTGTAGGCCCCAAGGTAATATAAATACGTTGAGCAAAACGGAACCTAGTAGGTACTGCTTCATATAACCTCCCCACTTTAGTAATGCAAGCAGTTTTCCGCTATATTCGTAAGTTAGTGCGTCGTCTATCATGCCCATTTCAGCTAAGCCTGAACTTTCAACTGGTAATTTTCCAGTTTCAAACAACCATAGCATGAAAAACGCTACTGACGCAAATACGTGATCTAAAGCAAGGTAGTACATGGGTTTTTCAGCAAACTCCAGCTCTATGTAGGGATTGTTAGTTCCAGTAATTAGTGCGACTGCAAAGAATACTGTAATTAGGGTAGCTTCTCCCAAAAAGTTGAAAGAGAGTGCCCTAGAAGTACCGAGGGCTACAAAATTACTCCCGGAGTCCATTGCTGAGGCTATCTTTAAAAATGCCGCTAAGGAGAAGAGTAACGCTCCTCCTAGAAAGTCAACAGTAGGGGTAAATATTACTGGCTGTGGGTAAACTACAGGTATGACGAAAGATATCAAAACGTAAATTGAGAATATTATGTAGGGTGAATAGATAAATACTGCAGAAGCGTTAACTGAAACTACGCTCTCTTTCTTTAGTAATTTTATAATATCGTAGTATGGTTGGAATATGCTCTGTCCTTTTCTAGTCGATATATTAGCTTTTAATTTATCTAGGATTCCTGCGTAAAGTGGAGAAAGTAAAATCACTCCTAAAACTTGAACTGCTGTTTCTATTATTACCTCAATCATATTATCACCGCCAAGAGAGTTATTATAATAAAAGCGAGAATCATGTAAAAAATGTAATAACTTAATGAACTATTCATGTATGAAGTAGATAAAATTCTAGAAAACCTCTTATATGCCTTAGCAAGGCTGTACATTGCCTCCCAAAATATATCTGCAGAGAATACTACCTCATTTTCTAAGATTTTGGTTCTAAGTAGTTTAGCGAGCATCATTCTGATATTATTTGCTAAAGCAAATGATGAATAATGTTCCTCAATTTTTTCTCCGTTATTCCAAATTTCGGTTCTCCTAATTTTAGGTTTTCCAAATATTCCGAATGTTATCAAGCTTATTATAAATAAAAGTAATAGTACATATAATGGTGAAATTCCTCCGAACGCCTTCCCATAATTTGAGACTATAAGTAAACCTTCCAGCATGCCTAAACATGGTACACCTGTAGTAAATCCTCTGAAGAAAATGTATGAAATTGATCCCAAAAGTAGTATAATAATTCCCACTACTAGTGTAATCGAAGCCTTGGCAGAACCTTCAGTTTTCCCTATCTTAAATATTTGAGTATAAGAAATAAATTTAATTAACGCACCTGTAGCTAATCCTTCACCCATTGCTACTATAGACCCTGAGATTATGGGAATAACAGAGAGGATGGAATGTTCAACATAAGCTAACATAAATAAGCTCTCTAAAAGCCCCCATGCGGCTACTCCGCCAATATTTGGTAATAATCCAGACATTGAAGATGCAAGCAATATTCCTCCTATTTTACCTCTCAAGGATTTAGTAACCTTTACGTAAGTTAAGGATTCTCCTTCAACACTACCGGAAATGAAGAATAACCCTGTCT
Source organism: Acidianus sp. HS-5 (assembly GCF_021655615.1). GTDB lineage: Archaea > Thermoproteota > Thermoprotei_A > Sulfolobales > Sulfolobaceae > Acidianus. Next base: position 1,337,457 of record NZ_AP025245.1, read on the forward strand.
TTGCTATAGAATGAGCTAAAGCAAATACGAGTGATACATCAAGAGCGAATTGTGATAATACTCCGTTGCTAATTAGATAAACACCTATTCCCGTTAGTATTGAACCGTTGTTCTCTATTGTACTGAAAGCTAGTAAGCCTTTCACGTGTTCAGAGACGTAGGCATATAGTGCTCCGAAGAAAATAGAAAAGCCTCCCATTCCTAATAATATAAAGCCAAAGTCTTGAGTTACTATACTTCGTTCTGTTAAAGATGCAATTTTTACTATACCGTATACTCCCATTAGCGTCATTGTAGCACTTAGTATTGCAGAGGAATTTGCGGGTGCAGATCCATGAGCTATTGGTAACCATTCCATCACTAAGAAAGGAAATATACCCATTTTTACTATGAATCCAAATGTAGATATTATGAAAGGTAAAGGTGAAGAAAGCTCTGTAAAGTATATGTTACCAGTAATAGAATACGAGTAGATGAATGCTGACAATATTAATACAGTGCTCAGTTCTCCAAAAGCCATAAAAGTAAACGCTGGATAGTCTATTTTCTTATTTAGTCCTATTATAGCATATGCAGGTATTGACATAATTTCCCAGCCTGCTAGAAATTCTATGTAATTATTAGAAATTAGTACGATATACATTCCTAGAATTGAAGTTATGAAAAGTGGAGAAAACCATTTACCGTAATTGTCGTAAAATATTGAGAAAGCTGAAGAAAGTAGCCATACTATTCCGGCTATAAGGAAGAATATGCAGTGTAATCCTTGGTATATTATGAGTGCCGACGCTATTCCTAGTGAGGAATATCCTATTTTTCTATTAAGTAGTGAAATTATTATAGATACTAATAATAAAAATAAAATGAGTAGCTGGAGCATTTTAATCACCTTTTGCTTCCATTAATGCCTTAAGTATGGTGTAAGGATTTGGAGGGCATCCTGCTATTTTAACGTCGCCCTTTATCTCTGGAGGTAAGCCTAATAGCCCGCCGGAAATTGCACATGTACCCAGAAGAATTACTAACTTAGGCTCTGGTATGGCTTCATATGCTCTCATAAGTGCTTCTCTCATTCCTTCGGTCATTATCCCCATTACTAAGAGCGCGTCTGCATGCCTAGGAGTGTTTGTAAAGAATATTCCAAACCTACTCATGTCGTATTGTGGGGAAGTCAATAACTTGAGTTCTAAATTACATCCTCCGCAAGTTCCTACATCTATTGGATAAATATAAAAAGACCTCTTGAAAGTTGTGTTGTTCTTTTCAACACCAAATATGTTAACGTTGCCAGTCGGTTTATATTCTGGGAAACATCTCCTACAGAATATGCACTTTTCTTTTTCCCAACCGTTGTCTATCGCATTAGTGGGGCAATCAACTTTTCCTTCTCCCTTTAATTCGGTACTCCAAGGTGCTACATCTAAAGGTTCTTCCTTTGGGAATTTTTCAGTTTTGATTCCTCTTTTTATTCCTTTTAAGAACCAGCTCATTCAAACTTCACCCCTACTTCTGAGATCCATATTCCAAAGCTTTCCCAGTTGAAAGGCAAATCTGTAAAAATATTTTTAACCATAGATTTAGAAAAAATTTTAATATTTATAGAAGAAGGTGATAATAAATATACTTCTTTAACTTTTCCATCATTTACTTCAACATAATATGCAAGGTCTCCAGAAGGACTTTCAACTCTTCCTATGGCTTTACCTTCTCTTTTCATTATACCGTAGTTCGCCTTTTTCAGACTTATTTTAGCTAATAGGCTTAGAGATTCTAGAATTTCATTTCCCCTTACTATGAACCTACCAAAAGCGTCTGCAGAATCGTAAGTTGATATTTTAAAATCTAGGTCTCTGTAAGGTAATCCTACTTCTTCTTTTCTAGCATCATATTCAAGGTTTGCAGCCCTTGCAGCGGGCCCTATGCTCTCTTCATCTTTAATGACCCCATTTCCTTGCAGTCTATCTATGAATGTTCTACTCTCTATTAAAGAGTTGAATAACTCACTGAACTCTTTTTCTATAAATTCTAGTCCTTCTATTTTTCCTTCTTCTAAGTTAATTCCTCCGTAATAATTAACACCAAAAAAATATCTATGTCCGAAGTACTTCCCTATTATTCTATTAACCTTCTCTATTAGCCATAATAATGAATTTGTAGGTACTTGAAATCCAGCAGATTCAGTAAGCCTCTCAATTACCAATAAGTTATTCCTTATTCTCTCAAGCTCAATCTCTGCTATTCTATCCAGCAGTAGTTCGTAAGGTACTTCAATCCCAATTGCTTTTTCTACAGCTAATAGGAAAGCTATAGAATGAGAAGCCGCAAAGGAAGCGTTTATTCTCTCTATATAGAGTAAAGTGTCGTTTATATCCTTATCTTTTATCTTAATTACCCTGGACTTATAGTAAGGGTTAACTGTAACTCTTCTGATGTATTCTCCGAATGTTATAATATCAAGCCTCACAGATTCCATTAATCCGCCAGTACTTGGACCATAAACGAAGTCAAATGAACCGTAAGCTGGTGCGTAGTTATCTTTCTCTTCGCTTTCTTCACATTCTGTGTAACCATCACTATATAAGCAGAATTTACCCAGTTTACCTATTTTTCTCCTCATAAAGACCACCAGATTATGATAAATATTCCTATAGCTAGTGATATAATTGCTGAAATTAAAGATATAATACCCAAGGTACTATTTTCATTTAGAGGTTCTTTTTCTCCTTTGAACGTCATTTTACTTACGTGATAATTAACTGAAATGAAGGCAGTAGATAATGCAATTAAGATTATAATGAATTCGATTATGCACTTTCTTACCAAAGATGATAATATGAGAAACTCACCTATAAAAGTCCCAAAAGGAGGAGTTCCGGTCACAGCGAGAGAGGATAGTAAAAGCGAATAAGATGCAAATTTGCTTTTCCATAAACCGTACTCTTCTATTCTCTTGCTTTCATAAGTTTTAATTAGAAGTCCGCTTGAGTAAAAAGCTCCAGCTTTACCGAATGCATGGGAAATCAACAAGATAACTGCTCCAAGAATTTGTCCGCTCGCTAATCCTAGTAATGCTAGGTTAATGTTTTCTATAGTTGAATAAGCAAAGAGTCTCTTGAAGAAAACTTGGCTAGCCATACTTATTGATGCAATAACTATGGAAATTGTAGAAATCCAAGAGTATAACGTAAAAATTGGGCATATTTCGTAAAATTGGTAAAGAACGTATAAAGCTACTGGCAATAAGACGCCGGAGAACATTGCACTTATTGGTGCAGGCGCTTCACTGTGTGCGTCAGGTAACCAAGTATTTACTGGAAATACACCTACCTTTGTACCGAAACCGACTAAGGCTATTGCTGATGCAATTCTTAACGTTAATGATGGTGAATGGTTCATTATTAGGTATGAAACTGTTAAGGAATGCGTGCTGTAGTATACTAGAATAATTGAGATGAATGCAAATGTAACTCCTGCAGAGACTATTATTGTATACCTCCAACCTACTTCCATTGCGGTGTCTGTACCTTCAGTTATTACTAAGAGTATTGTGGATATTGTTGTAGCTTCAATTCCTACCCACATTAAGCCTAAGTTGTTTATTACTAAAGCGAAAAACATTGAGGATGCAAAGAAGTTCAGTAGCAAAAAGTAAGTTCTTTCGCTTATTTTTGTCTTTTCTCCATTTAGATAACTTATAGAGAATAGGGTAGATAATAGATATATTGAAGATACCATCAATACGAAGTACCAAGTAAATTCGGTAACGTAAAAAGTACACGTTATAGGTACATCCTTGAGGAGTAATAGTGAAATTATTACTTCAGTGATTCCTGAGATTATTGTTGAGTATTTAATACCTTTGAAGAAGAGTAAACTAGCTAACAACGGAGTTATTATTAAACTGAGTATTAGAGCGTTCATGGGCTTTTCACCTATCTCTTTAGAGATAGGCGTCATCAGCCCTCATGAAATCGGGCGGTTTAGGGAAAATCCCCAGGGAGACGCCATTCCCTAGCTTCACTAATCGGCCATAGAGATTAATTTTAGGCTAACTTAAAAGTTTTATTTATATAAAATTGTTTGAAAGAAAGTTTCAATAGGCTACACTCTCGGGAATTAACAAAAATAATTTAAACTATTCCATATTGTATAAACAATATGGAACCGAATAGCTTTTCATCAAACAGTTAAAAAGCGATAGCTTCCCAATTTACCAGATTCCTCTTAGATGCATACGATTTAACTATGATTTTAACAATTGCTCCAGTAATTGCCACTGTCCTCTTTCCTCCATCGTCTTCATTAATTGGTGTGTTCACAGTAATACTTGCATACTCTTTAACTATAATATTTAGGCCTTTGGGCTCAGCAATTTTTGGGCATCTAGGAGATAAAATAGGCAGAAAAGGAGACTTAATAATTACAATTCTAGGGCTGGGGATTTCCAGTGCGTTAACATCTGCACTTCCTACTTATGCTGCGGTAGGGATATTGTCTTTCATCTTATTCGTTCTCATTAGGATAGCTGTAGGAGTATTCGCAGGTGGAGAATACGCTGCAGGGCACCCGTTTGCAATGGAGTGGACTCCGTTCAAATGGAGGGGTTTAATTAGCGGTTTAGTTCAAGGGGGATTCTCATTTGGTGCCGCATTAGCTGCAATAGTTGAAGGAGCTTTTATTGCACTCTTTGGAGTAAAGGCTTTAGACGTCTATGCTTGGAGGTACTTATTCCTAACTTCTCTAGTGCCTGCGTTTATTGCGTTAGCTATTAGGCTTACAATGAAAGAAACTCCTGTATTTGAGGATGTTAGAGCTAAAAAACAATTAGGAAGGCTCCATTCTTAGATTTATTCTAATGGGGGTTCAAAGGGGGCGGAAGACCCCATCCGTGGGGATGGATAGCCCCCTTTGTAGTAAAAGATAAATATTCAGCTCTTCGAACAATCTATTAATGTCTGACGTAGGGTTACGCTTCAGAGCGTACACAGACGAACAAACGTTGAGGGCGTTAAAAGCCCAGTTGAAGTTAGTGTGTGAAGTGTACAACACCTTACGCTGGGCAGATTCATATTTCTATTGAAGAGACGGGAAAGGATTAAATAAGACTGAGTTGAGGCAACTTGCCCTCGACTTGAGGAAACAGGATAAACAATACCAACAAATCTATTCCCAAACAGTGCAAGAGATTGCAGACAGATTCTACGACGCTAGAAAGAGGTTCTTCGATGGTTTAGCACGTTACCCAAAGGAAAAGAAACTTCATAAGTGGTACTCCTTAGTCTACCCTCAATCAGGTTGGAAAGTACTGAAAGTGAGAGAAATAAGAACAAAGAGTAAGAAAAACAAGAAGAAAATGTTCACGCTACGGTTATCAAATCTAGGAGTCTTTCACGTTATCGTGCATAGGGACTTCCCGCTGGACAAGGTAAAGAGGGTCGTAGTCAAATTAATGCCATCAGGGAGAATATACATTACCTTCATTGTCGATCAGGAGTTTCCTCAACTCCCCAAGACAAACAAAGTAGTTACTGTTGACGTCAATATAGAGAAACTTCTTACTACCTCTGACGGGGAATACGTGCCAAACGTAAGACCCTACGAGAAGGCGCTCAACAAGACTAGGAGACTTCATCAATCTCTATCGAGGAAGAAGTTTCTTTCAAAGAACTGGTTTAAGGCTAAGACTAAGCTAGCTAAGGCTTACGAGCACATGAAGAATCTTAGGATAGACATGTTCATGAAGTTGGGTAAGTATTTTGCTGAGCATTATGATGTGCTCGTAATGGAGGACATTAACGTTAGGCAACTTGTTGGTAAATCTCTAAGGTCTATGAGGAGGAGGCTTCATGACGTTGCTTTTCATGAGTTTAGGAGTATCATGGGATATCAGTTTGGGAAGTATGGTAAGGAGGTTCGTTTTGCTAATCCTGCTTTCACGTCTATGACTTGTGCTAGGTATGGTTATGTTAGGAGGGATCTAACTTTGGTGGATCGTGTGTTTTCGTGTCCTAAGTGTGGTTGGACTGTAGATAGGGATTATAATGCGACAATTAACATTTTGTATAGATCGGGGTTAGAACGACCCTTAGTGCTTGTGGAGCTGAGACCTCTACCGTTGGCAAGCCTCGGCTTTGACGCAGGAAGCCCTGTCCGTTAGGGCAGGGTAGTTCACCTAGGACCTGAAACCTTAGGGACTAGGTTAACTGAGTCTGCAGAAAATAAGGTTAGTCCTAATTAGATAAAACGTCTCCTAGATTAGCGGAGTAAACTGACACCTTGAATTTTCCTTTAAGATTTTTTAAATCGTCTTCTGAATAGCTTTCTTTTCCTTCATAATTTATATAAATACCTCTAAATTCTCCATTTATGAAAACTAGTCTGAAAACTCCGTCACCGTAACCCGTAATGTAAAGTACTGCAGGCTGTGGAAAAATTGAGGAAATTATTTCCTCAATTGTTGATACTAAATCTGTGGTGCAAACGTCTTTTTCTAAGAGTAACTTAGATTTAGCTACAATTTTAGTTATAAACGAAACACCCTTAAGTTTATCTGAAAGCATAATATTTTCCATTCTATTTTTATAACCAATATAATCTAGAGATAGCCTTTCCTTAATATTCTTATTTATTTCATCTGCGATTTTTCCAAAGTTCTTTTCATATGCCCCTTCATAATATACTCTAAAGAAAGGTTCATCATCAAGTATAATGTAGATCCTAAGGGTATTCTCATCGTTAATAAAATTGAATTGGAAGAAGTTTTTATCTATTTTCGTATAATAATTCAGCTTTAGTCTTTTCTTAAAAATCCCAGGATTAAGTTCAATGATTAATGTATTGTCACTTTTAATTGCAGAAGGTATGCATTCTATTACATTATCTAAATCGCTAAACCAAGACTTTAAGAATTCCTTGTCCATTATGGGCAGCTTGCTTATTTTTGAAATCATTTTTGTAAAGATAAGTAAGTTAGCTAATTAGATTTTTCTATATAAGTCCTATCTACGTTTACATAAATTAAGTTAAAATAATATTGTAATTATTAATTTGCCATAACACGACTTAAGTGGATATACCATAGATGTTTTTGCTTATTACTCAAATTATTATGTTAAAGTCCGTTAACAAACTTTAAATTCTCCTATGAAAGAGATTAACTCATGGCTAAAAACATTGTTGTAATGATAAATTCTGGTAAAGATCAAAAAGCTAAGATACTAACTGGATTAACTTTAGCACTAGTAGGAGAGCAAAAGCATCTATTTGATGATGTTCAAGTTATGTTCTTTGGTCCTAGCGAACAATTAATAGCTGAAAAAGATCCCGACATCATGAATATGCTAAACCAACTTGTGAGTCTAGAAAAAGTTTATGCTTGTCAACTGGTAGGAGATAGTATGAATATTACAGATAAACTGAAAGAAGTTCAAGGATTAACTGTAACTTTAGTAGGTCCAGTTATTGCAGATTTTGTAGCTAAGGGATATGAGATACTCAACTTTTAGAAAAATTTTAGATAAAGGTCGCTTTTTATTCTTATATGGATTTTAAGGTAATAGAAAAAGAGAGTGTTGCATCTTACCTTGGGATGAGAGTTATAGAAGTTAAAGATGGAATATCTAAGTTAGAAATTCCTTATTCTGAAAGAATATGCAGAAGAGGAGGGGTTCTCCACGGCGGAATGATAATGACTTCAATGGACTATGCAGGAGGGTTAGCAGTAGCTTCAATAAACGATGGAATAGACCAAGTTACGCAGGAACTTAAGGTTAACTTCCTTGAACCAATGTATGATGGTCCTTTTACTGTTGAGGCAAAAATAGTGAGGAAGGGAAGGACTGCAGTAGTTGTCGAGATAGAATTTAGGGATTCTGAAGGAAAGTTAGGTGCAGTAGGTTTAGGAACCTGGTATATAATTAGGGATAGGAAAGTGACTAAGGATCCTTAACTTCAAATTTTTTATAATCCAAAATTAATCCTACCTTGGAAAGTATACCTTCTCCTATTATATTTTCCTCCACTCTGGGATACCATAAGCATCTGCATAAGGTTTCATAATTTAGTATTCTGAGTGTAGCGTATTTTTGAACTACTGAAAAACATAACTTCGTAGTCAAACAAATTTCTCCTCCATCGCTTGCCGAGAAAGGTATTCTATCAAATATCTCAGAAGTAACTATAGTATCTCCTGAAAATCATGTATCGACATAAAACCATTCTTCTATATCTTCTATTATAGCCTTTATCCTCACTTAAAATATACCTCTTTAGGGCCTTCAATTCTAACCCTATATTTTATTGTTTTTGCGTAGTTGTATGCTTCTTCTGCTGTTTTTAATTCTTCTAAAACTTCTCCTTTTAAGTTGATAACCCTATAGGCTCTTTCTGCCGTTATTATAACTAGAAGAAGGAGAAGGAATTAAACCTTCTCCCGCTTTAAGCTGTTTAAATTCTCAAAATTATTTATATCTTCCTATTTGCTATTGATATTATGGACTTTAATGTTATAGCAGAAAAATGGCAGAAAGTTTGGGGAGAAAGGAGAATTTTTGAAGCAAACATTGATGAGAAAAAACCTAAGTTCTTTATTACAGTTCCTTTTCCTTATACTAATAGTCCTATGCACATAGGCCACGGTAGGACTTACGCTACTGCGGATATTTACGCAAGGTACATGAGAATGAAAGGATATAACGTTCTATTTCCCTTTGCTTTCCAGTTCACAGGAACTCCGATACTTTCAGTCGCAGATTCAATAAAGAGAGGAGACCAAGATATTATCGACTTCTTTAAGACCGTTTACGAAATAGATGAAGAGAAGATAAAGGAGCTTTCTGACCCATATAAGCTGGCAGAGTATTTTAGGCAGGAGATGGAGAAGACTGCAAAAGCTATAGGTTTAAGCGTTGATTGGAGGAGGAGTTTTACCACTATTGATGAGAGGTTTTCCTCATTAATTCAATGGCAATTTAAGAAATTAAAGGATAAGGGTAAATTGATTAAGGAAACTGACGCTGTAGGTTATTGCCCTAGAGACCAATTCCCGGTAGGGATGCATGATACTAAAGGAGACGTTGAACCTGAAATAGAAAAGCTTGACGTTATACTCTTCGAAGGGGAGTACTTTTATCCAGTAGCTACATCAAGACCCGAGACAGTATTTGCCGGAATAGGAATTGTAATTAATCCTTTAACGACTTACGTGATTGCAGAATATTCTGGAAAGAAAATTTTGTTATCTAAAGAGGCATTTGAAAAGCTTTCTTATCAGAAGGACTTAAAGATGATAGGAGAAATCAAACCGGATGAGCTAATAGGCAAGGAAGCTGTAAATCCGGTAACTAAAAAGAAGGTTAATGTCTTTTTAAGTAAGTTTGTAGACCCATCCTTCGGTACTGGGTTAGTAATGCTTACTCCGGCTCACGATCCTATACATAAGGTAATTGCTGAGGATAATGGGGTTCATGATTATTATGCAGTAATATCTTCCCCCGGCCTGCCTGAAATTCCCACTGAAGGAATAGATATTAGAGACATGGCAGAACTGAAGGACTTTGCGGATCAAATATACAGGACTGAGTACTATAAGGGTATAATGACGGATGTTTCTACATACGTTCCAGATTATATGAGACAGTACGTAAAAGAAATGATCTCAGGAAAGCCCGTAAAAGATGCCAGAATCTCTACAATAGAACTACTTAACAGTGTTGGAAGGCATGATACTATTTATGAGATAATGAACGGACCTATTTATTGTAGATGCGGTGCACAGATAGTAGTAAAGATAATAAAAGATCAGTGGTTTATAGCTTATGACGATCCTGAGTGGAAGGTCGCAGTTCTGAACTCTTTAGATAACATCAATTTCGTTCCTCAGGAAGTTAGGAAAGATTTGGAAAAATCAATATTCAATTTAAGGAAGAGAGCTGTAGGAAGAAGCAGAGGTTTAGGAGTTAAACTACCTTGGGATGAGAGCGAAATAATTGACAGCTTATCAGATTCTACTATTTATACAGCATTTTATACAATTTCTCACAAGCTTAAGAAAGCCAACGATAAACTTTTTGATTACGTATTTTTAGGTTTAGGAAATCCTGAGGAGATAAGTAAAGATCTAGGGGTAAGCAAAGAAGAAGTAGAAGAATTAAGGAAAGAATACAATTATTGGTATCCGGTAGATTCAAGGCATAGCGGAAGGGACTTAATACAGAATCATATTCCTTATTATATTTACAATCATCTGGAGATCTTAGGAAAGTTGCCAAGACAGATTGTAATAAACGGTTTTGTAAGGGTAGGAGGAAAGAAGATGAGCAAGAGCTTCAGAAACGTTTATCCTCTCAGTAAGGCTATAAAAGAGTACGGCGTAGACCCCGTTAGGATAGTTTTATCCACTCCAAAGCTTTCAGAAGATGTAGAGTTTAACTCTACTGTGGTTACGTCTACTGCAGAACAGCTTAAGAGAATTTACTCCCTTGTGGGTGAATTGCTTGCTACAAAAGGCGATAATTTTGGTGTAGCTGAAAAATGGCTTTCAAGTATAATGAGCGAGAGAGTAAGAACAGTTGATGAAAATATGAAGAATCTTGACTTCTTTACCGCATACAATGTAGTTCTATACGACATTTATAACGTAATAAAGGATTATTTGGATTTCACTAGCGGAATAAATACAGAGCTTTTGAAGAAGTCGATTTCAGCATGGATAAGGATGCTTTATCCTGCGGCTCCTCACATAGCTGAAGAACTGTGGAGTAAAGCTTTTTCAGGCTTAGTTGCAGAGCAGGAATATCCGAAGCCTGAGGAGTTTACAATTTATCCAGATGCCGTTGTTGAAAAAGGATACATAGATTATGTTGTAAGCGAAATAAAGGAGCTAGAAAGGATAGTTGGAGAGGGAGAAAAGGCTGTATTATACGTAAATAATGACTTATCTTTAGCTAAAGATACAGCTAAAGCCATAGAAGAAGGGCAGAATGCACTCGAATTTGCGGGAGGAAATGAAAGGCTAGAAAAAGCATATTCATCGATGAAGGCTTATGACGATCTTTTCATGAAATCTTTACTTACCTTACAAGATTTTGACGAGATAAGGACTTTGGCTAATTATGCAAATTACATAATGAGTAAGACTAACTTAGGTCAAATAATGATTTACGATAGTAATGATATAAACGCTCCAGACTTTAAGGGCAAGAAGTCTCAAGCATTGCCTCTATCTCCTTCTATAGTAATATTCTCTAGCTAATAAGTAATAAAATTGTATTTTTAACAATATGTCCCAAAGCCTTTGCTGTTACTAAATCCAGTCCACACTCATGAAACCCATCTTCATGGAGCTTCCAAGCAGATTTCCACATTTTAAGCGTCCCTGGATATTTTTCGTTAATTAATCTTGCAGCTTTAAATAATATTTCAGATTTCCATCTACCTTTTTTATTAACTTCTGAAATAATTTGTGTTAAGTTTAACGTCTTGGAAAGTGTTTTTATTGCTTCTTCTGCGGCTTTATAATATTTTTCTGATGCTTGTACTATGTCGCCTTTTTCTAGTAGTTCATCAGCTTCTTTCAAGTACTTCATTATATTTTGCGTTTGCAATTTCAACTAGCTTTTTTACATCTTTTATTAAAATTTTTAGTGTATCTTCATCGAGATTAGCTGTATAAAGAGCTGTAGCACTATTCCAATAATCTAGAATATCATCACCTAAAATCTTTGATATTTCTAAAGCTACTCTATTAATTGAAGCTAGATTCCAATTCTCTGGATTTATTTTAAGATATATTGAAAGTGTTTTTATTGCTTCTTCTGCGGCTTTATAATATTTTTCTGATGCTTGTACTATGTCGCCTTTTTCTAGTAGTTCATCAGCTTCTTTCAAGTACTTCATTATATTTTGCGTTTGCAATTTCAACTAGCTTTTTTACATCTTTTATTAAAATTTTTAGTGTATCTTCATCGAGATTAGCTGTATAAAGAGCTGTAGCACTATTCCAATAATCTAGAATATCATCACCTAAAATCTTTGATATTTCTAAAGCTACTCTATTAATTGAAGCTAGATTCCAATTCTCTGGATTTATTTTAAGATATATTGAAAGTGTTTTTATTGCTTCTTCTGCGGCTTTATAATATTTTTCTGATGCTTGTACTATGTCGCCTTTTTCTAGTAGTTCATCAGCTTCTTTCAAGTACGTGTTAGCAGAACTTTTGAGAACCTTTTTCACAAGTAGAAATGTGTTTTTTATCAAAATAAAGTCTTTACGAAAATTTCGTTAGGTCTAACTATTTATTTTGTTAAAATTCTTTATTCTCAAACTTTTTTGTATAAATTTTTCTCAAAGCAAAATACAATAACTCTCATTAAGTAAATTTAAGCCTTTACGTCAGTTTCTTTCTAAGAAATCCTAAATACCGTTAAAAGAAGTTATTGATTATGAAAAAGGTTGTAATAGTCGGCGGCGGAATAGCTGGAATGGGAATTGCAAATACTTTAGCTGAGAAACTTAAAGGAAAAGCTGAAGTTACTGTAATAAACAAGGAGGACTTTTATTTTGCAGGACCTAGCAGACCTCTGATTTTAACTGGAGAGCAGGACTATCATAGAATAATCAGGGGTTATGAAAACGTAGGAAGTAAAGGAATAAACCTAGTTGTAGGTAATGTATACAAAGTGGATCCTGACAATAGAAAAGTTTACGTAAGCGAGTCAACTTTTGGAGAGAAAGAAGCTTTAGATTATGACTACTTAGTTTTAGCTCCGGGAATAGTGTTTGACGGATCTAAAATAACTGGATATGAGAAATACTGGTGGAAGAATGCTACAGTTTACGATCCTGGTAGGGTTAACGTATTGAAAGAAAGGTTATGGACTGAAAATGAAGGAACTGTAGTAATCTATGCTCCTAAAGCACCTTATAGATGTGCTCCAGCACCAACTGAGACTACGTTACTTTCTCATACAATATTAACTCATAGAGGAGTCAGGCAAAAGTTCAATATAATCCACATAGACGCTAACGATAAGACCCAACCGCCGTTTGCAATGGATATCGTAAAGCAGACATATGAAAAGGCTGGAATTCAGCTAGTCACTGGTCAAGAGATTACAGAAATAGGAGAGAACTACGTAGTTACAAGCTCAGGAGAAAAATACAATTTTACTATCTTAGCGATGTTAGAGCCTAATAGAGGACCCAGATTCATTGATGAGGCAGGATTAGGTAAAGGTTACGTGGATGTTAGATCCCCACAAGATTTGAGGCATCCAAAGTACGATGATGTGTTATCTGCAGGAGACGCAGCAAAGCTACCTTTCCCAAAGAATCAGGAAATCGCATTCGAGAGCGCAATGTTTGCTGCTAATAAAATCCTTGAAATGGAGGGAGTAAGCGAGAAAGTTCCTGTCCAGTACGCGTTTGTAGGCTGGGCATATATGGGTAACCTTGAAGGTAAATTAGAGACGTTAAGTATGCAATTTCAGATGGATTTAACTACACAACCACCGAAGCCCACAAAGGACCCGCAGTTAAAGAGAGATTATACAATACAGAAGGATAGATGGGAACAAGCATACTTAGAAAAATTATTCGGATATAAAGCTGTTTAACCTAAAAGAAATTTTTTATTATTGTTGTTGTTATTTTTTTCATTTTTTCTAAGTGATTCATTATGTCTTCTTCTGTGTGTGCTTTGCTTATTGTCCACTGTGAATCGTAATTACTCATTGGGATTATTCCTTCGTTTAACATTCCTTTAAAATATTTATTCCATTTTTTAACATCAATTTCTAAGAATTCTGAATATTTCCTAGGAGGTTCATCTCTGAAGTAAATTGTACCACTAATTCCCCAACCTACTACTGAAGCTTTATCACCTACTAAATCCTTGTAAGCTTTGATGAGGATATCATTAAGTCTCATCATTTCATATAGGCTTTCTTCGTTTAATTCATCAAGAGTTATACCTAAGGCTTTAATTGAAATAGGACTTACTTTTACGTAGTCTTCTTCCTTATGATTTATTCCTACTATGCCTATAGGAATACTTCCTGCTAAAGATCTACCATATAGTATAATATCAGGCTTAATTCCCAAGTATTCTGATGCTCCTTTGAAATGTTTTCCTCCTGTCTTTATTTCATCGGCTATAGTTATAATTCCGTATTTTTTAGAAATTTCCATTAGCTCTTTAATGAATTCTTTCTCTGGGATTACTATTCCCATATGAGTTGCTATTGGCTCGAAGAGTACTGCTGAAATTTCCTTATAATTTTGTTTTATTATTTTTTCCAGACAGTCTAAATTATTCCATTCTGCAATTATTTCTTCTCCTAAGTCGCATTTCTTTATTAAATCGTTTTGACCGAACCTTAATATTTTCCTTCTTCCAGTGAGTTGTTTAGCTAAGTTAACAGCATAAATTTTAGCCTGCTTTTCAGTTGAAAATATTTTAACTGATTTTAAGGAAAATCTTTGTTTGAGCTTTTCAATAACTTCCTTTTGTCTAATATTTCCTTCCGTTATTACGTTTACTAGCTCAGGATTTCCATAGCCCAGTAATGCGTTTCCATTTGACATGTCAAAGTCTATGTACTCGTTATTTCCTATATCCCATACTTTGCTTCCTTTCCCTCGTTTTAGAATAGGTAACTTATGGGTTACTTTTAAAACAGGGAAGGATTCTTCGTAAAAAACCTTCAGATGCGAGTGCATCATTCCACCGAATATTTTTACCAAATATAATATGCATGGGGGTATTAATATAGTTTTGGATTGTACATATTACGTTTTTATTGAACAGTTTTAAACTATTTTAACTGTTGTAAAAATAGATAAATTGCCTTATATCCTATGAGCTTAGAGTTAATTTCTGCTAATTTCATTTCCTGCTCGTTTGCATTATAATAATCCAGCTGTAATTTAGGGTAAACAGTCATTCCTTCAGCGCTTACGTTAAAATTTAGAGTTATTGAGTAAGCATTCGTTCTCTTCATATATGAGAGTGAAACAGAATTGTATTCAATTTTGCTCTCGATCTCTTCCTTCTCCTTTTTCATTACCCCAATAACCTCATCAATTTTTTCTGGAAGTACTAACTCCATGTAATGCAAAAGTAATCCTTTTTTCTCTATCTTAACCTTACCTTTCTTAGAAATTAATAGCTTACCTACTTCTCTTATGCAATCCTTACAAACTTTCATACACTTTTCTCCGAAGCATAAGTTACAGTAACTCCCTAAGAGGAGTTTAGATGCTAAATCTGCCATTTTATCAACATCATAATAGTAAAATATCCTTCCTTCTTTTATTGCCCTATCTACGTAGTCTCCCATCTGAGTCTCTGCGTTCTTCGGAGAAAGAAGCACCTCTACTGAGGAAATATTTCCTACGTTAGAGTCGAGCCTGGAAAACGATGTTCCTCCTCCTTCCTTCTTTACCATATCAATAACTCTCGCAACAGGTCCTTTTCCCTCTTTCTTTTCCACTATGTAACTTACGTCAACTCCTTCAAGGTATAAATTCCTTAATGCATCGTCCAGATTATCATATTCTGGAGTTTTAGGGGTTAATGCTACAACTAAGTACTTTAAAGTATCTTCCGTGCTTTCATCGCCTTTGCTCCTTATTAACCTTCCTAAACGCTGGTAAAACCTAAGAGGACTTTGTGGCACATCTGTCATTACTAACAGTTTTGCCTCAGGGATATCTATTCCTTCTTCTCCTACTAACGTTGAGATAATTACGTCTATGTCTCCCCTCTTTGCGCTTTTAACTAATTTTTGCCTCTCAAATTTTGAGGAATCTCCTGTGAGGACTTTTATTCTACCTGGGTCTAAATCTGAGATCGTCTTTTCAAATTCGTAAGCAGTTGCTTTTCTGCTTGTAAATATCAATACGGGCTTGAAATCTTCTATCTTGTAAATGGAGAGAATCTGTCTTAAAGCTCTTGCTTTATGGCTTAATTCCTTCGATTCACATAAGAAGTCTAATTGGGGATTTTCCTCAATCTTTCCTTCCATTCTTCCCAAGCTTTCGCAAAAAGCTTCTTTACCGTAACTGTAAAGAGTCATTTCTAAGAATTTTAAAGTGTTCTTATCTCCTTTTACTTGTCCTCTGAAAAATGTGTCATAAGCGGAATCTTCAGTTTTGTTCATTTCAGAGTCAAAAACATCTGCAATTGCTTTAGGCGGGTTAAAAGTAGGATCTATTTCTGCTAATGCTTTAAAATCGTAGTTTAGGAATTTCGGTTTTCCCAGCTTTTCAACTAGTCTGGGGTCTACCATGTATTTTTTATAAGAAGGTAATAAAGCGGTGAATCCTATCAAATACTTAGGGTCCAAACTAACTAGGGTTGACTCATATCTGCTGTCACCGAAAGCGTGGTGAACTTCATCTATTATTATTGCCTCAGTTTCTGGAGCACATTTTTCTGCAGTAAATGGAGTTGACACAATTATTTTTTTACCTTCCTCAAAAGCAGTGCATTCTCCTTCGTATTCCATTCCTACATCTTCTCCGAAGATCTTTCTCCAGAAGTTGAAGTACATTTGGTCGCAAAGTAACCTTGTGGGTTCCATCATAATTACGTTCTTTACACCTTTCTTAAGTAAATAATAAGCCATGAATAACTCAATCACTGTTTTACCGCTCCCTGTAGGCATTGACACAACTATGAAGTTACTCTTTCCTTCCTCGATTTCTTTTATCATTCTTTCGCTTACGTGCGTTTGGTATGGAAATAAGCTATAGCCAAGCTTAGTCTTTACTATCTCATCAAAATCAGAAAGCATTCCTAAGTAGTTGTACAGAATGGGAAATAAAACATTTGCTACGCTGATTTTTTATTTTATTCCTTCTAAATAGGTTATGCAAAAGTCATTCATAGATAAAAATATAAATATTCAAAAATTAGTTCAAGATATTCAGAATTCTTTAAATGAAGATGGATGGGAAACTAATTCAAATCCTTATTCTCAGACCGATTATTTGGTTAAAGGTCAAAAGAAAGGGCATTTCCATAAGGCTGAGGAGATCTTAATTAGGATAAGGGGAGATCCTAATAATGTTTTAATAACTGTGGAGGAAGAAAACATAGGAAGTTTTGGCAGGGCATGGATTAATCTTAAGCTATTAGGGGAAATTGAAAGAAAAGTTAACGACGGCTTCTATAGTTAACTATATAGATCAATTTAGTTCATGTTAAACTATTTATTTTATGTAGAGAAAGTATATATACTGACTTTCTATAGTAAGCTCGAGAAAAATGAGTAAATCGTTCCCTTCACCGTTTAAGCCAATAGATTCCTTAAAGTTAACTTTCAACCACATAAAAATATGGTATACTGCAGGAATGGGATTCTTTACCGACGCCTACGATTTGTTGATAATAGGTTACATACTAGCTACTATAGAAGATTCATACAAATATGCAGGAATTACGATGCCAGGATTTACTTCATATTTAGTTGGTTCAAATAGCGTATTCTGGAACGGATTATTAGCTTCCATAGCGCTTTGGGCAGCTATTGTAGGTCAGTTACTTTTCGGCTTCTTAGGAGACTATTGGGGGAGAAAGAAAGTTTACGGTGTTGAAGCAACTCTACTTAGTTTAGGAGCATTTCTAAGCGCTTTTTCACCTAGCTTAGTATGGTTGATAATATTCAGGTTCATAATGGGTGTAGGAATTGGAGGAGATTATCCTATTTCAGCAACAATAATGAGTGAATACGCTAACGTTAAGGATAGAGGGAAATTAATAGGTTTAGTTTTCTCAAATCAAGCACTCGGATCATTGGCAGCAGCTGCAGTAGGAATAATTTCTGCAGTAGTACTACCTCCTGACATAGCTTGGAGAGTTATGGCGGGTATAGGAGCAATTCCTGCTGCAACAGTAATATACTTAAGAAGGAAAGTTCCAGAAACTCCAAGATATTCATTATTAGCAAATGGAAATGCTGAAGAGGCAAAGAATGCAGCCCACTTCTTAGGAGGAGATATTGAGGCACAACAACCAGTAGTGGCTAAGAGAATGAGCGTATCTGAGATTTTATCTAAATATGGGACTTTATTAATAGGTACTGCAATCCCATGGTTTATCCTAGATATAGCATTCTACGGGACAGGACTGTACTCCTCGCCTGTAATTGCACCAATATTCGGCTCGCCGTTCCCTAGCGGACACACAACTTTATCACTTTCAGCCTTCCAGGGAGATCTCGCTTATGCTTTGTTCTTAGGAGCAGTTCCTTATCTTGTAGGTTTTCCAGGATACTTTACAGCAGTAGCCTTACTTGATAAGTTAGGGAGGAAAACAATTCAAATCCAAGGATTTGTTATGATGATGGTTCTTTATCTTGCGGTAGCCGGAGTAATGGTTATCTCGAGCGGTAAGGTTACATTCTTAATACCTGCTAGTGCGGCATTCTTATTATACTCACTAAGCTTCTTCTTCATAGACTTTGGTCCAAATACTACAACTTTCGTAATTCCTGCGGAGGTTTATCCAGTAAGGTTTAGGACAACGGGTCACGGAATTTCTGCAGCTTCCGGGAAATTAGGAGCGGCAATAACTACCTATCTGTTCCCGTCACTTTTAGCGTCTTTGGGAATTAAGAATTTATTAATTATGCTTGCAATAGTTAGTATAATAGGAGCTTTACTTACCTTCTTCTTCATACCTGAAACTAAGAATAAAGCTTTAGAAGAAGTAGCAAAAGAGGAATTAACTACTACAACACCTACTACAAATAAATAATTTAAATTTTTCTTTTTATTCTTTCAATTCTTATTAGTTCATTGAATTTTTCTTCAAATTCTTTGATTCTTTTTCCTAGAATTTTAGAGTTAATAAAATCTAATGGCAAGGAAATATCCAGGTCGAGTTTAATTTTCTTGTCTTCAACGTCAAACCTTATATTTCCCCATCGATGTTCGGCAAAATCTGCAACGTTAATAACATAATTAACAGAATTTATGGAAGTATATTCAGTCACGTAAGTGATTAAATTGAATGGTATATAAAATACTCCTTTTATTGGAATTTCCACCTTATACTTATTCTCTACCTTTTCGACGCTAGTTGCTTTCAACATAGCTGAGAATACAAAATAAGGATCGGAAAGTATTGATAATGCATATATTTCATGTTTGTTCTCAAACTCTTCTAGTATTTTCATAAATTCTTCTAAAGAAACTTACTATATATATTTTTCTTATATACTATATATATTTTCTAGTTTACTATATAGATATATATAATCTATTTGGAGATATTTTAGTAATGGCATTCTTATTATATTGAAGAAATATTGGAATCTTAACAACTAATGTATTTAAACGTGATGTTTACCTGCTATTTAACACATGATAAAACAGATGACAAACCTCGCCCTTTACAGTAGACCCAAAATCATTTCACAAATACGAATCCAATACGAAGTCCCATATTTTTCTTTATAAACGAAAGAACATATTTGATTATGCTCACAGTAAAGAGTGTTAAGAGCAATGTATCAAATAGTTGTCATAAATAAAGCAGATTTCATTATTTTTATCATATTATTTTCTAATATAGTGATGATATCCCTTAGTTTATCTTGTGGAAATATAAAAGATCTAACACAACGCTTAGAAATTTCTAAAATTTTTCATAAAATTGACTATACAATCACATTAAATTCTTATAGATCATTATTAGCTGATGAGAATTATTTTTACTAATCAGATATTGGGTTCAACGTTTAGAGAGGGAAGGAGGTCAGAAAGCTTATTTTCCTTTATCTTAACATGACATATGGAACAATCTGAAAACATGACCAAAGTGATTGATGATCAAAAGGATTTTATTATCTCACTTTATAAAGAATTTATTCCAATAAGAGCTTTGGGACCTGAAAACGGCGGTCAAGGAGAATACGAAAGAGCAAAGAAATTGAAGGAAATTATGGAAAAATACTTTGATGACGTTAAGGAAATTGATGTTAAAGACGATAGAGTTCCATCAAAGATTAGGCCTAACTTAATAGGTACAATAAAAGGTAAAGACCAGAGTAAGACTTTATGGATAATAGCACATATGGATACGGTTCCAGAAGGTGACAGGACTTTGTGGAAATCTGATCCGTTTAGCGTTACTGTGGAAGGAGATTACATTTACGGTAGAGGAGTTGAAGACGATGGTCAAGCTATAGTTCTAGGTGTTACATTAGCTAAAATTCTAAAGGAATTAAAGCTAACACCTAAGTTTAATTTTTCCTTATTAATTTCGGCAGATGAAGAGACCGGAAGTAAATACGGAGTTTCTTATCTTGCAAAGAATTATTCGTTATTTGGCAATGATGATATAGTACTAATTCCAGACGCAGGGAACTCAGATGGCTCAATGATAGAGGTTGCCGAGAAAAGTATCCTTTGGTTGAAATTTACCGTAATAGGAAAGCAAGCCCACGCTAGCACTCCAGAAAAAGGAGTTAATGCTCACTTCCTCTCCATGATATTAGGTGTTACTCTTTATGAAGAGCTACACGAAAAATATGATGCTAAAAGCGAGCTCTTTGACCCTCCTACATCAACTTTTGAAATTACAAAGGTTGAGAAGAACGTGGAAAACGTTAACACTATTCCTGGAAAGCACAGTTTTTACATGGACTGTAGAATTCTTCCCCAATACGACGTAGACGATGTATTAAATACAGTCAATGAAGTCGTAAAGAGGTTCGAGGCTGAAAATAATTGTAAAGTTGAAGTGGAAATTGCAAATAGGGAAGATACAACAAGACCCACTGACGAGAATTCCGATACTGTAAAGATGCTTAAGAACGCTATAAAGGCAGTAAAAGGAATTGATGCGAAGACTATAGGTATAGGAGGAGGAACTTATGCCAAATACTTAAGGTCTTTAGGGCTGAACCCTGTAGTTTGGATGACATGTGATGAGACAGCGCACGAGCCTAATGAATATGTTAGAATTAGTTATATATTATCTGACCTAAAGGTAGTTTCAAATATGCTAGTGTAAAAAATAAGAAGGAGGGAACTTATTCCGGCGGTATTTCCTTAAATACTAATCCCACATCAACGCCTTTTTTCGAGTTTATTATTTTAGCAATATAATAAATTGCAAAACCTGAGCCGTACATTAGTATTAAGGATAATATTGTGGGCATATTGACGGGCAAAAGCACTGGGTTTCCCCATGTGATGTAAGTTATGTAAACTAAGAAGCCGAAAGTTGAAAATCCTATCAAACTTATTGCTGGGATTCCTAAAATTCTCTTTCTAACTATTACTGCGTTATTGAAAAGCTGCTTTTTAATGAAAGGCATTAAAGCTACTGATAAAGCGAATATAGCATAACTTATCTCGAATGCTACGGTAACGTCTACTAATGATAAGATGGGTAGATAAGCGTACATTATAACTCCTAATGCGGAAAGTATTGTTATTAGGATGATAGACTTTACAGGAGCGTTAAACCTCTCATCAACGTCTGCCATCCAAGAAGGCATTATCCTATCAAAAGACCAGGAAAATAAATACCTGGAGAGACCTACGACTAGAGGCGGTCCGCTATAATAATTAGGTAACCAAATTGCTATGAACATTATAATGTAAAGGATCGGGTTACCTAGCATAAGAAGTGCAAAGAAAGGAGTGAAATTTCCTATATTTGATAATTTGCAAATCAGCGGATTTGCAATACTCAGCCCGCAACAACACTTCTTATAATAAAGGTAAGAGTATGAATCAAGAAATCTTGAGCCGAAAGAGCTTAAGTTTATTTGTGTGAACAGGATGTAATAAATTGCTGAAAGTATGATAGCTACTACAATGGAGAGAAATACGTTAATTCTGACCTTCTTCATTTCTCCAGACCATGAGGCGGGAACGTTATACCAGCTGTAATAATACCACACTGCAGGAGAAGCTAGTAATGTTGCATAAATTGCTGGATAAAAGCTAAGTCCGTTGCTTTTTGCGTAAGATATAACGTTTTGAGTAGCGTTAGTAATTCCGCTAAATGAGGATAAAACATTGGAAAAAGCGGATGGATTTATTTGCAGCAGTGCAATAAACATTATAATGTTTGCAACTACGCTGATTATGCCCGTTATAAGGATAAATCTCCAGTGGAATCTTGTAGAAAAGGCAATCAAGGAAGTTATTAACGTGCCTACAAGGAGACCCCAGGCTATTTTTCCTATTTTAGAAGTGAAAAATGAACCTATTGAGAGTAAGTAAGAGGAATGGTAATAAAGTCCTAATCCCGTAAATAAATAGCCTATCCAGCTTGCGCCTAAATAACTGTAAAACCCTTGAGAAAGCACAAAAGCTATGAATAGACCCCAATAATTTGCGAAACCTACTGCAGGATGTATTGCCCTACTGTTAAATACGTAATCAGCTCCGGCTCTAGGCATTGAAGATGCTGCAACGTAGTATAAGAAAGCCATTCCTAGTGTTGGAACTAAAGTAATTAAGTAAGCTAAAGTCCAGTTAGCTCCTGGTGCCAGCCATAACCATGATATTATTAGGAGAGGAGTACCTCCAGTTACTAGAGCCCAATTTGCTAGCATTGACGACCATGGACTTACATCTCTTACCAGGCCGGAAGATTGACGTAAAAATACTTCCTTTGCCATTTCATAAAATCACAATAAAACGAATTTAAAAAATTATTTGGCGTTAGTCATAAAAATTTATTTTAATAATGCCTTAGAAATTCTTATGCTTTAGGCTGAGAGTTCTTCTTCTCTTCTTCTATACTTTCTAAATACTTTTTCAGAGAGTCTACATTTTCTTGGTGAACTGATTTCCTTCTCTTATCAACTCTCAATCCTAGCTTTCTAGCTTTTCCTGGAGTTAAATTTACAGCCTTAAGTTCTCCTACGCTGAATCCCTTTCCTTCTCTAGTAGTTTTTCTCCCGTTAGCGAGTTCGAAAGAATAATTAGGTCTCTTTATGATAGGAGATGGAGACATATTTCAATTTACTGTGAGGAGAATTTAAAATTGACTAATCTATTTTAATTGCTTTCCTTGATAGAGTTAAAAATCTTCTAGCGGATTCCTCATCTTCTACGTGTAACTCTACCGGAGCATCAAAAGGTAAGTCGTAAAAATCCATTGCTCTTATTAAAATGCTCTTAGAAAGATCTCTTCTTTCCTTTCCAGTTAATTTCCTCTTTACGACGATGAGGATATCTATATCACTAAGTACAGTTATTCTATCTTCTGCAACTCCACCTATTATGTAAACTTCTGCGTTAGGTTCTATATCGTGAACTGCTTTAGCAACTTCCTCTGCGTATTCTCTCCATCTCCTTAAGTGGGAAAACCTAAACTTAACCCAACTTGACATTTTTTGCCACCTCTTCAAGGAAATTGATCAGTTTTTCTG
This sequence comes from Acidianus sp. HS-5, assembly GCF_021655615.1. Lineage (GTDB taxonomy): Archaea > Thermoproteota > Thermoprotei_A > Sulfolobales > Sulfolobaceae > Acidianus. Next base: position 1,360,860 of record NZ_AP025245.1, read on the forward strand.
CTACGTCAATTAATTCTTTTGATTCATCACTATAATAATCTACATCCTCGTATCTGGAATCTATGTATGCGTTTTCAATTGAAATTAACTTTTCTCTTAATTCTCTGGTTATCTCATTTACATTCCTTGATGGTTCTTCATACCCATTTTCCTTTAGTAATTTAGATAAATATCCTAGTAACTCCCTTATTCCATGGCCTTCATATTCCTTTCCGAAGAGTTCAAAGATTATTGCCTTAATATAAAGTTGTAAAGCTTGCTCTACGTGGAACACAGCTGTATCATAATACCCTCCATTAAAATCGTTCTTTGCATCTGTTAAGAACCTTAAAGCCCTTCTCTTTAATCGCTGAACTCTATTTCCACTCACAAGTTAAAATTCACTAGAGAAATATTTAAGAACAAAATTGTTTGATAAGCGGAATATCTTGTGATATTCTTGAAAAGAATTAAATGTCATGTTATTCTTTTTGTGAATATAAGGACATGAACTTTCTTAAAGAAGAAAAGCTTAAAATTTACCGTATTAGGTTCACTACATGGAGAAAACATACGGCTTAATGTTGTTAGCCTTAATTTTAAGTACATCGGTCTACACATTCTCTTATTCAGTAATTTTGCCAACTCAATATTATGAGTACATGAAGATCTGTGCTTCACAGTACACTGCTTTAATTTATGCAGTTGGAAGTAACTGTAGCGTAAGAGTTATGGTACTTAACCAGCAAAACTTCGAATATTTCTCTTCAGGATTGAGTTACTCCTCCCTAGTGACCCAATGCGGTAATGAAGTCGTTAACGGAATATTGCTTAACCCCGGAGTATACTACTTAGTTATATACTCGCCTAAAGGTTATTCTAACGTTACGTACTCCTATTGTGAAATTCCAGTAAAGCTTACTAACTGCTCAACTCACGTAAGCGAGTATATAATTCTGCAACCCTTATATTATGAGAGAATTCCAGTTCATCTATCTACTTTAGGATCTCCTTCAACCCTTAGCTTACAAGGAATATCTAACGAAACAGTTTGTTACAAGATCTTAAACTGTGATGGACAGGACGTTTTCTCTTCTAGCGAGGTAACGCTTACGTTAAACGGAACATGCTCTTATTATAATATTACCCTACCTAAAGGAGAGTATTACTTATGCATTTACAATCCAACTAACTCTCCTGCTTTAGTCTATTTCTGTTATAGGCTTTATCCTCAATACGTTAATCCATTCTTAAGGTTTTCAGTGTTCCAGGGAGGAAACTATAATTATGCACCAACTGGGATTGCAAGTTACGGTGTAAGTAATACTTCCCCTTATGAAATAAAGTTCTCTTCATTAGCAGGATATTTTAACATATCCTGCATATTAGCTTATAATTCTTCTCAGAGTTTAGTAAAGCCTTGTGAGGTTTCACTACAACTTAATGCTGTCCTGGTAGTATGTAATGAGAATAATGAGACACAAATTTATTGGCCTCAAGACGTTATTTGGTTATATACCAATGATAGCATAGTAGTTTATCACGATAACGTGCTCAATTTTACAAATCCCATTGCGACATTAACTAACTCTTCAATAACATCACAAAACGGATATGTTTCACCTTCTAATAATAACAACGGTATTATTCAATATTACTACGGTAATTATAAATATGCACCTTATTTTGCGTACAACTTACCATTTTCAGGATTATTAATAATGAACGAGAGCGTTGTAAAAGGTCAAGGAGTCCTTATAACTATGCAAGTAGAGGTTCTCCAGAACGGGACGTCTGCAGTAATGCAGAGCGAAACTTTCGATAAGATATTGATTCACGATCCTTACGTAAAAGATGCATACTTCTTAGTCGACGGCAAGGAGTACACTCCCGCAGGTATACATGGTTACTTAGGTTCATTTTATGACGCTGAATTAATTTTAGGTGGTGGAGCCTGTGGAGAGATAACTACTTTTGAGAAGCTGAATGCAGTCCTTGGATTATATTACTGGAATGGAGATGAGTACGTTACGTTCCCATCATACTATACTTTTGGAGGAGACACTGCGGAGTCAACTTATAATGCTCACGTAACGCTGGAGAATAATGGAATGGTTAAAGTTTCGGTAGGGACGCCAGATTTTACATACCTAGGAAAAGTCAGTCAACAAGCCCTAAAGGTTTCCCCTTACGTTCCTAAGACGACTTCTTCACAGACAACACTGCCTCCCTCAACAACTCCATCATCAACCCAACCTTCTTCAGCAACGTCTTCCTCTTTAATCCTTTATATCATACCTGCTATGTTAATTATTATTGTAGCGATCATTATACTGGCTAAAAGGAAATAACGACGTACTGAATTATTTTTATTTTATAATTCTTTTTTCGTTTCCTCTATTTTCTTTAATTCCTCCTCAGTTAAGTGAGAGGATATCCAATCAAATCTCAACTCCTTAAGTAATCTTTTAATATCTTCAGCGTTAGCAGTGTTATTCTTCCACTCATCAAAAAGTTTCAAGGCCTCTTCAGTCATTTTCTGAATCCCTGGGTAATGCTTCTCAAGTTCTTCTGAAACTTTTAGCATGCAATTTTTAGGCACGGCACAGGGAGTATCTTTCCTATGAAGGTCGTGTTTCATTGCTAAGGATTGTAACATTCTCCTTAGTGACTTATAAGCTCTCCAAGCTGAGAGTCTTAATTCTCCTTTCTTTAACCTTTCAAAAGCTACTTTAAAGTCATTATAACTCATTTTTGCGTAAGTCTTCTCATCTCTTATTGGCATATAATAAGAGACTAGTTAGGAATTTTAAAGTTCAGCGAGTAATCGCTTCTTCACCTTTCCAGTCCCCAAAAAGTCATCATCTTATGATTATTTGAGTCAACTGTTTTAGGTTTAACTTCTGAGGAAAACTTCTAGACTACTGCAGTAGTACTTTGTATATGACTTCTTCAATGCCTACTAGTAGTAGTATTAACTTCATTAGAGATTTAATAAAGAAGTGCCTCGAAAGCCAAAATCCTGTTATGATACGACGTTGTTTTAATTCTATATTCTTTGAATTTATTTTGTTTCTGGCTCTTAATTCGCCTTATAATCGTCATCACGAGATTTTTAGGAAACAATCCGACGGTGTATTTAATGGAATAAAGGAGAGTGCTTTTCTAAATAAACAGTTAGGGCAAATTCTCGATAGTTGGAGTAATCTACCTAGTAAAGATAAGGGGAGAATTAGGGAAACTTTACTTAAACTTTCTATATATAGGACATTAGTTGATCACTATGGCGGTTTTGTGAATGAGATTGTTAATTTGGGGGGTAATAAGATAAGGTTAATAAATAACGTCATAAAAATAGAAAAGGATAAGGAAGCTAAAGTCGTGTTAAATAATTCATGCGTATCTATTCCAGATTCTTTAGATAACTCAGAAAACATATTAAAGGAAATATTAAAGGAAGTAAATGATTTACTAAACTTGTTTCAAGCTATTTAGCATCTCTAACGACATAGCCATACTTCTAATTCTTCCCGCGTATTCAGATACGTCTATATTAAACTTATGAAATTCATTAATTATTTCTTCCTTGATCTCTTTTAGATCATCTTCTTTGGCATCAGTAATTAGCCATAACCCGGGGTAAAAATAATCTAAGCTGCACTCAAATCCCTTCTCTCTTAACCTTACCATAAAATCTAGTAATATAAGCAATTCTAGGTGCGTATTATCATAGCCTATATCTTCTATTTCATCTTTCATAAAATCAACGAATTTACGGAAACACTCTCTTTTTTAATAATATTCAATTTTTTGATTTTATCAAATACTATTTCAATATACTTCAACTCCTTAGATTCGTTTAAGCTTAATATGAGAGGTTTCGTGTCTTTATCTGTTATTAGATATAGATATTCGAATAACGATAGAAGAGTTACTGAATAGAATAAATTGGTAATTTTGAATTTTTCCAAGATTCTAAAACTAAATTCACGGAAAACATGTTTATCCCATATAGTGAGATAAGTCATGCTGTAAAGATACTCTATAGCTCTCAGTAGGTCATATGCATCTTTACTTGCTTTCATAAGATCTTCAGCTATTGATTTGTAATCTATTGGAGGCGATTTTTGAAGAAAATAAGTTATAATTCCTCTTATCTTTTCATCCTTTATATCAACTTTCAGCAATTCATATATTTCGTCATTTTCACTCATGCTCTTATCACTTTAAAGTCTAATTACTCATTCTGACTTAAATACGTTAGATGTCTTTATCATTTTTAAAGAAAGGTTTAAATTAACATATTATCAATTTCAGCCTATGGAAACTGAATACGGTGTAAATAAGAGAGGAATTATAATAATGACTACATTCTCGCTCTTTTACGCAATGTTAGAGACTGGAATGGACTGGGATCCCAATCAAGGATTGTTGTCGATTTTCTCATTAACTTCTCAATATTTCTACAGATTCTTATATACCTCAATTTTCCTTTACCCATCATACATGGCTTCAAGAAAGCTTTTCTCAGCGTTAACAATATGGTATTTCATATACGGCTCTTTAACTGAGGATTTATTTTACTGGCTCATTATGCTTGAGCCTCCTTATAGCTGGTCATGGTTTTACCCAGTGTATTATTACATCCCTATTCCAGACGTAATAGAATTACTCCTGCTAGTTGTAATAGCTAAAAAGAAGAAGTTAGTTAGAGTAAATTTACTCTTCAGCAGGAGTAATACTTAGAATACTTGCTTAGTTAAATCAGACTCTTTATATGAGGTTACAAAAAGTTATTATCTACTAAATGTTTCCTAGATGTATGAATGTTTTTATATCAGTCTGACTCATTTTAAATTATGAAGACTAAAGCACGTGTAGGAAAGAAACTTACAATTCATATCCCTAAGGCTGTTGCTGAAGAACTTAACATAAAAGAAGGCGATATTCTTTCACTAAAAGTTAAGGATAATAAGATAGTTCTTGAACAGAACGATGCTATACTCCTTTCATTAAAGGGCAAAAAATTCGCCAAACTTACGATAGATGAGGTAGAAAAAATAAGCGAAGAGGAACAGAGGGGATATGAAGATTCTCATTGATACAACTTTCGTACTTCCTGCTTTAGGCGTAGATGTGGGAGAAGAAGTACTAAACCTTGTGAGGGAATTTTATAACCATAGAATTTACTTTACAGAGTTATCAATATTAGAGGCTATGTGGGTTATTAAAAGGCTAATGAAGGAAGGGATTAAAGTAGACTTTAAGATAGTAAGAGCTGGGCTAAAAAGTGTGAATAGTACTTACCACATCCTAAAAATACCATTATCTGCCTATATAAGAGCTGTGAGTGACAAAAAGCATAACGACTTAATAGATATGATACTTTATTATACTGCCAAGGTTTACAATCTTAAGTTACTTTCCTTTGATAAGAAATTAAAGGAGATTGATGACGAAAACATTGTTATAAATAAAATATGAATAACGACGACCATCACGCTACTGTAGTGGGTATTTTAACTCGTAAGGCTTCCAACCTAGGCTTTCTCTAAATTCATTAATATATTTAATAGCCTTCTCCTTTTCGTCTTCTGACATGTCTTTCTTGTGAAGTACTCCCATAAATAGGACATAAAGCCTAGCATTTATAACCTCAGGATTTAGGCCATAGTCCATGTCCTCCTTTAATTCATCTAGAATATCCTTAACTTGCTCAGCGGTTTCAAGCCCTTTTCCGTTAAAGTCCTTTACTTTCCTACCTAAGTAAAGCCTTCCTTTATCAACTACTATAGCCTTCCCGTTCTCGAAAGTAATCCTTCCTTTAAATACTCTATCGTAAAATTGCCATGCATCGGCAACTTCTGGTTCAAGTTGTTGGAGTCTAGTTAATACGTATCTCCTAATCTCGTCTGTTGATATCTTTTCTCTTTCCTTTACCTTTTCATCAATTTCCTTAACAATCTCCTTGGCAACTTCGTCTGATGCACCAGCCCTTATTAATGCGTTGTACAGCTTGTCTGAAAGGTATTCTTCCTCGTTTCCTGACCTTTTAATTACTTTAGCCATAGAAGAAGTAGAAGAGAGAAAGAATATATCTCTTATCATATTATAAGACTGTAATGAAAACTTCTTGGAAAGTCTTTCTTAATAACTCTTCCACGATCAAGACCTATTTTAAAGTCGGCTAAAAATCAGGATAAGTTATCCTTAAAATTTAATGTAAAATGAATAAAACATTGTATATATATGCATGGAATTTTTACTAAGGACGAATCAGCAAGTCTCAAGAAGATTTACAGTAGACAAATAAGAGAAAATATGAAGAGTTTAATACTCAAAGAGTTTTCATACTATGATAATCTAATTGAAACTGAGTACCTCTTCTTAAATTCTCTATTAATTTGCGATGCGGAACTGACCTGAATTATTATTAGTTGTCTTATACAATCTTCATGATTAGATAAAAATTTGAAAGCACAACTAGAGGTTAAACCTTAATTCGTTACTTAAACGGATTTCATTTTACTAGTTATTGACGACAGAGGGAATATTTTAGGAACTTTTGACAGTGAGGATGAGGCTTATAATTTTGCTAAGGAAAAATGAAAGAAGGCAAAGAAAATTAGAATAGTAGGTCCTGCAGAATTGTACATGAAATGAGGATAAAAATTGCAGTTGAACACGTTGAAGAATAGTTCCTGATAGATACTGGTTTTAGTTGGGATTTAAATTAATGGCGGTTAAGGGGGCGAAAATTTCCTTCCGTGCAGTAGATTTGAAATCATTTCACAAATATAAATTCAATACTTAGTATCATTTTTTCTTTATAAATAAAATTACTAACTTTATATTTTTCTAATATAACAATAATATTCCAGGGTTTATCTTATGGAAATATAAAAGATTTATCATAATGTTTGAAATTTCCAAAAATTTTCATAGAATAAACTACTTAATTGTATTAAATTCTCAGTAAACTATTTTTAGCCAATAATAATTATTTTTACTAATTAGATTTTTGATCTACTGTATATGGCTGAAATATATACTTATATTTATTAATTGCAAATTAAAATAGATATTGTGAGACTGAAATTGCTAAACGGAAATAAGGCAATATCATCTCTCCTAGTTGTTGTGGTTATCGTAGTGCTAGTCATAGGCGCTGTAGTAGCTGTGTATGTTATAAGTTCTATGTCGCACACTAAAACCTCGTCTAGCAATATCATTAGTTCACTATCAAATTTAAACCAACAAAAAACGTCTTCTACTCCATCCCCCTCTACTCCGTCTAATTTCCCATTATTACTTAAGCCTTGCCAAGCTCAAAGTGAACTTGGAGGGGCATGGAACATATGTCCACACGGAACTTTTTACGCTATATGGGACAGCTCTACGTCGACATTTGAATTAGTTGGTTATTGTGGCAACGAGGGCGAAGTAACGTCTGTAGGGCTACCATACGCTGTTAACGCCAGCGGAGCATCTATGGAATATGTTACCAGCATGGAGAGTAAAGTTGACGGGTCAACTGCACAAATATTTTCGGAATTAATCGTTTCTAACAAATCTAACACATATTCGGTTTCATCAGTTAATAATATAATGGGGTATAATTATACTATCTACATATCATCTTACAACGGCAAATATGGTGCTTTTGTTCTTGCTTCTAATGGCAGAAACTATTTGGCAATTGTTATCAGTGGATTACAAGTTAACCAGTCTCAGCTACTAAAAATTCTGGAGATCGAGATTGATAACTTTAACAGCTTCAGTTAATAATTTATATATATCATTTTTTATAATATAATTCATGGAACGAACTATTAAAGGTAGGAAATAGCTTATTCAGTATAAATATACGTTAACTAACTTAAATGATTGTAATTAATAAAAAGATTTTACCTTCTCTTTAATATTATAATTCCCCCAACTGCAATTGCGGCTATTATTACTATCATGATCGGTAAGTAACTTGTGTTTATTGATATTGACGGGCTAGTTGTTGAAGTTGGAGTAGTGCTAGTTATTGCAGTACTTGTGCTGTTGGTGGCAGCTGTGCTAGATGTACTCGTAGTACTACTTGTAGTTATAGTACTGGTAGTTGTGCTTGTAGTAGATGTTGGTGGCGTCGTAGTGCTTGATGTTTCTACCACATAGCAAGGTTTATATACGCCAGTATGTAATATTATGAATTCATTACTTCCATTGAGTACGTAAGTAACTCCATTAACCTCTATCTCCTTTGGAATAATTACTACACTACTTGCATTGTACCATCCTTTCACTGTTCCATTAGGTAATATTATGCATATGTAGTATTGAATTAAGTAATTTGTAGTAATATTATAACATCCACATGGTAAGATGAATTTATTAGGCATAGTTACGCCGTCGACATTTACGGATCTTAATATATACCTAGTTAGGTTTGATGTTAAATTGTTGGGAATACAAACTAATGCAGGTACACTAACTTCGTATGTTTTATTTGTATAATACTTAACACCGTTTATATAATAGAATGGAATCTCAGAATTTACTATAATTGAGGTCTCTTTCGGAGTAACCTCTTGATAACTCATTGTGAAATTTATATAGCTACCTGGGTACACGTCTCCTATTGCAGTTCCTTTAATACAGTCCAAGTGGAAGTATTTTTCTAATGCTATGAAGTTTATTCTGACTACTCCTTCAATGTTACACTGCGGGTAGAGATATGATATATTACCACACTTAATTTCATAGAACTTCATGACCTCTGTCTTCCCGTTAACTATTAAGGGAATATAAACTATACATGAGCTAGATTTCTTTATTGACGAGTATAGGAATAAATAAAGTGTAGAATTGGAGGTAACAATCTTAGCACCAAGGAAGTTTTCTCCACTATTTATGTGAAATTCTATCCTTGTTACGTTGAATATGCTTTTTACATATGTCATTGAGTCATTGCATTTAGACTCTACATTAATTGGGTTTAATGCTTCCGACATTTCTATCATTGAGTTCTTTGCAACGTAAGAAGTACCGTTAAAAGTGAGTACTCCATTCCTTAGAACTACAGGTATATGAGGTGTGGGTACTTTATGAGATTGTATTACAAACAGATTATACACTACTGCAACAGCCACAGCATTTTTCTCTGTGGAGACTGCAGCGTGATTGAATATTCCTATAAAGTATGGTTTATAATATCCCGCATTTTCGGTAAAGCAATTGACGAATAGCGTTACGTTACCGAATAGTGGAGTATAAGGTATATAGAATATATGGACTGGGCTTTTGTATACTCCGAATTCAACGTTAGATTCTGTCCCATTTATTATTACTGGGAATGTTACGTTATAGCAGAATACTGCGTCAGGCGGCTGAGCAGTAGGTGGTTTGTAAAAAGCTATGACTATAGAATTTAGCATGTCATACTGTCTGCATGAGCTCATGTTGCAGAATATCTTTAAGAAGACTCCAAAAGCCCCTTGTAAATTGTAAGAGTAGTCTACTGAAATTTCGTCATAGTATCCCGGTACTATGTAACCTATTGCCAATATGCTTTGGTTTGAAATTATTGTCATATCAGTAGGAGTAGTCGTTACGTTAACTTCAGATCCTCTTATATTGAAATACCATAGATTGCAATATATTAATCTAGTCTCATTGTATCCTACATAATTGTAATATTTTGTTGTTGGTACTAATTGTATAAATTTTCCTCCCGATATTATATGATGATTATGATGTTTCATACATATATTTAAATTTCTAATCGTAGAAAAGGATTGTATTACTCCTAATAATATTATTGTAACTAATATTAGTATTATAGGTATAATTAATTTTTTTACCATTTTTTGTCGAGTAGACTTACGACGTTCCACTATTAATACTTAAAAATAGATTGCATTCCATATTAGACGAAATGAATAAATTTATATAATTTGCATGAAATATGGGTTATTAAGTACTTTTCTCAATTATTTTCAGTATTATATCTTTCAGTTTCTTTACATTCATCCTTATAAATTTCTCTCCTATGCTTATATCAATTTTAAATTCTCCTATATTTATTATTCCTTGAGGATTAGCTTCTGATGTAGTTATAGTATCAAATACTCCTTCTTTTACTGAAAAATCATCACCTAGTCTGTTCTCTTTAACAAGAGAAGGATAAAGGTACTTAATTACTGAAGACTCAACAGTTCCTGCATGTAAATCTTTTCCTTGAAAGAAATCATAATCAGGATAAAAAATGTAAACCTTCTTTTTGTTCTTGAAGTTTATTTCTCTCTTTACTAATTCTAGTACTGCTTGGTTTCCTCCGTGGGCGTTAATTATTACTACAGCCTTTGAAAACTCTAGGGCTTTTTTCACTACCTCTACCATGTAATTAAAGAAGGTAACGTAAGATACTCCAACGTAAGGAAAATTACCGTGCTCTATTGAGCATGTATAATAAATTGTTGGGAATAAGAGCACGTAGTCTTTCATTTCCTCTTCTACTCTTTTGACAATTTCCTCAGCAATTATTGAATCGCTACCCATTGGCAAATGAGGACCGTGCTGTTCAATACTACCTACCGGTATTAATGAAACCTTATCCTTAATCTCATCCCTAGTCGAATAAAGCAAATACATAAATAATTAGGTTAACACGGGCTTTAATTCTCTTGAGAATCTCCATTTGAGCTTATTCCCTTATTCTTTCAGTTACTGCTAGAAAACTTGAATATAGAACTTCCCTCATATTAACTTCTCTTAAATTCCTCGTCCTTATATCATCTCTCGGATTTGCAATCAGCATTTTTACTCCTGCCTTCTTCAGTATTCTATATGAAGGGAAGCACAGAGAACCGTGAGGGGCAATTACTTCATTAGCTTTAAGTTCTACGCATTCTTTAGCAACTACAGGTCTCTTCATAGGGGAATTTAGTGCAGGGTTATTCCTCTTTTCGAGGATTTCTCCATTCTCATTGAGGAGAATTAAATATCTTGCTTTAGAAAAGATCTCAAATTTCATGTTATCGTTTACTGTGGTACAGATTATCACAAGTTAATTATCTTTCCTAGGGTTAAAAATTAGTATTAACATTCTTAAAACAAAGTTATCCTCTCTTTTCACTCAACAGTACTGCAATAAAGAAAGCTAAAGATACTGGAATTAGTAAAGCGAATGAGTACCTTATCCCCACGTAACTTACCAAAGACGAAATAATTATTGGTACGAAAGAGGTAAAAGCGGTCATTGTGGCTGAGAAATAACTGTTCGCAATATTTCTCTCATTTTCTGAAAAACTCCTAGTTAACGCAATCAAGGAAGTAGGATAAGTAAGTCCGTGTGGTATACCGAGGACTATCAAAGCTATAATGTAGAATATTAAGGAATTTGATAGGAAGACCATTGCCAAACCTACAATTGTTAAGCTTGCCGAAATCCATATTGGTAATCCCAAATCTCTTGGAGGGAATATAGTCATCATTAACCTTCCTAAAAAGGAGGTTGCAAAGAACATCCCAAATAGTGCAGTTGCCAAAGAGTAAGATGCATGAAAAGAATCAACTGCATAAATCCCTCCGAAAGTTGTTAAAGTCCCGAAAGGTAGAGCGTACATTAGGTTAAGGAAAATAGATAACCTAAAGCCGTGATTATTCCAAGTATTAACTTTTATCCTTTTTTCGGAATCCTCGTTAGGAAATTTTACTGTGAAAGAAGAGAGTGCAACTAGGCCTGCAAAGATTGAGAAGAATAGGAAAGCTTGAAAAAGGTTGAATCTCAACAGTATTGCAGACTCAATTAAAGGACCTAATATGAGTGAAGTGCTTAAAGCTAATGTGTAAAGTGACAGCATTCTTTCCCTGGTCTTCTGGTCTTGGAAGAGCCCTGCAGACGTTATTATATTGGGCATTACCATACCTAAAGAAAAGCCAACTACGGAAGTTAGTATCCAAACGTTGTAGGAGTTTGAGAAATAAAAGAATGGGAAAATCACTGCATAAGCTATTGATGAGATTATGAAAGCTTCTCTCCTTAAAGGTGAGGTAAGCCTTGAGTTTACTAGTCCGCTGGCTATGAAAGCTGAGAGTAATGCTAGAGAGGAAATTACTCCTATTAGAACACTTGAGAAATGAAAATAGTATTTAGCAATTAATGGTAATGTGGTTACTAACATGTTGTTTGAAGCCCTTAAAGAGAACGTTATGATTACTATTATCACGGCGTAAATGAGTATCCTTCTGTTCATAAAGATATGCTTAGAAACAAAAGATATATCGTTTTCTCAAAATTTTTAGAGTAATTAATTAAAGGAGAAATACTTTATATAAACCTATGGAAGAAGAGTATCTCGTTTATGACGATGATGGAAGTCTTTTAGGTAAGTTTTCTGATGTTGATTCTTTGTATAGTTTTGTTTTGGAGAAGACTAAGGATGGTAAGAAGGTAAAAATAAAAAGTCACTCTAAAGTCTATTTCCTTTTGTGAGAATAAAGGCTAAGGTTGGCAATATTGAAGATTGGTTTGTTATAGATACCAGCTTCAGTGGTGAGATGTTAGTTAATTATGAAATATTTGATAAAATTCAATTCCCTACATTTGATGCCGGATTGGTGTGCATAACCGCAAATGAGTGTTATAGGGCTTCCGGTAAGCTTTCTGCTGTAAGAATATTAAATAATGAAATTAACGTGATTGTATTATGGATTCCTCAGTTGAATGAGAATTTGATTGGAGGAAAAAGCCTTAATAAAACTTGGTTTGGTGATTAATTATAAGAACCTTACTGTTTCTGATCCTTAACCATTAATGAAAAGAAGATACCTTGATCCACGTGGTACTCTACTTCAGAAAACCCTGCATTAAAGAAGTCCTTCCTTATGTTCCTTACAATTTCAGGCTCTATGAGTATAAAGTAACCTTTGTCTTTTATTACCTTACTAACTTCTCCTGCTAATGTACTTCTTTCCTTCCTTACCGTATTATAAAAATAAAGGGCCGAGTAAGCTAAATCAAAAGTCTTATCCTTAAAAGGTAAAGGAAATAGATTTTCTACTAGATTAGAATCTTCTCCCCTTAAATAGTTCTTCACTTCCTTGTCAGTAATTTCATTATTCCAAACTTCTATGGAAACTAAGGAAGGAGGTTTAACTTCCTTCTCTACAGAGAGTGTTACTAAACAGTTCCCGCAACCGATTTCTAGAACTCTTCTAGGGTTTAACCTCTTTATGAATGATGAAACCAATTTTCCTATCCTTACCTCCTCACAAATTGTAATTCCCATTCTCCTAAAAGGCTTATAATTCCACGAGTTTATGCTGTCAAAAATAGATGACATAGTTTATTATGTTATCTTTAATTTATAAATTATGATAAATAGTAGTCTGCTTAATAATCCTCAAGATTAATCTTCTTTATTTCAAAATTCTTAGTTATAGCTGTAAAGTATCTATCAATGTAAAGTTTATAATCCTCCTTAGTGTTTATCAAGTGTTCTCTGACTATCCCAGAAACGTAATCTGCAGAGTGAATTAGTTTGCATTTATCGTGACCTGTAAAATCTATCCTAACAATGCTAGCTAAAGTCCAGTTACGAAAATTAATAAGGATATATTGCCTATCGCTGTTTCTTAGTATAGGAATTCTATCGTAATGTACAATAATTCTTTTTCCCGCAACGTATTTTCTTAAGTTTAATCCCAAAATTTTTCCGTAAATTTCTACCACATGAGGACTCAAGTTTTCCTTTTTATTTATTATTAATGAAACTCCACGCAAGTTTGATAACACCTTGTTCACGAATACTCCTTTAACATCTTTACCTAGCTTAGACGGCTTAGGTAAGTCTTCTGACCATTTGAAATATTTTATATCTTTTCCCGTAAGTTTTTGTGCATCTCTAATTGCCTCATCGTATAGTCTAAAGTAAGTATTCACGTCATCTATTAGTACTGCAGAGATTACAAAGGGTTTATCATCGTTAGGATTTCCTGCCTCGTCTACTGCTATATTAATTTCCACACTTGTGTAAAGGTAAGTATACATATAAATATTAGTTAACTAAATGGTACAGAAAGGCTTAATTACGCTTTTGATGAATTATTATTTGGGAGTGCACGGGGATACGTGCACGATGATCAAAACTAACGAGTGCACGGGGATTCGTGCACTATGAGTTCAAACTCGTATAATTCCTAGCGATGAGATCTTCTATCATATTTTATTATGGCTAATTATTTTCATGTAATATACCTTCTTAAGGTTAAATCAATAATATTTTATATAGATAAAAATTCAGATAGTCAAATAAATTAACAATTAAAAACTGGAAATTTTTAGATTCAAATTTCCTCTATTTTGAGATCAATTTCTGGAGAATATTTATCAATGTGTTAATTTCATCTTCCGTTAATACATTAAGTTTTTCCTTAGTTACGTCAGCATATATTTTTTCAGCCTTCACTAAAATTTCCTTACCTTTTTCTGTCAGTTCTAATTGTATAATCCTCCTATCTTTTTCGCTTCTAACCCTCATAACTAAGCCTAATCTTTCTAACCTATCTACGGCGTACGTCATTGCAGATTTTGAAACTCCTAAAATGCTTGCAAGTTTAGCGGGAGTATAAGGAGATATGCTCAGCATTTTTATTATACCGACATCTAAAGCCGAAAGATCTCCCTCTCCTATTCTTTTTAACGCTTCACGATTTATTTCCTTATATATTATTGACATTATTCTTAAGACTTCAAGTTCTTTAGACTCTATTTCCTTCATTGTTTACACCTCTCTTACTCGGTGGATCATTTTCAATAACTTCTTCAGCAATTGTCCTTCCTCCTCTCAATGCAGAGACTATAGCACCTAGGAAAGCCATAGTTGCCCCTATGTAGAAAGAAATCTTAAGTGCGTGCATGAAAGAAGGAGCAATAGCCTCTGGGAACCATTGTTTACTTGTGAGCGTCGCAATTGTAGAAGGGCTTAGAGAAGCTGTTAATTGATGAGGCAATGTAGAAAGTATTGCGCCTACTGGGTTGTAACCCAGAAATGCAGAAAACAATGCACTTGTTACAGGTATTTTAGACATTATGGGAGCCAACTGAGGAGCGCCAGCTTCAGTAACAGCTTGCGAGAGCGCTGTAGGCAAAGTTGCAGCCAATACACCTATTATTATAGTGAAAAACAGCGCTAAGCTGGCAGTCTGTGCTGAATTCTGTAGCGTAGTCCTCATCCCTGATGCTGAACCTCTATGCATTCTTGGAACGCTATTCATTATTGCAGTAGTGTTTGGGGCTCCGAACATTCCACTACCTAATCCCATAATGAAGATAATAGCAGCAAATTCTGGGTAGTTAAAGTCGTAAGGCAAAGTGCTGAGCGCTATGAACGCTGCACCTACTATTATCAAGCCTACAGTAGCTAAAGTCCTTGCGCCGTACCTATCCGATAATGCGCCGCTTATTGGCCCCATTATTACGAATCCTAACATCATAGGTATCATATAAACTCCAGCCCAGAATGGAGTTGAAGAATAGCTATAACCGTGCAAAGGTAGCCATATGCCTTGAAGTAAAATTATAAGAACTATCATTATTCCTCCGAAAGCAAATGCGAAGAGTAACTGAGAAATTCCGCCCATTAGAAACGCCTTTATCTTAAACAGTTCAAGTCTGAACATAGGATACTTCATTCTTTTCTCTATAAATGGAAAAGCTATTAAAAGCCCTGCACCGGCCACTAGAGAAGCGATTACGTATGGATTTGTCCAGCCCATTTGTGAAGTTCCGTATGGCATTAATCCGTATGTCA
The DNA here is from genome assembly GCF_021655615.1 of Acidianus sp. HS-5. Lineage (GTDB taxonomy): Archaea > Thermoproteota > Thermoprotei_A > Sulfolobales > Sulfolobaceae > Acidianus. Next base: position 1,376,642 of record NZ_AP025245.1, read on the forward strand.
CACCTAGTAGCAATAACACTAGTCCACCAGCAAAAACTAAATTACCTATCCAGTCTATTCCCTCTCCCTTGGCAGTTCCTCCGGTCTCCTTCAGTTTTAAGTAGCTCCATATTGTGCCTAAAATTCCAACCGGAACGCTTACTAAGAATATGAACCTCCAGTTTATTGTAGCTAATATTCCTCCTAAAACTAGACCTACTAGAGACCCTGCTAATCCCGCTATTTGATTTATACCTAATGCCTTACCTCTCTCCGTTACAGGGAATGCATCCGTTATTATTGCAGCACTGTTTGCAAAAAGAAACGCTGCACCTATTCCTTGAATTAGCCTAAAAATTATGAGTTCTAAAGCACCAAGATCTCCGGTATTAGGCGTTAAGAAAAGTAAGATAGATCCTATAGTAAATACGGCAAAACCCAAATTGTATAAACGAACTCTCCCGAAAATATCTGAAAGCCTGCCAAAAGTGACAAGGAAAGCTGCAGTTATTACGTTATACCCCATTAAAATCCATAATAAGTATTGAAAAGACGACGGTTCCACCGGGTTTATATCAATTCCTCTAAAAATAGCTGGAAGGGAAATCAGAATTATTGTACCGTTTATTGCCGACATTAGAACTCCAATTGTCGTATTTGAAAGTGCAATCCACTTATATTCAACCATGTGAATCAGTTTAATACTTAATAGTTAAGTTATAAACTTTTCTTAACTGAACTACTTTAGAGAGGCTAGGCTTTCAAACCTTTATAAACGTTAGATAAGCAAAATAATAATTAAGTAAATATTTAATGTAAGAGTAATAAACATACCAATGAAGATAAATATACTTTCTGAGGTTTTAAAAATCAAGATCTTTTACCGAAATATGGAAGATAGTGATGTAATTTGAGGAATATCGATATCTTTTAAACTTCAATAGAGTATAACTAAAATTCTTACAATTTATAGAATAAATTGAATGATGGTTTTCGGCTAACACTTATTGTTTTAAAAAGCGAAGAAACTATTAATGAACTTACTTGATGAAGGTATAAAACACGATATATATCTATTCTGTAAGCAGAAGCTTAACCTTCATCCTAGTGAAGATAACTATAACGAATTCCTTTCAGTATTTAAGGACTATAAAGAAGACCTTCGTAGGAACGAGTACGAGTATAATGCTGAGAATATATTGTCTTTAAACGAGGTAATAAATGATGACGCATTAAAGTATAAAGTATTTATTGAACCTAAACACGATGGGACCCAAATTGTAATGAAAGTTGATGATAAAGTTCACTTGAGTCATAAGAGCGGTTCAAGGATTGATAAACAGGATATGAGTTTACTCTTCGGAATCTTTATAAAGTTCCGCGAAGACTTCCTTGAATTAATGGCGAAAGCTAAGGAAGAAGGAGTAGTAATAAAGATGGAAATATTTGGTAAGGAGTACTCTCCTTTTAAAGTTGAGAAAGAACCTCTCACCTTTTCTGTTTTTGACGCGCTTAAGGGCAATCGTTATTTATTGCCTACAGAATTTTCATTTCCTCATTCAGTAGACTTCATTGAAGTTAAAAGCTCGAAAGATGTAGACTCTAAGAAAGTTTTATCGTGGTTAAAAAGTAAGGAAGGGGTCGTTGTAAAAATTTATGACAGTACGCTTCCATATAAGAAGGCTAGAAATTTTAATATGTTAGTTTTTAAATATAAACCGTTTGTTGGTCAACTGGTTAATGAAATGAAGAGTAAAGATCAAGGAAAGTTTTCTGCAGTATTATCTGAATTAATTACAGAATATGCTAAGGATAAAGATAAGCCTTTTGATGAGTTGCTGAAGAGAGTAAAAGAAGATCATGAGGAATTGAGAGATTTTATAGATAGAAATTACGGGACAATTAAGGACTTCTGGTTTAATAGTGAGACCGTAAGATCGTTATTACGGTTAATGCAATAGGTAGTTAAGATTTTTGACCTGTATTTCATAATATAGGCGATGATTTAATGTTAATTAGAACTTCAGCTGATGTATATTTGGAAGAGGCTGATGAGTTTTTGAGTAAAGGCGATTTAGTTGATGCTTGTGAAAAATACTACAAGGCTGCAAGAGAGGCTATAATACTTTTAGCTCATAAATTCAATATTAGTTTGGAAAACATAGAAGAAATTGTAACAAAATTGGCTAATATTTTAGGAGATAAAATAATACTTTACTGGGCTGGGGCTTCACTACTTTACACCGCTAGAAGGAGCTTTGATGCTGAATTGATAAGGATATATAGGGATGACGTAGTTGAGCTCCTCAACCTTGCAAATGAAAGAATTAAGTTAATTTAAAAATTTTCATCTAACTTGCTTTGTTGTGTACTTCAATTTCTCTAGGTGTTAAACTCATCAGTTTTTATTAAATTCTAAATCATATGTCGAATTAAAAGTGAATTTAACGTTGGATTTGATAAAAATTAAAATAATTCACAAAGTACATCTAACTATTTCTTGGCTTCAGGCTAAGAAAAACTGTATCTAAGTGATTTATCCTTCTCAGTCATATATATGTATGTGGCTTTCCATATCTCCATGAGTCTTTAAGATAAATATCTATAGGATCTGCTAGCTGGATTGAGAACTTGTATGCGAAACTTCCATCGCCAAACTTATCTTCTACTATTTCCATTGTTATTCTTCTTACCTCTCTTTCTTCTGCTATTCCCAATAAATGTAAGTATTCATGCAAAATAACCACGTAAAGATAATCATGTTCGTATTGGGTATATCTGAATTGAGAATAAGGAATTTCATTAATATAGATTGTATCATCTCCTGCTCTAACGAAACCTAAGACAGAAGGATTAAATCTAGCTAAAGTTACCCTTGCGTTAGCTTCCCTTCCTTTTCTCGCTTTAACGTCCTTTTTGACTTCATTTAGTACGATATCCAGATCGGGTATAAAAGGCATGCATAATTATCGATTTTTAAAAATAAAACAGTTCTTAACTAAGGGGGAATTGAGCTTCTCTAGTGCTTGAAGTTTACCATTTAATATAGATTATCAGGTAATGCTTCTTAATTCCCTTCATTAACTTTTAATTCATTCCTGACAAATTCTTCTATTTTTCTCTTAACTATACCTTCATAATGTTGAATTCTTCCCATGTAATCTTCAATAGTAGGATCTATAGGTAATCCGAAACCTTCATATTCTCCAAAAGGCTTAACAATCTTACCGTCGCAGTCCATGTAAGCTAAATTAACTATAATCTTTGGATCCTTTCCTCTGTCTTTTAAATACTTTATTATATAGTCAACAACTTTTTTCGTTATTTTAGAAGGCGTAGTTACTACTATAGGAGTAAAATCTGAGATTCTTTCCAGTACTAAAACCTCATCTCCCAGTCCGGGTGGTAGGTCAAATATAACGTTCTTTGTAGAAATGTGAGAATAAGCTATTAAGGATTCCATTATACTCGACTGATTTCCTCCTGGCAATATAACATAATTATCCTTAACTATTCCACTTAAACTTACTATTTTAGTAGTTTCAACTTCGAACGGTTCAATACCATTTTTAGTAACTTCATGCAGTTTACCATCAAGCCCGAAAAGCTTTGGTATAGCCATAGTGTGAATATCCAGGTCGATTAACGTTGAGTCTTTCATGACTAAAGATAAGAGAGACGATATTACACTTTTTCCAACACCGCCTTTAGCACTCATTACTGCATACACTTTCTTTCCGGAAAGCTTATCCTTGGCTAATTGTCTTAACGGTTCCATTTTCCTCCACCTCTATTTCGTCAATTGTCATGTCTTGAGACTGAAGAATAATATCATGAGAACCGCAGTAAGGGCATTTAATGAAAGAAGGAGCTAAAGCTGGCATGAGATGCATAGGGTATTCTTCCCCAAACTCAGATCTAACTTGTTCTATTTGGTCTTTAACCTCATTGAGTGAAAATTCCTTACCGCAGTTTTTGCACTTAAATACTGGGTCCTTAAACTTAACCTCAAGTTCTGCCTCATCAAGGACTGAGTCTTTCTTCATCATGTCAAACGCTTCTTTCAAAATTTCTACGTCAAGGAAAGAGAAAGTAGGAACTCCTAAAACCACTTTTTTGACCTTTATCTTTTTATCGTCAGCCCAGTTTATGACTGTCCTAATTACTGAGTCGGCAACCGACCACTCATGCATAATTATCTTTTGCTTTTCATTATATTAATTATTACTCTTTGCGTTAACGGAGATAAATAAGTTTGATAAAAAATATTTATGGTAAAACATAAATGTTATTCCCGTTAATTATATTATGCAAAGTAAAGTTATAGATTCATTAATTTCTCATGCTAAAGAAAATGATACGGAAGTGAAAAACGTTACAGTAGGCGTAACCTGGACTTGCGTACTTTCAAAGTACTGTGGAGTTTCAATGACATATAACATGAATACCGAAGATTTGGACATAAAGGACTTTGGACATTTAGAAGAAAAATCTGTAGGAGAACTTGCGGGTTATCTTAAGTCTTGGAATCTTTTAGAAGCAAGCGTGGGTTTAGCTTCAATAAATTCTGTTATAGAACCTAAAGGTAATACTGAAGCTAATGGCTTAGACATTGCACTAGAGTATGGTAAAGGAAAGAAAATAGTAATGATAGGAAAGTTCCCTGGTTTACAGAAATTCAAGGAAGTTGCAAAAGAGTTTGTAGTTTTAGAGCTCAATCCCTTCCTTATAGATTCTTCTCAAGGTATTCTTCCTTCTACTGCCGCAGAGACTGTAATTGAAGACAGCCAAGTTGTAGTAATAACTGCAACTACTATTATAAATAAATCGATTGATAGGCTTTTAGAACTGTCCAGAAAGGCTAACGCTTATGTAATTTTATTAGGGCCTAGTACTCCTATGCTGGATTTAATGTTCGACTTCGGAGTTGACGTATTAGCAGGAATAAGAGTTAATAGGCCTTATTCGTTTATAAAGAAAATAAGTCAAGGCTGTGGGATGGTTAATCCAAGTAAGATGGAAGGAGATGTTTCATTCATAGTAAGGACACGTTAAAGCCTTGCTAATGAAAAGTTCCTCTCCGTAATATTCTGCTCTCTATGCCCTTTAGCTACCGCATTAGAATTCTATTACTTTCCCTACTCCTGCGTCAATGAACTTATCCTTATGTTCTGCAATCAAACTCTTTATTAGGTTTCCGCTACAATGAGCAGGACCTATTTTGTTCAACTTAAGCAATTCTTCAGATACTTTTACAACTTTATCTTTTGGTGAGGATAATAAATGAAAACCTCCTAGAGAGGCATAAACGTTTTCTCCCGTAACCTCCTTTGCATGATTTATTATATTTAGAATACCGGAATGTCCACAACCCGTTAATGTTACTAATCCATTTTCAGTGTTCATGTAAAGCGCCGCATCATCCTTCATATGGTCTCCAACAACTGAAGAATCCTTCGTTGTAAACAGACCTGCTGTATATTCATCATAACCGTATCTCTTCACTTCTCCACTAAATATTATTCCTTCAGCTATTTCCAAAGGCTGAGAAGTTAGTATTACGTGGAAGTGCTTTTCCATTTCATCTAAGTTCATTGGAATTCCTATATATTCAAGTTTCCCTGACCAGTTTAGTAATTTCTTCTCGAAAACTGAAGGATGAGCAATAACTACTTTACCTTCTAACTTCTTAACGAGTTCGGGATTACCAAACCCTCCTGTATGATCGCTGTGGCCATGACTTAAGACAATGTAGTCTATCTTCTTCAAGTCTATTCCAAGTTTTTCAGCATTATAAAGAACAGGATAACCAGAGTTACCTACGTCGTAAAGTATTTTAGTATCGTCGGTTTCTATTATTGCAGAAAATCCCCACTCTCCTATTAATGGAGGAATTAACGTTGAAACGAAATTATCGCTTAGTACAGTTATTTTTAAGTTGGAAAGTTTCTTCATAATATTCTCTATATAGTTAAGGGATTAAAATTTTTACTTTTCATTACGAATGGATAGTAATTTTGTTGTATGATCTGTTTTTACTCGATTCGTTTACCTTAAAACACTAATACAACTATAGATTATTTCTTACACGTTACTTTTTACAAGTTAATCTAATATATTGGATAGGCTATACATAATTATACTGATAAAAATGTTTCAAAGAGATTTAGCAAAAGCGTTATTTTTCTATGTAAGTGAAATAATTATAACCTCATTTCTTTTTGTATGGCTTTTCAAGATATCTTCCGAAGTCGGAAGTGCTGAAATTTACGTTAAAGGAATTTTTGCCAGTTTTTTCACCTTGGGAGCTCTTGCGTATCTTTTTGGCTTAAGGCATGCGGTAGATGCTGATCATCTTGCAGCAATAGATAATTCAACAAGAAAATTGGTTCAAGAAAAGAAGCCATCCCTATTTACTGATCTCTTCTTCTCTCTCGTCACTCCACTGTTATTATCCATTGCATTAATGATAGCTACTAGAACAGTCGAATCAAGTATTCCGCAGTTAGAGAACATATGTTCCATAGTAGATACGTTAGGTAGTGGTTTATTCCTCTACATTATTGGTTTTCTTAACTTAATAGTCTTTTTTGAAATTTATGAATTATTTAAGCAGGCAAAGAAGGGTAAATTAAATGAAGAAAAATTATACGATGCATTACTAAAAAGAGGCTTTATAATATTTCAGAGGACTATTTAAGATAGTGAACTCTCAATATTACCTTTATCCATAAGGGTTCTTATTTGGCTTAGGTTTCGATACTGCATCAGAAACAGCGTTATTGGCAATAAGTGCCGGAACAGCAGGGGTATTCACAAACATTCCCTTATGGACGTTGCTCGTTTTTCCTTTTACCGCAGGAATGACTTTAGTTGATAGTACTGACGGATTTTTCATGAACGGAGCGTATAGGTGGGCTTTTATGGGAAACCTAATAAGGAAGGTATAATTTAACGATGACGACTATTTCAATCCTGGTAGCATATGTAGTAGGGACATTGGAATTATTAGGTCTACTTCAATCGGAGTTTTGCCTTAGCGGATGGTTTTGGAATATTATAGCAATAATAAACGGCGATGTATGGTAGGGCAATATAGGTGTAATAATTATATCCACGTTCGCTTTAACATGGTCAATCTCCTTAGCATTATATAAGCTTAAAATCGGTAAGTACGAAATACAATATTTAAAAGAAAATAAATAAATTTAAATTATTCCTCTAGACGGCTCTTCTTCTTTTTGTTTTCCTGGTACAGTTTCAATAATAAAGCATGGTTCTTCTCCTTTCTTTATGTGCATTTGTTGGTGCTCTAGCGCTATTGATGCCGGCATTACTTGATTATCCAGTTTACATCTAAGCATAACATCAACTACCATTACTACAGGTTGTTCTGTTTCAGGAAATTGAGATGAAGGCAATATTGTAGGAGGATTTTTGTGTTCCATTAATATTTATTCTTGTATACAGAATAAAAAGATTTCGATAAAAACTTTCCAAATTCTTCTAGTCACTTTAATGTCTGAATGAAAGCGAACGTGCTCATTTATTAATAAAATCATTAACTTCATAGATTGGCTCCTTTTGTAGAAAGGTTTATTAGCTTCGATATCGAATTAGATATCGGTGAAAAAATGTTTGGTGGATTAATGAGAATTGGTGGATACCAAGTGTTAGATATTCTAAAAAGTGGCCCAGTAAGGATATCTCAATTAAAGAATACAGCGCCACTATATGGTAGTGCCTTCGATTTCGTGCTAAGTCAATTAATGGTTAGCGGATTAGTGAGAAAATTTGAGAAGGATGGAGAAGAATACGTGGAACTTACGGAATTAGGAAGAAACTTCAATCAATGGGGACCATATCAAGGTTATGGACCACATTACGGATATGGACCGCATCATCATGGATGTCATCATAGTTGGTGGTAATTTTAAAAGTTTTTTATTTTTTAGTTAATTTTAGTATAGATTGACTACGAAAATGTCGTATTTGGAATTTTAAAACATCATACGGAGATACATATAATAATAAACAATGTTAAGTTCAAGGCTTATATAGAAGTATTAACAATGTTAATGCTTATATTTGAAATTGTATATATTAATCCTTTTTAAGAATCTTTCTCTTATTTTCTTTATGAGCAGTAATGCTAAGTTTTTAAATGTATTACTCACAAAATCTAAATTTGACATCACTATTTATGGTATTGAGACTATTTTTACTTTTAAATCTGTAAATTTTACTTTTATAGACAAAATTCTGTCTAAATTGATGAGAACGTATGAAATAGTAAATGTTCAAGTTGACCTTCAACATGTTCATTTAATATTGGAAAATACTAATAGGAGAGTTTATGTTACCATTGGATTCTACTAAAAATAATTAATATCATACTTAAATTTCCTTTTTTATGATTTTTATAAAAATAATCAAATAAAAATTTTCTTAAAGTCTTAAATACGTGTAACCTTCATTCTGCCATTTTGCAATTTCATGAAAACTTATTGGAGCTATTTTAACTCCTTTTGCTAAATCTTTTTCTGTGAAATTATTCATTTTCATTGCTACTCCGCACGCATAAACTTGAATCTTAGGATTGGAAAGTAGATCTTCCATTTCTTTTTCGTGATTGTTAGTAACTCCGAAGATTCCAGTTTCTGAATATACCGCAATTACGCCATCTACGTCATTCATGGATGCCATGTTTTTTATTGCAATATACGAGAGGGGTATTTTCTCTGCTTCTGAAACTTGGAATAAGACTTTCATAAATGAAAATCTTAGATAAAAAATAAAAACTTTTCTAAGTATAATCCAATATATTAAATAAATCTGTATTATTCACTTAATATTAACTTTAGGATGATATAATCATAATACTAAATATTTTTAATAAATTTCTCTATATTTTTTACATAAAACTAAAAACGTTAATCCTGTATGTAGAGAGGGAATATTATCATGTCACTAATAACTTGCTTAATTAAGAAAAATTTATAAACTTTAGGGTATACCTAATATTATGGTCGACTGGTTAGTTATAAATCTTTGGAATCCGCAGAATGTTGACATAGCCAGTGCTTTAGTCATAGCATATTTATTGGGTATTGTCCACGGAGTTACGCCAGATGAACACACGTGGCCTATAACTTTCTCTTATTCTGTAGGTACTTTCAGTACTAAAGGCGGTGCAAAGACAGGATTAATATTCTCCTCAGGATTTACTCTGCAAAGGTCTATATTGTCTGAGTTAGCTTATTTAGCGTTAGCAGGAGTATTCATGACATCTACTGCATTCGGTGTAACTTATATCTTTGTAGGAATAGCAATGGCTGCTGCAGGAGTTTATATAGCAAGAAAAGGAGGATATCCTCATTGGCATTACCTTGAAAGAAAGTTAGGTGAAGTTTCTGGAGTGCATAAAAAAGGAAGTGAACTGCAGGAAGAAGAATTGCAGCATAAAATTAATCCTGCTTATGTTAACGAAAAAGACTTAACAAAGCCCGTTCCCGTAAAGCTAGCTTTTATTCACGGTTTTATTGCAGGCTTCGGATTTGGAGCTTTTGCTTTAATAGTTTACACTGTACTTGCACCTACTATGCCTAGTGCGTACATGGGTTGGATTCCAGGAATGCTTTTCGGCCTGGGAACAATGACTGCACAAGTACTCTTTGGAACTGCTTTTGCTGCTTGGCTAACTAGAATGAAGAACTTAACTTTTCAAGGAATAGCAGTGGTAGGAAAAACTATAACTAAGACGGTCTTGGAGTACGGCGGATTGGCTTTCATCATAGGTGGTATTGCAATATTGCTTTATCCTCCACTATTAACTTACAATATTATAACTCCGATAAAAGTACACAATTTGCATACTCTCGGTATAGGATTCTTCTTGGTAATATTAAGCGTAATAATCTTCGGAATTTATGGATATAAACAAGGAGTTAAGACTGCAATAAAATTAGGATATACTAATAAGACTTAATCAGATTTTATCATTCTTTTTACGTTTTCTAAAGCATCTTTAACGCTTAAAGCTCCCTTGACTTTCCCTTTTTCGTCAACAATTATCACGTAATTTATATTGCTCCTAACCATTAAATTCAAGATTTCTAAAGGGTCTTCTTTTCCAGTTATTGTTAAAACACTTCTTCCCTTTTTGATTATGTCTTTCAATTTCTTATCTTCATCAGCACTTTGTATCTCATCACTAGTCAAATATCCTATAATTCTGTTTCCCTCGGTTACAACTACTATAGGATATCTAGAAATGATGGGCTTAACATCTTTAATTATCTCTTCTCCGCTTAATGTTAAAACATTTTTATGTTTTAATTTCACTTTTAATGCCATAATACCAATAACGAATTCTATATATAAAACCTTTTTTGCTCATGAAACTCCTGAAAAAGAATCGTGAATTCTTGCTTCTGTTCTTAAAGAATATAAAAAGGATAACAACTGCCTAATCATAGAAAAGTTTATAATAAATTAAGGAAAGTAATTAACCTTGTTAATTAAGATTTAGAATAAATGTGAATTAAACGCTTAAACGGAATGAAGAAAAGTATTATTTATGCAGAAAATTTATTCTGTTATAGGATCAGTTCTAATTTCAATATCCTTCCTCCTAAATATATTAGGAATTATAACTTCAGCCATAGGAATATACTTAGTAACATCTTATATAAGATCTCTTTATGTGGAATATAAAAGAGAGAAAGAATTGGGAAAATTTCTGTATTTAGCTATGACAATGCTTTTTCTTTCATTTTTAGTTTTTTCAGTTGGGATGTATTCTGCCTTCGGCTTAAAAGAATTCTTCGTAGTCTTACCTCCATCCTCAGTGTTTAGCTTAGCTATAATGGTTTATACTTACGTGATTTCAGGAATTTTTTATATAGTTAGTGCAGTTTACCTAATAAAAAGCGTCAGTCCTTTGACTGTTTTTACTAAGGTTAAAAGTGTCTCTTATTCCATATACTTAATGGGAATTTCTGCAGTGCTTTTATTTTCTATTGTAGCCGCACCAGGAGGAGTGATATTATCATTAATAGCTTGGATATGGTTCGCTATAAATCTCTATTTAACCGGATAGAATAATTTATTCCAAGATCTTTATTTTTAATGAGAAAAAACCTCCAGATTTTAAAAGTTCTTTTATTTTTTGCACATTAGTGAACTTCATTGATTTAACGTAATTTATTCCAAAATCTTTAGCTAATTCAGTAATAAATCCTGCAGAAGGACCTATTAAAATATTAGTTCCTCCGGAAATTTCTAGGATTCTTTCAAGAGAGAAATTTAACAATGTTACACCGGTAATGAATACGGTCTTACACTTTGGTAAAAATAATTCTTCTTCTGACATTGCTCCGTTTCTTAACTCTGTTGACTTTTCAAAAACATAAATCGTTTTTCCTCCTGAAAATTCCTTAATCAAAGGTTGCATATTGCCTATAATGCATATAGGTTCTCTAACCTCCGGGTAGTCTTCCTTTGGTGTAACGAATTTTTGGGATATTGCATTTATTAAAGATAGTCCAAAACTCCTATTTATTATATTCACGTCATTAACTAAGCTTTCTAAGTTATCTACAGATGGTTTAATTATTTCTCCTCGATTATGTAAGTTTTCATGAGGAATATGACTCATTCCAATGTATTCTTTACCTTCCCCATCTTTTATAATAACATACGAAGCCCTTAAACATGCACAATAATCTACTACTTTCATGCCATTTGCGTAACTTAATATCCCTTCCGCTAACTTTTGGAGGATCATATAAATACTTAAATATGCACTTTCATAAATAATTCTATGAAACAAGTTAAGACTGAAGACGCAATTGGAAAAGTTTTAGGTTATGATACAACATATGTTGGAAAAGAAGGAGCAACTACTTTATTACCTAGAGAGCATATAATAACTAAGGAAGATGTAGGACTTTTAAAGAATTCCGGCGTTTACTACGTATGGGTTAATGAGGGAGAAAAAGAAGATTTTGTATATGAATGGGACATAACTCCTCAAGTTGCAAATAGCATTTGCGGTGAAAACGTCAATATAGTCCCTGGAAAGCAGGGATCTACTATGCTATTTTCCAAGGTTAAGGGAGTACTTAATATTGACGTACAAAAATTGGTTTCATTTAATTTAAACCAGAGTGTCCTATTAATAACAAAGTACAATTATACTCCAGTGACACAGGGAGACTTGATAGGAGTAGTTGAAGTTATTCCTTTTAAAATGAAGAATGAAGATGTAGATAGACTGAAAGTAGGGAAAATAATAGATGTTACGCCTTTTAAAAAGAGTAAAATTGGGTTGATAATAACTGGAACAGAAATCTATGAGGGAAGAAAGGAAGATCAATATTATTCTGTAATTAAAGAAAAAGCAGATAAATATGGTTGGAACGTAGTTTATAAGGAAATAGTTCCTGATGACGAGAATAAGATAGTAAATGCAATAAAAAATGCAGTGAATAACGGTGCTGAGGCGGTTATAGTAACTGGGGGAACTTCAGTTGATGCTACTGACAAAACTCCTATAGCTATAGGTAAATTAGGGAAGATGATATCTTACGGTCTACCTATTAAGCCTACAACAATGTCGATAGTAGCTATGTGGGACTCAATCCCTATCTTCGGTATTTCTGCTGGAGGAATATATTATAGAGAGTTAAATGCAATAGATGTAATCTTCACCAGATTAATGGCAGGTTTAATTCCGAGTAAAGAAGAAATTGCATTAATGGGTCATGGAGGGATTCTTCCAAATTTCCAGCCTAAAATGAAGTTACAGAGTATGCATTAACTCTTCTTTTTAATTTCATCCATTATTTCATCTATAAATAGCCTTAACGCTTCTGCCAATAGCTTAGTATATTCTCCATAATGGTATTTTTCTATATCATCTATAAATTGCGGAACCCATTTAAGTAAATGATCAGTTATGAATTTTTTGCCCTCCTCATCTCCCTTACCTAAATAATATAAATATGCCAAGAATTCCATTTCACTTGATATATGATCTGGCAATTGTTTCATGGGCTGAATTCCGTACTTCGAATAAATATCATAAAGATCTACAACAACTTTTCCGTATATTGTCTTCTCTCTATACCAAGATTCATAAGGTGGACATTTTAAGTGCTTATAATCGTTTATGAAACACCTAGTGAACTCCGTAGCCAACTGATCTTTATTTCCATTATCTATCATTTCCGTAATTTTCTTAACAAGATTGTAGTACTTTTTATCCTTTACTTTGTCCAGAAGTTCCTTTGCATTATTGTTGTACCTAGCTCCCATAAAAAGGTATGAGAAAAGCTTAAACTCCTCCCAAATCATTTGGATTCCTCCTAGGCTTGAATTTTACTTCTTTACCAAAGAATTTCTTATATGAATACTCGGCCCTATGTTTTGGACACCTTTCTAACCATTCATCCTCGCATTCCAATCCTCTTTCCTTCATTATTTTCTTTACTAAATTAAGGCTTTTCCTAGATCCTACTATTGCACCGCAGACCTTACATCTCACTATTTCGTCCTTCATTAACGTCTTAACTTCGTGCTTAACTTCCTTAGCAGGAAGTATTTTTATTGCCTTATTTCCGGAAGAACAAGCATTATCTCCTTCTGGGCAGACATTGATACAAATCTTACAACCTATGCACTTATCAGGGTTAAATGAGAGCCTTTCTGCATCGTTAGGGTAATCAATAGTTAATGCGTTCGCAGGGCACCACTTTGCACAGCTTTCACACATGGTGCAGACTTCGTCATTAATTTGCGCATCGTAGGAAACATCAGGCAAGTTATTACTCTTTGCAACTAATTGCATAGCTTCAGCTTTATTTGCTAAATAAGAGAACTCCCCTATTTTTACAGTCTTTTCGTCTTCCTTTGGCTGTATGTTATAGTCTGGAGTAACTAAGGAAATTCCTCCAACTGACTTGTTAAGATCCTCAACTACAGCTTTAAGATTATCTAAATGCTTAGAAAGCTCGCAACCTGGACAGTAAAGACTTATCTTCCCTGAAGATCTTAGCATTGCTATATCCACTGCAGATAACATTCCTACACAAGGTAATTTAATCGAATTTCCATGATCTTTATAGCAAGAGATTTTCTTATCACCTTTAATTTTACTAAGATCGAATATCGCCTGCTGAGACACTGAAGGAAATTGTATTGCACTCATTGGACATGATGCAACGCAAAGTCCGCAAGCTACGCATTTACTGTAGTCTATTGAAACGCCGTTCTTCTTATCAACTTTTATTGCACCGTAAGGACAGGAATCTTGACAAAGTGTACAAGCTCTATATAATTTGCACATATCAGAAATCCATACCGGTTTGTCTATCCTATCCTTTACAGTCTTTAGTTCTCCCCTTATTAATTCTCTCCTACTTATTGGAAGACTCTTTTCTTCAATAACTGCCAAATCCGCAATCCATTCGTTTTCCAAGATTGTTTTATTTTCTTCAATAGCGGTTTCTCCCCAAGATGAGTCTACTACTCTAACTAACAGTGGATTTAAACCAGCTCTTAGTGAAGCTTCTCTATATAGCTTTAAGTGCTCTTCATCGTATTTACCTACAATTACTACTGCTTTCATTCCTTTAAGTTTAGAAGCTATTTCGTTAGGATCACAAGAGTGAAAACCTGAGGATATGTTGTGAGGACAAGAGTGATAAAAAATATCTACCTTTACCTTAATTAGTGGAGTAGTTAAAAAATTACTTGACATTTTTATCACTTAAATATCCAAACATGTTTTGGCTTTTCCTCGTCTTCAAGAGGTAATAGTAATACTCCTAGTGTATATACTCCTAAGAGGAATAGCACCGATCCTACAAACCACACTATGTCGTACTGAGTTACTGCAAAAGGTAATTGACTAAATTGCGAAACTCCGTTAAAGTTACTTCTTAGTTCGTAAACCCATGTGGAACCTTGAGGAGATACCGGGGATATTGTATAATACCATGTTATTGCTTGAGGTATTACATCTGCTAATGTTATCAGAACAAACCAACCTAACAATACAAATATTGCTGAGGCAAACAGCCAGCCTTTGCTTTCCTTCTTATATGCTATAGAGTATAGTATAATAGGAATTATTATACCTACTAGCACTAAGCCTGCCCAGAATATTGGACTCCAGCTTCCAGTTATTAATAAGGTAGCCCAAGGTCTTGTTTCTTGGTTAGTTGCGGTCAGCCATACCCACCACAGTACCAGAAAGCCTATCGATATTGTAGCTAACAGACCGTCTCTTGCTAAAATCTTAAACATTCTATTATCTTCCTCTGCGTCTACATTTCCGCTACCACTTGCTTGCGTTGTTACAGGATGTACTGAAATAGGATTAAAGTTAGATTTCCTTAGCCATGAATATAGTGGTGTTACGAAAGATATCATTGCTATTCCTGCATAAAATGATGCTACAACCAATAGGATTGACATGAATGGTCCGAATTCGTATACCCACGTTGATAAGTATCCGAATACGGAACCTAAGTTTGCGTCTAGTATTAATTCTACTAATATTGTATAGCCTACTATTAAGGCATCGATGTCTACTACTAGTTTTAACATTCCTGAGATTCCAAAACTTGCTTTACTCGATAGCCATGCTAAGAAACTGTCAAGTATACCTTTCTTTCCTTCTTCTTTAATTTTTTCTCCTATCATTGCAAGGATTTCGGCAATTATTCCTATTCCTACAAGGGCATAGAGGACACCGTTCCAAGCAATCCTTGAAGTATCTCTAAAACTTAAATAAATGAATAACGCTTCGGCAGGTTTATATGCGGATGCAAATACCATTATCCAACCTGGTATTAGCACAGCTAATGCAAGCCATTCATTCCTTAGTTTTATTTTGTCGAATGGATTTTTCTCCTTGTGGTTTTTATTAAGCAGTTCATAAAGTGAATTGTAAGTGCTAACTCCAGTACCTATAACTCCGAAGAATATATAGCCTATTACTAAAAGTCCCCAAGGTATAGGTTCGTTGTTTGGTTCAGTAAAACTCACAAGGCCCTGGAACCACGCTAACGGATTATAACTCATTCCATAAAACATTATACCTCCGCCTAATAGGATGAAAACTATTGTCCAGGCCCATAATTTAATATTCATGAGTTATCACCTCCTTGTACGTATCTTCCAGATTGCCTATTAAAAACATAGAATACCTTAGGTTGAACATTAAGTTGCGGATTTAACACTACTGCTTGTCCAGTGTTTACCAGAACGGAGACTTCGCTGTTAGGATCGTCTAGACATCCGAAAACTCTAGCTCCTCCGGGGCATGTTCTTACACACGCCGGTGTATACGTGCCGTCAGGAGCAGTACCGTAGCAGAATGTGCACTTATCTACGTGCGGGACTACATGAATGAGGTTATCTCCGTAATATTCCTTAGCCTTTTGTATATCATCATAGGTATAGAAGTATCTCGCTCCAAATGGACAAGCCTCAACGCAGTATAAGCATCCCATACATTTGTATTCATCAACTACTACTATTCCACCTTGAACTATTTGTGTAGCTCCAGTAGGGCATACGTAATAACACGGTGGGTTTTCGCATTGCATGCACAGCCTAGGCACGAAGATTCTTTGAACGTTAGGATATTCGCCAACTTCTAAATCTTCTACGTGAGTTCTCCATAACTCTTCCCAAAACGGTGTCTCATTTTCAATTGCGCATGCGGCCATGCATGCATCGCAACCTAGGCATTGATCTACTCTTACTACGAATCCCCAGTGTTCACACTGCTTCGTATTTCCAAATTTTGAATATGGATTTACTAACTGATTATTTTCAAGAATATTTGAGTTTGACATGATTTATCACCTCAAGGCTGTTCATATTTATTCCAATTTTGGCTACTAATTTGCATATCTGGAGTTATAACTTGTTTAGAAGGTAATGTATCTGAAGTTTGCACTGTGGCAAGCGCTGTTGCTTCTTGTATTTCTTCATCCGTTGCCTTCCTTACATATACAGTAAATTGCTGTGCTTGCCTAAATCCGCCCAGTGGGTTATAGCTCCAAGGCCAGAGGTGATCTACGGGTTTGTTTCCTGCATTAGGTACTGCCCTTGTAGAGTAAGTTAATGCCGGATTTCTTTGTCCGTAAGGTTCTGGCACTCCTATCGTGTCCGGTCTTATTAAATTAGTCAAGTGTGCTCTCATAACCAGCTTAGGAGTCTCTCCATTTGGATTAGGTAACTTCCATCTTTCTATGGTTATCCAATCTCCTTCTTTAATCCCTAGTTGGTTAGCAGTATCAGTGTTTATCCAGGCCATTTGTAAGATGTTAGTATGATAACTATCTGAGGCTATTGCCATTAATACTGGGTTATTTGTACTTGATGTATATGCAAATTGTGGGACTTTAAACTCTATGAAGAAAAGTTCTGGAGGTGTAGGTTTAAATGTAGGATCGTTATATGGTGGTTCTGCAGGGTAATATACTCCAGGTTCTCTAGCGTAACCGTAGTTCCAATCTGGAGGAACGTATGCCATTAATGGATCCCATATTGGGTCATATCCGTAATTCTTTATTACATAATAATAAAGAACCGTTGAATATATCTCTATCCTGCCCGTGGGTGTTGCTGCAGGTAAATCCCAAGGAATTCTCTGATTATTGTTGAAATATTCATCTACTGTGTTTATTATGAATACTCCATTATTTCTCAGTATATCGTTCATCTTTTCGCTCGGAATTCCAAGTTTCTTAGATAAATATGATAACTTTGCTTCTCTCCATGCATCTGCGGTAAAGCTCCCCCATGTAGGATAACCGTTATTCTTTATTAAATAATCTTGGTATTTCGGCATTTCTTCCTGAATAATTTGCTTGAAAACTTCTTTGTCTATGGATACAGAATTCGCCATCCATTCTACATATCCGTCTCCTGCTTCTTTACCTAACATGTATGCGAACAAAACGAATAAATCAAGCCCATTTGCTGTATTTGGGAATAACCTTGGTATTGTCTGCCATCTACCTCTTAAAGCATAATCCATTGCAGGTCCATCGTATCTAAAATCTTCATCTCTTTCTAGGTAAGTTACGTCTGGCAATATAACATCTGCATATAAAGTTTCTTCAGTTGGTTGAATATTTATATCAACATAGAATATGTTCTCAAGGATTTCTTTGAATTGATCCCATTGGAAGTTAAATGGGGTTCCTGCATACGAAATCATTGCCTTTATCTTATATGGCTCATTATTCCACTGGACTTTTTCTTTGTACGCTTCATAAGTTCCAGCGTCTACAAACATTGCGAAAGCTCCAGCAGGCTTCTTGTTTTGCTGAGCTAGAGTTTGATTATATGCGTATTGAACTGCAGGATGCCCGGTAGTCCAAAACTGAGGATTATTGTATGCATAAATTATTGAATACATTGTAAGAAGCTCTCCAGGCAAATCCAATAACGGAACTTTACTTAATATTTCAGGTCTCTGTAACAAAATTCCCGGCTTTGAACTTCCAGAAGATACTGAAGAATTATATGCATCAATTACTTCATTTATTCCTTCTCTATATTTGCCAGAATAAACCCAAGCACCCCTTATGTCTATATTCCCAGTTAGTGCCATTATAATACCTACAGCTCTCCTAAACTGAGGTGCATAATCTCCCCAGAATCCTTTTAGTCCAGTAACTATTTCCATAGGTTTTGTTGTCGCTATCTTGTAAGCTAATTCATTCAATGTATCTACTGAAACGTCGCAAACTTGTGCTGCATAATCAAAAGTGTAATTGCTAACTCTCTCAGCTAAGAATTGAAATACTGTCTGGACATTTTTGCCATTAATAGTTAGCTGTGGAGCGGATAATGCAGGTCTTATTTGCTTTCCATCCACAGTATATTGATTAGAATTTGTAAATGGAGGAACTTTTACTGCAGTTCCAGACATTTCGTCATAAACGTAATAAGCCTTCACTGTGCCGTCTTCATGATCTTCTTCTAAGAGCTTAATAACTCCATTCTCCTCATAAGCTAAGAAAGGAGCATTAGTATAATAACGTACAAAGTACTCGTCGTAATATTTATTTTGAATTATGTAATTGATTATTGCTAACGCTAGAACTAAGTCGGAGCCAGGTTTTACCGGTATCCATAAATTCGCTTTAGAAGCAGCTTCGCTAACTCTAGGGTCAATAACTATTACATAAGCACCATTAGCTATTCCTTCACCGAATCTAACTCCTCTATTTACAAAAATCCCTGCAGGAAATCCATTATCTCCCCATACTACTATGAGTTGAGAATAAGTCATGTCGTCCATTATATCTGTAGCGTGAAGATCAAAGCCTCCAATCACTGTCCCTATAGGTTGCTGTAGGGAAAACATACAGCTTTGCATAGGTGTTCCAATTACATTAGGTACTTCAGTTCCTAAAGTGAAGGGAATAAGTTGCCTTTTATAGTTTGCACATGGTATTGCCCCACCGACCAGGACTATTTCCCAAGGTTTAACGTTCAATTCCTGAAGCTTTTGTTGAATATAATTAAGTGCTTCCTCCCATGTAGCTTCTTTAAAAGACCAAGTTCCTTTAGGTCCTGTTCTTATTAATGGAGTTTTTATTCTATCCACATTATACGTTCTGAAAATCCCTGATCTACCTCTAGCACAAACTTTTCCTTTATTAAGGGGAGAAAGGGGGTTTCCATCTATTTCCATTGCTTTAACGTATTGTCCTTTTCTCTCTACTGAGACTAAAATATCACACGTTGATGAACAAAATCCGCATACATTAGGCGCATAAGAGTATTCCCAACCGGGTTGTAATTGTTCATCGTTCACTGGTGGAGAGAAAATGTCAAAAACAAAGTTCTTCGATGCAGCATAACCTGCAGCTGCTGCGGCAGCAGTTATTGCAGAAATCTTAAGAAAGTCCCTTCTGGACAATCTTAGTCCATGCTTTGCTTTTTCGTTTTCCATGATAAGGACTATTTACTTTCTTAATAAATCCATTTTTTCATAAGTTGTTAGGTTTGTAATGTTAACAGAGTTAACTTCAATATAAAATTGATAAAACATTTTAATAATTAATTTAGAATCGGTGGTAATCAATGACAAGAAGGTTATGTTAAGTAAAAATGTTAAGTAAAGTGCTGGCCATCAGTATAGTAAAAAAGTTATAATTTTTAATAAATTGATTTTAAACAAACTGTGATATATTAACGCATATTAACGATGAGCTTAAAAATATAATATAATAAAAAGTTAAAACGTGCTTTTTCTATATAAATCCTTGTGAGAAAATGGCACAAACAACCGTAGAGACTACACAAAAGTACTTACCAATATTAAGAGTAACACTAGGGTGGATGTTTTTCTCAGCCTTCGTTAGAAGGACTATAAACGTTCCAGCAAAGCTAAATCCTAGTTCGTCAGCGTATGTAGGTGGAAAACTAATAACTTTCTTGCCTCATGCATGGGGACCGGTAAAGGGAGTTTTAATAAGTGTTTTAAATAATCCGCCATTACTTTACGACTTCCTTATAATATTTACTGCACTAGAGGCAATATTCGGTCTATTCATGATGTTAGGTCTTTTAACAAGACTTTCTGGATTAGTTCTGGCAGGTTTAGCTTGGGGAATAGGACTAGGAGGAGGATGGCTAGGAACGACTTGTGTAGATGAATGGCAGATTGCTGCAGTTGAAGGAGCTGGGGCTTTCATGTTCATCTTCACCGGAAGTAGATGGTTATCGGCAGATCAGTTATTGTACAAGAAATATAGTAAAGGGATAAAAATTTGGAAATATTACATACCGCTATGGTGATATAAATGGAAACTGAGAAGCTAATTTCAACAATAGCGATAGTTGCGTTTATTTTTGCTACGGGCGTTACTCTTGGACTATACCAAATAGACTTTCAAGGTTTAACTCATTTAACTAACTGGTCTAAGACTGTAGGTTATTGTTTAGAAGGAACTAAACTATTTACTAACGGTACATTATTCCTTCAAATATCTAGAGTTGAAGGTCCTGACACTTACGGAGGCTTTATAGTTCTAGTTCAAATTCTTTATCCTAACGGTACTGTAGTTTACCAATGGAATGCTACTCGACTTGGTCATATACCTTCTAAAGATATACACAATGAGTTCTCATTACATCCAGTTCGTAGTACAGGATTTGCACTATGTGTACCGTTAGGACAAAATGCAACTGTAACCCTTACAATGCCGTTCCATGTAAAGCCCGGGACATATATTGTTAGAGTATACGATGCAAACGGACATACTGCAGCATACGGACAAAAGTGGGAAATAAAAGTTCAAGCTGAAAGTTAAACTGCTTTTTCTTCTTTTTTATTACGTTCTTTTTCACTCTCTTTCTTTACGCCGACAAAGATGTAAACTGAGCCTAATGCCTTTACCTTGAATACCTTTAGGTCGAATATTTTACTTATTATATTCTTTAATTGTGAGTTAGTGGGTATTTTCCTGTAAATATAGTAAATATATTTGTAATCTAAAGGTTTTGCTCCTACAAGGGCTGCCAAATAAGGTTGAATAAACCTAAGGTAAAAAGCTACATAATTTCTAAGGAGCCAATTATCCGATTTTCCCATTGCGATTACCCCGACCACTTTCTTAGAAACTCTAGTCATTTCTCTTACTACTTCTCCTATATCGTCTGCAGCGTGAAGGGCAAAACTGCTCACTACTGCATCAAAAGCATTATCTCTGAAAGGTAAATTGTAAAACGATGCTAATACTTTATCTCCATCAACTAAACTAGCCTTTAACATGTTTTCCGCGTAATCTGCCATTACTATTCTGGACCTGAGTAGTCTAGACGCAACGTAAGATAATTCCCCTTTACCGCTTGCTACATCTAAAATTCTCTTTGGATCAGGATAGAAAAATTGTACCATTTCAATTAGCTCTGCCCTCCATTTTATATCTTGAAAAAAGGAAATCATAGCATTAGCTCTAT
This sequence comes from Acidianus sp. HS-5, assembly GCF_021655615.1. Lineage (GTDB taxonomy): Archaea > Thermoproteota > Thermoprotei_A > Sulfolobales > Sulfolobaceae > Acidianus. The sequence goes on from NZ_AP025245.1 coordinate 1,398,623, forward strand.
CGTAGAATTCTGGAATATCGTTATATACACTCCTGAGATCCTCATTAGATACTTTAATCTTCTCCACGACGTTATGTTTGGATTTCGTTTTAAAAAGCTTCACTGATCTTATTTTATGTAAAAGATCATTAACTTTGTTAATTTTTCCATATAGCTCGTAGTTAATACCTGGAATTTAATGTAAACACTCTTTACCATTTTTTAGAATACTACTTCTGAAGAATATTTAAATTTAAAGTAATCAAACTATATTTTAATATCTCTAATAATGAAGAAAATTTATAAATGCAAAAACAAAACTATCTGTAGTGGTAAAATGCTTGATAGTCCGTCTAACTGGGCTATAATAATCATAGTAGCTCTTGTATTATTCTTTGGTACAAGTAAGCTTCCTGAGTTATTTAGATCAATGGGCAAGGCTGTTGGGGAATTTAAGAAAGGAAGGCTTGAGTCAGAAATGGAAATGCAACAAATGGAACAACAGCCTGCAGTCCAGACAACTACTCAGAATAAAGAATTAGAGCTAGAGAAGCAAATTCAAGAACTACAAAAGCAATTGGAACAGCTAAAGAATCAAAAGCAGCAACAGTAATTAAAGAATCTAAAATTCAAAGCCATTTTTTTTAAGTGCGCAAGGATGATGGGGAATTTATCTGACACGTTATTATTAGTTATAGTGGCTATACTACTATTAGCAGGCAAAAAAGACATAACAGGTACTGCAAGGAATATAGGAAAAACGCTAGAAGAGTTTAAAAGAAAACAGAATGAATTTAAGAATGAACTATTAACAGAGCTAAATGAGACCGGAGAAGTCCATAAAAGTATAGTGAAAGAAATAACTTACGATGACTACCACTATAATTACGTAAAACAAACTCCCTCTGATGAGAAAATGAAAAGACTTGAGGATGAGATAAACAGATTAAAAGCCGAAATAGAGAGAGGTTGAAGAAAGGTGACGGAAAGAACTGAGCTCAAAAGAGACGAAGAAAGACCACTACTATCGCATTTAGCAGAATTAGCCTTAAGATTAAGAAGAGGACTTATAACACTTTTCTTAACATTTATAATATTTTTTGCGTTTGGATATACTACAGCGAACATTAATGGTTATGCTATTCCCATTTTATATCCTAATTTATTTCACAGCTTAGCTGATAGTTTAATGCTATTTTTCATACATCACGAACTTCCAAAAGGAATGAAATTAATTAATTTAAATCCTTTTGATCCTCTTTACGCTTCAGCTTATACTTCATTTTATTTAGCATTATTTATTTCTATCCCAATAATTTTCAGGGAACTGTGGGGTTTCGTTTCTCCTGGCTTATACCAAAATGAGAAGAAAGTGATAAAATACGCGGTATTTCCTGCAGCGATGCTCTTTCTTGCCGGTTCTCTTTTTGCTTATTTTATTATTATTCCTTTAATGATGAAGTTTGTTCTTTTGTATACTTCTGCTCTCGGTGTTGAGCCTACACTTAGTTTGAGGGCTTTTGTTTCAACAGTAGTTTCCTTAATGCTGGTTACCGGTATCGCTTTTGAATACCCCTTAGTTATGGCCGGTTTAACTTACGTTAAAGTTGTTAAGGCTGATAGTTGGAGGAAGAACTGGCGCTGGGGAGTTTTAGGAGCATTCATCATAGCCTGGACAATTTCACCAGGAACTACAGGAGGAGTAATTGAAACTGTAATAGGAATAATATTATCCATACTATACTTTGCAGGAGTTGGAACAGCAAAAATAATAGAAAAAAGATCATTAAATAACACAGCTTAGTATATCATTTTTAAACATAAGTGGAGATTATTTCTCAGTATACTCCATTTATGTATATATTATCTCCGGTCTAATACCACATTATCGGATCTGAGTCTAGCTAATCTATGATAAAAGTCTCGGAAGTAATTGCATGAAAGTTTAATTTATTAATTTTATACATTTTTCTGTTAAATTTTTTATATTTCTCTCTAATATCTTTCTTCATGAACTATGATGTAACACTAAAGATCAAGAGGTATTCTAAGGAGAAAGGAAGTTGGTGGCAGGAATATAGGCTGACAGTAGATAGATTCACTACCGTTGTAGAGGCATTAAGGAGGATAAAAACAGAACAAGATCCTACGTTGTCCTTTAGGGCTTCATGTCACATGGCTGTTTGTGGAAGTTGTGGAATGAAGATTAACGGAAAACCCAAGCTTGCATGTAAAACTCTTATAGCAAATGAAGGGAAGAAGGAAATTATCATAGAACCTATGGATAATTTTCCAGTAATCAAAGATCTAATAGTTGACCTTAATTCTGTTTATAAGAAAATGAATAAGATAATACCAAGAGTTTCGCCACCGGAAGAAGTTCTGCAAGGTAAAGAAACAAGATTAAAACCTGAGGATCAAAAAGAACTTTGGAGTTTCGCCCAATGTATAATTTGCGGTCTCTGTTATTCCGCCTGCCCCGTTGTTGAGACTAATAAAGATTTCCTAGGTCCTGCAGTACTAGCTATGACTTACAGGTTTTCAGCAGATCCTAGAGATACCCTAGATAAGAAAAGGATGGAAATTGTTGACAATGCAATAATAGGCATATGGGACTGCAGGGTTGCGGGTTCTTGCTCTGTCGTTTGCCCAAGGAATGTAGATCCTTCATTAGCAATACAAAAATTGAAGGAGATGAGTATGAAATGATCTGGCTTTCAAGGTTAAATCTCGAGAGGGTATTAGCGTTACTTCATAAGATAACTGGATGGACAATATTAGGTTATTTAATTGCTCACGTAATTTTCGTAAATAGGTTAGCTCACGGAGAATTAGTAGAACCGGAAGTTTTCAAATACTTCTTGGCGGTATTTGGCAGTATAGTTGTATTTCATGCGATGAACGGAATACGTATAATCTTAGTGGAAACTGGACATTTGATTCCTAAACGGCATTTGGAAGAACCTTGGATTTACTATAAACCTCACAGGATCTATGTATGGTTAATGATAATAATTACCGTAGCGTCGTTCTTTATAGGTCTTTATCTGGTGATAAGATGAGGGAGTCGAAATTAAGATTCTGGGGAGTATATATTACTGGGATAATAACTCTCTTCTTACTCTCTCTTCACTTCTTTATGCTATTTGCTAATAATATGAGCTTTGACGTTAGAACTTCACCTCCAGTAGTTAACGAATACTTAAGCAATACTGCATACTATGCATTACTTGGTCTTCTATTAGTTGTAGCGTTTACTCACGGATTGCTCGGCATAAGGAGAAGCATGTACGACTTCGGGCTTAAAAGAGGAGTAAAGGATGTAATCATAGGAGGTATAATTTTGCTGATAATTTTACTATTTTTCTATCTTACTACTTAGCTTAGAGATGCTGTAAGTTGATAAACTAATATATTTCTTATAAGGAATATTTCTAATATTTTATATTACTACAATATATACCTTCTCAATCTAGATAAGAATTATTAACTTTCATGAGAAGAATAAAATGATGATCTCTGGAAATTTATTTAAAGGTAATATTGTCAGCATGATTGCATCAATATTTATTCTTTCCCTCCTCGTTCTCTTGGATATCTACGGTATAAATTACGCATTCTCAACTGTTTCTAAAATAATAATGTGGATAATATGGATTTTGGCAATTCCTTCTTATCTTTCTTATAAATCCTCCTTACTGGAGAAGAGGAATATCCTGGAGTTTTTAGCGCCTATAGCAATTATAATAACCTTTATCGGGCTTATTTTCTTAAGCCTTGGAGAATTTTTAGGTATTGAGCTTATAGTCTTAGGATATATATTTGAGCCTATTGCAGGTATTTCAATTTTTCTTACTTTAAGGAAGGTGAATCTTCTTTTCTCTTCCCTCTTCTTTTATGGTGCAATAATTTTCACTGCGGGTTTACCTTTATTCCTAATTAACCTAGGAATAATTGCAATTATCGGCGATCTAATAAAGATGTCAGGGCTAGTTTACTTTATATATAAATTTAAATAAATTTATTTTAGAATTTTGATGTTATATCATTAAATGCCAACTATACTCTCGAAAGGTTTCATAAATCTGGGTACTGATGAATACGTTGGAGGTATCTCTTTACTCCTGAATCTCTTCGGCTTCTCGAAAACAACTAGAGCATATTTGGACATTGTCTTCAAGAATTTGTCCTTTCTCTTCTCTCTTATATATCCTTCAAGGTAAGCATGATATTTACTAAATCTTATCGAATTAAGTACTTTTAATATTTCTTTCAATATTAGTAAATTATCGTATCCTCTATCGCTCTCTTCGCTATAACCTTCTTTTCCGCATTCAAAATCATATGCAATATGTCGAGTTCATAAAGAACTTTATCGAGCTCAATTAATTTCTCTTCGGCTCTTGTTTCCTCTATTTCCTCATAAAGCTTAGCTCTCTCATCTAGGTTTCTATTGTATAACGAGATATCTTGATAAATTGAATCTATATACTTGTCTTCTTCTCCTCTAAACTCACTAAGAGATTTTTCAATATTGCTAAACTCCACTATTCCTTCATTTTTATAATCAAAATAAAAAATTAATAATTGCCAAGACCTCATCAAGTAATCCGTTTATAAACGAGACTTCCTCCAAATAGGAGTTTCTCTCAAAATATTTCCCTTCCTCAGGTTGAAAATCTCCAAGCTTAACAGGGCATGCGGAGATAGAATTAGCTAACTCTCTAGGGAAAAGCATGTAAACTTTCAGCATAGCTCCGGAATTATCATGAATAATTATTAAATCTTATACTTAATAAAAAATTTGATTTGATACTCGTAAATAATGGTATCTTAGTTCAAAGAAGAGTGAAGTATAGTGACAAGGCCTTCGATCAGTGTTTTGGTTTTATCTTTATAAATATCATCATAAATAAATACTTCTATTTATGCTAAAGAATAGTTTCATTTTCGCATAAATAATATCATAAATAAGGAGAGTTAGCCATTAGATAAATATAAGATATAATGAAAATTGACTAGCAAAAGTATAACCATAAGCGTACAGAGAAATTTCATAATTCATTATAAACCTATGGATTAATTATAACGAGCATAATTGAGAATAACTACGTAAATTTTATTCTTCACTTTTCTTTGATTTTACTTATGAGATCATATATTCATGCAGTGATTTCATCAACTTTAGCATGGACAGGTAACGTTTACGATCTGGTATTATTGACTTTCGTATATCCTTTCATGGAGAAGCTCTTTGGTTTATCCTTCTTTCAACTTACAGTATTGTTCTCTTTAGGTCTTATAGGGAGAGTTATAGGGGCAGTGATATTCGGAAGAATTGCGGATTACAAAGGAAGGAAAGTAGTAAATATTATAGGTACTGCAGGTTACTCAATTTTCCAGGCAATATTTGCGTTTTCCTCTATTTATGCGGTACTTTTGATAGTTAGAGGGATTCAAGGGGTTTTCATGGGTGCTCAGTGGACTTCCGGAACAGTGCTAGCAATTGAACAGTCACCAAAACAAAAGCTTCAGCTAGTTAATAGTGTAGTTCAATCCGGTTATGCATTAGGTTACGCACTTACTGGAGTAACTTACATGTTCATGAGTAGTAATCTAACCTCCCTAGAAGGTTACAGGATATTCGTGCTGACAGGTTCACTGCCCCTCATCTTAGTGCCTTATATTCACTTTAAAGTAACAGAGAACTTTAAGCAAGAAATTGTTACAAGGAAGGTAAGCGTAAAGGATTATTCACCATATTTCATAAGAGCCGTAATTTCAATGTCAGGGATGTTCATAGCTTATCTATCAATTTTCAGCATTTACCCAGATTTTGCTAAATGCTTTGGTCATTTTCCTGCATATTACGTAGGGCTTTTAATGGCTGTTGCTAACGGTATTCAAGGGGCATTTTACATCATTTTCGGTAGATTATCTTACCGCTTTAGTATATTTAGATTAATATATGCTGGAGTGGCATTCATGATATTCTCAACTTTCCTATCAATGCCTGTATTATCATTCATGGTATCATTGCCATTAATGTCTGCAGGAGTCTTCATTTATGCCTTTGCAAACGGCTTTTGGCCTTTGATTTCTGGTATTGCTGCTAGTAGTGTCCCTCCAGAAGTTAGGGCGTTTTTGACGGGCACCGCTTATAATATTGGTGCAGTTGCTGGTGGTGTAGTATCAGCGTTAATTGGCGGAATTATTGATGCTTTCGGAATGGCTTCATTACCTTACTTTGTTGATGGAATAGAATTTGTATCGTTACTTGCAGTATTTTACTCAATGTTTACTTGGCCTAGAAAGGTTGTTGTTTCTTCGTAATTGATCGTAAAATATTTAATAAAAATATTAATTATTTATTATATCTAAGATTATTTTCATTTACAATCAAAAATTAGATTTTCTTAAATCCATACAGTAATCCTAGACTTATAAGTATAAGGACTATAAGAATAAGAGAAGATGATATTGACGAGATAATTACAAGTCCCAAGAAGCCTAGAATTGCTGACAACTTAATTTTTGTCTTTCTAGGAGCCCTTGGATAAATGATGTTCAACAAAGTGTAAACTACTATCGATATTACTCCAAGAATTCCGATAATGATTAAGATTGGCATTAGATAATTTATTATCATCATAATTAATGTCTTATTAATTGTATATAAAGACTGTGTTCATTTATGAAAGTTCAGTCTTAAAATTCCTCGTAAACGTCTATAAACCTCTTGTACCATTCCTCGTAAATTTTTAGAGTAACTATGTGGAGTTCTAAAGGATCACTAAAGCCTAACCTTTTATGTATCTTTAAAGCAATTTCCGCCCTCTTCCAAACGTCGTGGCAAGATCGGTAATTATTAAAACGTCTATGTCACTATCTACTCTGTAGTTACCTCTGGCAATTGATCCGAAAAGAATTACTCTACAGTTTTTGTCTATTTCTTCTACACAAATCTTCTTTATTTCCCTAACGTAATCTCTAGCATTTTGAAGGATTTCTTTTCTCTTATTCCACCAATTTGACATTTAGGATCACTTTAACTACATTATATGCTCTCTCAACTACCACAGCTGAATATGGAAAATATCTTGATGCTATATAAGAATCTCTGACCTCTAATGTTGTTGCCTTATCGTTTCTTATCTTCCTTAAATTATCATTATTAGTCATTTCTATAACATCATCTAAAAGTTTCATAACGTCATGAGTCTTTTCAAAACTACTCTTATGTTGAAATAGTGCGTATTTAAGACCTAACTGCAATGCATGCTCTAAGTTAAAGATAGCTAAATTATATTTTTAATATTTCTCTCTGCTAAAAAGTCTAAAGCATTTCTCTTTAATGCACTGCCATAGTAACATGTCATAGGATAAAAAGTGAAACGTAAATTTAGTTGAAAACTAAGCTTTCTTAGATTTTGCACAAAATTGTGTTTTATATTTCAGAGTTTCATTTTCTTCTAGTGAAAGATTAAATACTAATCTTTATTTTAACTAATATAAGATGAGTATAACTACAAGTGCAGAAGTTTACTATGAGGAAGCAGAAGAGTTATTGTCCAAGGGTGATCTTGTTCAAGCTTCAGAAAAGTATTATAAGGCTGCTGAGGAGGCAATAAAGCTCCTAGTTATAGAAAACAACCTAAAAGAAATAGCAAAGGAAGCTCAAGAAAATGGTTGGGATTCTAAAACGTTAAATGACGCCGTTACTGAACTTTCTTATAAGGTTGGCGACAATATAATTAGCATGTGGGCATCCGCAGTGACTCTTCTAACTGCAAGGTATTACTTAGATAAAGATTTAATACAAGAATATAAGAAAGACGTTAAGACGTTAGTTGAGAAAGCCAAGCAAAGATTTAATATTAAAGTTCTTGAATGAAGCTGAAAATCTTCTTTCTAAGGGTGATCTTGTTCAAGCTTCAGAAAAGTATTATAAGGCTGCTGAGGAGGCAATAAAGCTCCTAGTTATAGAAAACAACCTAAAAGAAATAATTAAACAAGTTGAAAATAAGGGCAGATGGGAAAGCGAAAGCCTATTTAAAGCTTCTAAATTGTTACGAAATAAATATCCTGAAGTTATAATTCAATGGAGGAGCGCATGGACTCTTCACGTCGAAGGATTTCACGAAATGAGCCTAAACGAGAAAGAAGTCACGAAATTGAAAGAAGATGTTAGAAAATTAGTTGTAATCATTAAATAGTGACTTATTACGAGGCTAGTATTCCTCTAATATCGTGTACCTCACTATAGGGTCCGCAATCCTATACTCGTTACCTCCTTTTTCTATAAAACCCATCTTAAGTAAGTTCTTTAAATCTCTAGAGATGGTAGACGTTATTACTTTCTTCCCTGTCTGAGCAATAACGTAATTTACAATGTTCTTCCACCTTGCCTTACCTAAAGTTGCAATTGCCTTCATAATTGGTTCATAATAAGGACTCCTGGAAAAAGCCTCATCTAATTCCTTCTTCACGATTTTAGAACCTAACGACTTCATCTCGTCAATTGCCTCCTCTCCCTTGTCTAAATATAACTTACCGAAATATACTAGCCAGCCCACTATTCCGTCAAGTTCAGAAACTGCGTTATCCAATACCTCATCTTCTACGTTAACTCCTAACTCCTTAAAGCCTGCCTTTAAGAACTCCTTCGACTTCTCTTCATCGAAAGGTTTTAATTCAACGCTAACATAGTACCTGCCGTAAAAGTCAGAAGCTGGATCGTTTATTCCTATGAAATCGTGTAGCAAACCTACTTCGCTTCCCGTGAATATTAGAGTTATATTTTTTAAATAATCATATACGTGAGCTAAAAGTGGTTTAATGCCCACAGTAGAGTACCTTAAATATTGCGCTTCATCAAACACTATAACAACTTTTCCTAACTCATTTAATGCCTCAAAAATTTTGCTTATATTACTCCTTATTTCCTCTAAAGGTAATTTTGCTTTTAATGGATATTCTAACGAGAGGTTTAGCTTTGATAGCAAGTCCTTAATTCTTTCCTTTCTACTCAGTTTTAAAAGCTCTGAGTAGAGTTCCTCGTAAAACTTTTCAGCAGGAACTTTTTTAGATACGTCGTCGTAGATTTTCCTTATGTCTATGAAAATGTAATTCACGTTTAAAGAGTTAAGAGTTGACAATACTAAGCTGGATTTTCCAGTCCTCTTTAAGCCTAGAACTACTATCATTCTCTCGTTTAAACTCCTTTTTAACTTATCTATTTCACTCTCACGATCAAATAAATCTTTAATTGAATCTTTAGGTTCTGTTGAAAATAGCAAGTATCACCCCTGATACTTAGTATCACCCCTGCTAATAAAAACGTTTATGATTAGATTACTTTTAGTTAACCTAATAGCGTAGAAAAATGAGAGAAAACTCTTAGTTTGACTAACTTAACCAAAGACCATAGGATGGCAATTATTCACGCCGGAGATTTAAACGAGCTCGAGGAGAAGCTCAAAAAGATAAAGGATGAAACGAAATACTTGTTTTTCACATAAAAAGGTCGGTAAAGTCAGCGTTGAGTTGAAGTGTGACTATTGCGGTGGTGTAATTAAGGGATCTCCTTTAATTCTTAAGTAAGGTAGAAAGACGTATTATGCTTATTGTAAAGCCTGCCTTGATGGACTGAAAAATCGAATTAAAAACAAGAGGGATTAAGTTTCGTAATTTCCGTTAGCTGGAATATCTCTAGAGGCTTACTTTAGAATATAATAATATATTAACTTACCAAACTCTTGATAAATTTAGCAATGAAAAATTGTTATCCAACGTTTAAGGTTACCTAAGTAAAGCTAGGAGAACTACTCAATAAAAATTTCCAAATAGGGATGAACTTTATCTTATTAATTTCGTCTTCATAATCCCAAGTTATAACTACCTTCTCCTTGGATTCTATTTTCTTTAATCCTTCAATTTCTCTCTTATTAATCTCGTCTTTTCCAGAAGCGTAAGTTACTTGTATTGCTTTATTATTAGTTACAAAATCGACCTCGTAATCTCTCCCCTTTAAGTAAAAGAGCCTTTCACCCATTCTAGCCAAGTGTAAAGCTACAAGGTTTTCCATGATCCTTCCTTTTGAGCTGTCTAGCGCTATTGAAGAAATAAATCCTGGGTCAACAACGTAAACTTTCTTTGGTGACACTAATCCTTCTCTAGGCTTGTCTGTAAACCTCTCTGAAGTCAGTATTACATAAGCGTTAATTAACCCGTTAAACCACTCTTCCACAGTATTATTACTTAGCTTTAACGTTTTTGATAACCTGGATAATGAAATCTCGTTAGCGTAGTACTTTATTACGCTAACGGCAAAGGCTTTAAAGAGTTCTATCCTCTTAATCTTTAACCTTTCTACTATGTCTTTATATACGATGTCAGAGAAAATTGAGAAAATGAAGTCCTCGGATATTTTTAAAACTTCGGGAAATCCACCAACTTTAATATAATTCTCAAGTTCCCTCTTAATTTGAGCCTCAGATCTTGAGGAGTAAACATTACCGATTCTTTCTAGCTTCACTCCTTTAAATTTGAGATATTCATGGAAAGAAAAGGGAAATAAAGTGAAATTAATATGCCTTCCAGTTAACGCTGTAACTAGCTCTCCAGAAAGTAGCTTAGAATTACTTCCGGTTATGATTATCTTTTTACCATCTTCCCTTAATCTGTTTACGAATAATTCCCAACCTGGAACGTTTTGAATTTCGTCAAAGAGGAAATAATTAACGTCGCCAAAAAGCTCGTAAATTGCCTTTTCGATATTATGTAAGTCTTCGACTTTTACGTTAGCAAGCCTGTCATCGTCAAAGTTAACGTAACCAAAGTTTTCTCCTCTCAGTATCATTTCAGCCAATGTGGACTTTCCGCTTCTCCTTACTCCTAGAATAGCCAAAACGTTAGGTTGAGAAATGTATTTTTTTAAATCAGGAACATCTCTTTCTATAATCTTTTCTTTTTCAAATTTTCTCTCTAACCTACTCTTCTGGTCAATTAGCACCTGTTTAATTTCGTTCATAGTAAAAAATTTCCCTGAATCTTTATAAGCTTATGCAGTATAGTGAATAAAACTTACGAGAAATTAGTGCAGTATACTGAATAAGATAAATTGAATAAAAAATTGAGAAAAGAAATTAACATAGTTAATAAGGTATAATTTTAGCTTATTAACTCTATTCTTATCTCCATCTTTCTATGCTCTTTAGTTATATGCAGTTATTTTGGCTTATTAATGGTTTCAATTTAACTAAAAGTTAATTAACTCTTTCATCTTTTATTAAATTATGAGATTAGGCTTTACGTCTAATGGTAATATCGCTGCATTATATGATAATAACTTCTACATTAGAGAACTTTATTATCCTTATTTAGGGCAATATAATCATTCAGTAGGAGGATACTTTAAGATAGGAATATGGCATGATGGAAAGTTTACGTGGATAGACCAAATTAAGGATAAGAAAATTTACATGGATAATTTGATAGTTAACGCGGAAATTAACTGGGATGGCTTAAAAATAAAGTTCTCTGATGTCGCAATATTTTCTCACAGTGCAATAATAAGGAAAGTAGACGTCGAAGGTCAAGGATACGTAAGAACAATATTTTACCACGATTTTAAGTTAAACGGAAATGAAATTGGAGATACTGCATTTTATGACCCAGGGTTAGATGCTATTATTCATTATAAAGATAATACATGGTTCTTAATAGGTTCTTCTCATAATTTGTACGAGTATACTACAGGTAGAAGAGATCAGAAAGCAGTGTTGGATGACTGTGAAGACGGAGTTTTGAATAAGAATCCTATAGCACAAGGTTCAGTGTCTTCAGCTGTTTCTATTGCTTATCCTTCATTTTATTATTTTATAATAGCAGGTAATAGTTTCAGCGACGTAGTTAAGACTTATAACGAAATTAAGGAGAACGTGGAGTTTCATTATAAGAAGAATAAATTTTATTGGGATTCTATAACTTCTTGGTTGCCTGATTACTTAGCTAAAAATAGCTTAGCCATAATGCTAGGGCATGTAGGAGATAACGGCGCAATTCCGGCTTCTTTAGATACTGATATACTAAAGTTTAATCTAGATACTTATGCTTATATATGGCCTAGGGATGCAGCATTAACTGCTTACGTCCTGGATATGGCAGGATACTCGTCTTTTACCAGAAAGTTCTATGATCTTGTATTTCATAAATTATTTAGTGGTGGATATTTATTCCAGAAATATAACCCTGACGGGACATGGGGGAGCACTTGGCATCCTTGGACTGCAAGAACTAAAAACTCATTTAATATTCAAGAAGATGAGACTGCGACTGTAATATGGGCTTTCTGGAATTACTTTGTAAAGACCAAGGATTATGATTTACTTAAGGATACTTATCATATAATTAGAGATGCAGCAAATTTCATGTCTAGTTTTAGGGATGAAAAATTAAAATTACCATTAGAGAGTTTTGATCTTTGGGAGGAAAAACTTGGCGTTCACACTTACACCGTAGCGTCAGTATACGCAGGATTAAAGGCTGCTAGTAATTTTGCTAACGTTCTAGGCGATGAAGAGAACGCTAAAAAGTGGAACGATGTTGCAGAAGAAGTAAAGAATTCATTAAAGACTTACATGTTTGATAAAGAAAGGGGAATATTTTACAAATTTATTAATATAGATGACGGTAAGGTAACTTCTGTAGATAAGACTGTAGAATCTAGTATTTTAGGAATAATTACTTTTGACGTTTTTGACGTTAATGATCCGGTTGTTGATAGTAGCGTTAATGAGGTTATGAAAAAGCTGTGGGTTAAGAACGTAGGCGGATTAGCTAGGTATGAGAATGATTATTACCAAAGAGTTGAAGGGAATTATAACGAAATTCCAGGGAATCCTTGGATAATAACTACAATATGGTTAGCTCAGTATTACATTAAGAAGAAAGATATATCAAAAGCAAAGGAATTGTTAACCTGGTCTGAAAAGCATTCGTTCTCAGGGTTATTGCCAGAGCAGTTAAATCCTTTTAACGGAGAACCTCTTTCGGTAATGCCATTATTATGGTCTCATGCAGAATACCTTAAAACTTACTTAATGATAAAACAGTTTAACTAACAAAATCTATAATGTTTGAAAAATAATATATAAAAAGTAGTTTTTAACAATAACTAAAGTTAATAATAGTTTGACAGTTTAAATTATAAAGATCTTAGATAGACTCAAGCTTAGCATTCACGAACTCCATATATTTCTAACTTTTTCGACAAGTTCCTTTACTCTATTCTCTTCCAACGGAAACATTGGAGGTCTAGGTAATCCTACGTCATAGCCTTGAAGTTCCCTCACCAAGTAATACATTGAGGAAATCTTACCGTAAGGTATCGTAGTTTCGTCAATCTTATCAATTTTTAGTTGAAGTTCTACGGCCTTCTTCACATCTCCTGCCTTTACATATTCTCTCAATTGAGAGAATAACTCAGGCATATAATTACCTGCACCTACTACTGTGCCGTCTAGGACACTAAAAGAAGCAATTGCAAGGTTCTCCAGTCCGTTATAAGTCTTTATTCCCAATTCTTTATATTTTATTGTGTGGGCAAAATCAGGGTTCGTGTCCTTAACTCCTGCTATACAGCCAATTTCCTTAACTAGATTTACGTCAACGTCTTTTCCGGTAGCTCCCGGATAGTTGTAAAGGTAAACAGAATGTTTACTAACTTCGCATATTTCCTTAAAGTATTTTACTATAAATTCCTTTGGAATTGAAAAATAGTACGGCGGGTAAGAAGCAACAGCAATCATATCCCTCTCATTGGCGTATTTCACCAGATCAAGGACTTCATTCATGTTAAGAGATCCAACCTGGAATATAACCTTGTTAGTAACGTCTAAAGCTAGGTCGAGCATTTTCTTCTTCTCATCCTTTGATAATGCAGGACCTACTCCAGTAGTTCCGTTAACGAAAATTACGTCAATCCCTTTCTTAAGCAAATTCTCAACGTGAGTCTTTACCTTTTCTCCGTCAATTTCCCCTTTCTCATTAAAAGGAGTTAAGATGGGAACTATAATATCCATCAGTATCCCCTCCAAGTGTTCTTAACTACCCATACTGGTTCTTCTACAACGTCAAGAGGAATAGGTTCAGCTTTTAGCTCCTCAACGAGCTTCTCATTAACGTCAACTCCTATGCCAGGCTTATCTGGAACCTTAACGTAGCCGTCTTCTACTGGAGTTCCGTTATAAACTAAATCCCTCTTCCATTGCGGGAACCAGTCGTAGAAGTTTTCCAAAATTAGAAGGTTAGGAATTACTGCACTAAGTTGAACTGAAACAGCGTTCTGTATTGAACCGAAGGCGTTGTGGAATGCAATTTCAACGTCATTTGCCTCAGCTAATGTAACTACTTTTCTCGCTATAGTAACTCCTCCTATGTTTGTAATATCCGGTTGTAAAACATCAGCTAATCTATTATCAATGTAGAACATTGCCTCCTTAAGGCTTATTAACCTCTCTCCCAAAGCCACGGTAACTTTAGTTGAAGATCTGTACTTTTTATAACCTTCAATGTCCTCGTGGTGTACTGGTTCTTCCATAAAGAGTGGGTTGTATTTTTCCAGGACATGCGCAATTTTTATAGAGGAGTTAGCGTTAAACCTTCCGTGGTGTTCAATCATTATGTAAACTTCATCACCTACTGCTTCTCTAACTGCTTTAACTCTCTCTTCTGCCTCTCTCAATCCTTTTTCATCTATCCAGTCGTAGTATTGACCAAATGGATCAAACTTCAATCCTTTGTAACCCATCTTTACTATTTCTTTAGCTTTTGTAGCAAAATCGTCAGGAGTAACGCAGTCGGAATACCAACCGTTTGCGTAAACTAAAACTTTGTCTCTAAATTTCCCTCCTAAAAGCTTGTAAATAGGTGCACCAAGCTCTTTACCTAAAATATCCCATGAGGCAATGTCTATTGCAGAAGTTGCAGTTGCTGACTCAAAAGACCTAGCTAAATAAAAGTCCTGCCTGTACCACTCGTGGTAATTCTTTTCTACTTCCTCAACTTCCTTACCTATGAAGGCCTTTGAAACTTGTTTTATTGCATTATATACTGAAATTATCCTCAGCGTTGGTACTGCTTCACCGTAACCTACTGCACCGTTGGAAGTAGTTACTTTAACTACTATCATTGTAGAAGCCCATGTAGCTCCTCCCTTTTCCTTAGAAGTTAATACGATAGGTTCTATTTCTTGGATCTTCATATAAAGTAATAGAAGCAAATAATCTTAAACTTTATTCCTTTATTTTAAGTTGTGAAGAGAATTTTTATTACCGGTAGACCGGGAGTAGGGAAAACTACCCTCCTTAAGTTTTTAGTTAATGAATTGGTGAGGAGAGGGTATAAGGTCGTAGGATTTTATTGCCCAGAAGTTAGGGAAGGAGGTAAAAGGGTAGGTTTTAAAATAGTCAGCATTCCTTCAGGAAAAGATGGTTGGTTGGCTAAATTAGGTGAAGGTAAAATAAAGGTAGGAAAATACGCTGTGCAAGAAGAGGCTGAAGAAGTTGTGAAAGAGGTTAAGAACTCTCTTCCAACTGCTCAGGTTATAGCAATTGATGAAATCGGTCCCATGGAGTTATCAATTCCCTCTGTAAGGGATTTTATAAATGAAGTTTTAAAGGCGGAAAAGCCCTTAATTGCTGTAGTACATAGGAGTATTAAGCTTGAAGGAGAGACTTATATCCTAACTGAGGAAAATAGGGATTCATTAAGGGGAGAATTGCTTGAGAAGGTTCTTGGAATGTTGCGTTCTTAATAGATGGTTGTAAGTTATGCCTTTGTACTTTCCTCAATTTCCTTTATTAGGTTAACTATTTCTGCATGGACAAACACTTGCGGGAAGTTACCAGTAAATTCCTTCTTCTCAACATCTACATGCTCTCCTACAAGCTTCAGACTGTCGGAAATCTCCTCTATACTCGAAAGGATCTTCTTTGCCTCCTCAATTTTCCCTAACCTTACGTAAACTCTGGCTAACCAAAGTGTAGTTAAAAGGAACGGATGCTTAGCCTCTCCCATGAAGTCTGTCTTATATCTTTTGACGAAGTTTCCTACCTTAAGTTCCTTTTCAATCTTTGATAATGTATTCAAGAACAGTTCGTCTTTCTCGCTTACAAAACCGTATAGAGGGGCTGAAAGTATGGATGAGTCTATATCCTCACTTCCCGCAAATCTTGCAAAATAGCCATTTGCTACGCAGTTTTCTAAAATCCATTTCCTTAACGACTCTCTACTTTCCTTCCACCTATCTTCCTTGCCTATATATTCCGCAAGCTTCCCTGCTCTGTCCAAAGCGACCCACATCATTATTTTAGAATGAGTATAGTGTTGAGGTTCTCCTCTATCCTCCCATATTCCTGAGTCTTTCATTAGCCAATTTTCGGAAACCCAGTCTGCAATATGTTCAACCTTATCAAACACATCCTTTATTAATACACTATCTCCGGTCTTCTCAAAGTACTTGTAGACTGCATTTAAGAAGAACCCTTCAACGTCGAGTTGTATTTGTTTTGATGCCGCATTTCCTATCCTAACCGGCCTTGAGTTCTTATATCCGGATAACCACATTAATTTAACTTCAGGAGGAGGTATAGTTCCTTCCACCGTGTACAAAGGATAATAGAACGGCTTAGAAGTGAAATTAACTAAGGAGAGGAGAAAATTGATTATTCTCCTAGCTTCTATAATGAACCCTGCATTAATTAAAGCTTCAGCAGTTATTGAAGAATCCCTTACCCAGGCAAAGCGGTAATCCCAGTTTCTCGACCCTCCTACAGCTTCTGGTAAGGAAGTTGTTGGCGCAGCAATTGAAGCTCCGGAAGGGGAATAAATTGACCCTAAGAGTACGTAAACTGAAGATCTGTAAAGGTCTTCAAATGCTTTAGACTTTACTTCAAAGCTTTCCCAATATTTTATAGTATTCTCGAAAGGTTTTTCAAAATCCAGCCTTAGGGACTTTCCTCTTTCGCTGAAAGCTCCGTGTTCTTTGTCTGTTGAATAATTAGCTATTAAGAATCCTTTTCCTTCAGAAAATCTCCAAGTAAACGATCCTTCTCTCTTAACTTTTCCGTCCCATTTATAGAGGAAACCTATGCAGTCCCTTCCCTTGGAGTTAATGAAACTGTCCTTCAATACTATAGGCCTATAAAGAGCATACTTAAAGAAAGGTTTAAAAACTACTTTAAAGGGGATTTCGCTCTCTACTTTCCTTATTATTACAGTTTCTCCTAAAGGCAATAAATCGGTAATTTTAAGCAATCCTTTTTCAGTGCTAACTTCAGTAGTTAGCACTAGGGGGTGTTCATAATATTGTTTAATACCTAGGGAAACTTTCTCCGGGACTATTGAGAACTCTCCTCCATCTTCATCCAAGAGTTTTGTAAATATTGATGGCGAGTCAAACTTAGGTACCGGAAACCAGACTATTGAAGTTCCTTGAATAATTGCGGAAATCCTCTGGTTTGATATAAAACCTAACTGCATACAGTAAATTCTCTCGACAAGATTAATACTTTATTTCCCCATTTTCACTTATGAAAGAGGAAATTGCAAAGAAGATAAAAAACAGAGAACTTCTAGAAGCATTCAAAAAAGTTGATAGGTCATTATTCTTACCAGAGAACTTGAAGGATTATGCTTACACTCACGTTGATGAGGCACTCCCTATTTTGCCCGGAATAAATACTACAGCTTTAAGTTTAGGAATTTACATGCTTGATGAGCTCGACCTTCACAATGAGCAGAAGGTTTTGGAAATAGGTACTGGAATAGGATATTATACTGCATTAATTGCGGAAATTGTTGATAAGATTGTTAGCGTCGAGATAAACGAGAAAATGCATAATTACTCCTCTAAGCTTCTTTCCTCTTACAGTAACGTAAAGCTAGTTCTGGGCGATGGGACTCTAGGTTATGAGGAAGAAAGACCTTATGATAGGGTAATAGTCTGGGCTTCATCTCCCACTCTCCTGTGTAAGCCTTACGAACAACTTAGGGAAGGAGGAATAATGATTTTACCGATAGGAATTAGTAGGGTACAGAAGCTTTACAAGGTAGTTAAGAAAGGAAATAAACCAGTATTTGAAAACCTTGGGGAAGTATTGTTCGGAAGAATTGGAGGGCTTTACGGTTTTTATGACGATTACGACGATATAGAGGATAGGTTAAGTAGGTTGGAGAGGCAGATAAGGTCTATCTTTAGTAAGTTAGAGAAGAAAGTTTAAGGGTAATTCAGATTTTCTTTATGAATTCGCTTTGTTTCTATAATTTAAGAGAAAATATTACGATCATATTCGTCAAACGCTGTATGATAATTTAATTGAAAATCTCTTTCTCTCTTATTATAATACACAATGGGTCAGTGAATCGCCTAAGTTTAGCAATCCCAGTAAGCTTTAGCCCTTTCCCTTAATTTATACGCAATTTCTAGGATTTTTCTGTACTCTTTATTTTCCATTATCTTCTTGATAAAAATTGGGTTAACCGTGGCGTACTCGTGTACAATTATGTTCCTAAATCTCACTACTGAAATTAGGAAGTCCCTTTCCTCAGCTGTCAGCAAGTTATTCTCGAAAAGTTTTCTAATTGACTCTCTATATCCTTGAGTTGAAACTCCCATGTTAGATAAAAGGGTTTGAGCTAAGTCGATGAAAGCTCTAGCTTGGACTTGAAGTAAATGTAACACTGCAAATAGGTTAAACCGGTTATCTAAATCTACATTGTTTGCTTCGTCAAGTTTATCAGTATAATCTTTAAGGTTCTCAAGTAGTCTGTCTAAGATTGCCATTTCTTCATCACTGCCCTCACTTCCCTCCCTACTAAATCAAGTTTCTTAGCATCTATTAAAAAGTCCTCACAAACTACAGCCCTCCTGTGTGCAATAGACCAGGCTTCTTTATAAAGAATTAATCCGTAGTTAAACACTTCATGAATCAGGTAGCAGTCGGTGTCGTCGTTTATCATAACTAAGTCAATCTTTTCAGTATCTAAGTAATCAGAGAGATCTTTCCACAATTTCATGTAGTCTTCAAGGCTTACGTCCTTCTTTTTAAATTCTACTGCAATATCAACGTCGTTACCTTCACCTTTCTTAGCCAGTGAACCGAATAGAACTACGTAATATAAGTTATAGTCCTTCCAGTTAAAGGACTTAAGTTTCTCTAAGTAATCTTTAAGGTTCACACATTATATGAGAAAAAGGAAGTAAAAAGCTGATTTAGTATTTAGTCAGAAGTATGGTGCCGAATTATTAGTTAACCTTAAATTAACTTCTTTAACATTGTTAACTATGAACCAGAAAATTATACTTTTAGTATTATCATTAGGAACTTTAATGGCAGCAGTAGATACAACAATTGTACTTTTAGCTTTACCTACAATAACGCTCTGCCTTCATACGAACCTATTCTCATCAATATGGGTATTATTGGCTTACTTAATAGTCTTGGCAGTTCTATCTACACAAGCTGGGAGGATAGGAGATTTAATAGGCAGAGGAAAGATATACAATGCAGGATTTATACTGTTTACAACAGCCTCAGCATTAGCAGGTATTTCTCCTAACGTGTGTTTGCTAATTTCCTTCAGAGTAATTCAAGCAATTGGAGGAGCTCTACTTACTGCAAACTCATACGCAATAATTGCTGACGTCTTTCCTCCTAATGCTAGAGGGAAAGCTTACGGAATAACCTCCTTAGGTTGGAACGTTGGCGCATTACTTGGTATAGTGCTTGGAGGAGTGCTTACTACCTTCTTGGGTTGGAGGTTCATATTCTACATTAACGTACCTATAGGCATAGCGTCAGTAATTCTTGGCTTGAGAGAAATAAGGGACTCCCGTGTTATAAAGAATAAGCTTGACCTGACAGGTTCTGCAATTTTAGGTGTATCATTAGCTTTAATCTCAGTAGGTGCAATGATGATAGCAGGAGTAGGAGTTAACTCTACTGACATTGAAGAAATAATTGCTGGGATAGCTCTATTACCTCTCTTCGTATTTAATGAAAGCAGAGTTCATTCTCCAATAATTAACCTTAAGGTGTTTAGAATAAGGCTTCTGTCTTTCTCTTTGCTAGCAAGTTTATTCCAAGGAATAGGTGCACTGTCAATAACCTTTTTGCTCATAATGTACTTACAAGGAGTTAGAGGATTGACTCCATTACAGTCATCTCTTCTTTTAACTCCAGGCTACGTTGTCGCAAGCGTGCTAGCTCCTTTCATGGGAAGAGTAGCTGACAGAGGAAAGCCCGGATTACTAGCAGGGATAGGATTAATATTCATCTTTGCTTCTCTCATGATCTATTACTTTGATTTAACACCTATAACTCCTTATTGCATAATTCTAGGAATAACTGCAGTGACTGGAATAGGCTCTGCAATGTTCTGGCCTTCTAATGCTACTGCTGTAATGTTCTCTGCTCCTAAAGAGTACTACGGTTCTATATCTGGAATTTCAAGGACTTTAGGCAGTATAGGTACTGCGTTGAGTTATGTTATGACAATTACCGTAGCAACTTTGGTAATACCCAGGCAAGTTGCCTTTGAAATATTTCTAGGAACTAACGTTCTTGATGGTAACGTTAGTAATGCATTTGTTAATGGTCTGCATTTTGCTTTTCTCGTTTCTGCAATAATAATAGTTATAGCTACACTATTCTCAATACTCGGAGGATCTACTAACGTTAAAAGGTCTTATTAAATTTTTAATTTAATATTTTTAGATCATATTAATAATTTCTTTAAGAGCTAAATAAGTTCTACTCATTTTCTAAGGCTAATTGAAAGTTATGTAAACATTTCTAGAAGTATATATTCACCATTATAATGTAAAATTTTACTTAACATACTTATACTGCTCATATTTCCAAGAAAGGTTTAAGTAAAACGAAATACATAATGATAAAGAGTGTTTTTTATGACGGAAGAAAAAAGGATACATTCTAACGTACCTTTTAGGCTCTACAGATTACCTTGGTCTCCTTGGCACGTATTAGTTGTAATAGCATTAGGAATAACCTGGATTTTAGATGGTCTTGAAGTAACTATAGTAGGAGTTATTGGTGACGTTTTAGTGAAGCCTTGTACATTACACCTCACAGATTTCGATGTAGGATTTTTAGGTACAGCTTATCTAATAGGAGCAGTTGTAGGAGCTTCTCCTACTTAACAGATAGGTTCGGAAGGAAAAGACTATTCATGGTGACCTTAGGAACGTATATTGCAGGTACTGTAGCCTCAGCTTTCTCTTGGAATTTCTTATCAATTGCATTATTTAGGACTATAACTGGTTTAGGAGTAGGAGGAGAGTATTCTGCAATAAATTCTGCAATTGATGAATTAATACCTGCAAGAGTTAGGGCTGAATCCTTTTTTATGTTGATAGAAATCTTTTTATGTTCATTTATTTCTAACTAAATTCGTGGAGAGGCTGTTAAGACCTAAGGAGGCTTGCCAACTGTTAGGAATTTCATACTCAACACTCTTGAGGTGGATTAGGGAAGGCAAGATTAGGGCAGTAATGACTGAAGGTGGGAAGTATAGGATACCCTACAACGAGGTAAAGAAGTACTTGGAGAGGAGGGAGGAGAGTAGGGCAGTAATTTACGCTAGGGTATCATCGACTGACCAAAAGGAGGATTTGGAGAGACAAATAAACTACTTAACAAATTACGCGACAGCGAAGGGTTACAAAGTAGTTGAAGCGTTAAAAGACGTTGCTAGTGGGTTAAATACGCAGAGGAAGGGACTGCTAAAGCTGTTCAAACTAGTCGAGAGCAGAAGTATAGACATCGTGTTAATAACATACAAGGACAGACTGACCAAGTTCAGCTTTGAATACTTGGAGGAGTTCTTCTCAGCAATGGGAGTCAGGATAGAGGTAGTTTTTGGCGAAGAGCCTAAGGACACACGAGAACTCGTAGAAGACCTGATCTCCATCATAACCTCATTTGCTGGAAAAATTTATGGAATGAGGAGCCACAAGAAGACGTTGTTCGTACAGGGCGTAAAAAAATTGATTGGTGAGTTAAATGGAGAGGACAGTAAAGCTGAGGGTTAAAGTGGACTACGAGACCTACAAGAAGCTGAAAGAGGTAGAGGAGGAGTATAAGGAGGTTCTAGAAGAGGCAGTAAATTATGGGCATACAAACAAAACTACCTCCTTCACTAGGATAAAGGCTGGGATTTATAGGACTGAGAGGGAGAAACACGTGGATTTACCGTCACACTATATTTACACGGCTTGTGAGGACGCCAGTGAAAGGTTGGGCAGTTTTGAGAAAATGAAGAAGAGAAGCAGGGCTTATACTAACAGACCGTCGATAAGGAGAGTGACAGTACACTTAGATGACCACTTGTGGAAGTTCAGCCTTAATAAAGTCTCGATAGCTACAAAACATGGTAAGGTTTCTCTATCTCCACTCTTCCCTAAAATATTCTGGAGGTACTACAATAGCAGTTGGAGGGTTGCAAGTGAGGCTAGGTTTAAGTTATTAAAGGGTAATGTTGTGGAACTCTACATGATCTTTAAGAAGGACGAGCAAAAAACTTACACTCCCCAAGGCATTATCCCAGTAGACTTAAATGAAAACGCTATATCACTCCTAGTTCACGGGAAACCAGTACTTTTAGAGACTATGACGAAGAAGACCACTCTCGGTTATGAGTACAAGAGGAGGAAAATTACTACTGGTAACTCTACTAAGGATAGGGATACGAAGAGGAAGTTAAGGAAATTGAGGGAGAGGGATAAGAAGGTAGACGTTAGGAGGAAGTTTGCTAAGCTAATCGTTAAGGAAGCGTTGGAAAGTAGGAGTGCCATAGTCTTGGAGGACTTACCAAGAAATACTCCAGAGCATATGATTAAGGACGTGAGGGATCCTCAACTTAGGTTGAGGATTTATCGTTCTGCATTTTCTTCTGTAAAGGGGCAGATTATAGAGAAAGCTAGGGAGTTCGGTGTTCCAGTGATTTTGGTCAACCCAGCATATACTTCTTCCACATGCCCAGTACATGGCTGTAAGGTTCTCTACCCGCCCAATGGGAGCCCTGCTCTAAGGGTGGGTAGGTGTGAGAAAGGGGGAGAACTGTGGCACAGGGACGTAGTAGCTCTGTATAACCTCTTGAGGAGGGCTGGACATGTGAGCCTAATGCCGTTAGGCTCGAAGGAGTCCCATGACCCACCTACCGTAAAATTGGGTAGGTGGTTGAGGGCTAAGTCCCTACACCAGATTGAAGATAAAATGATTGAAATGAGAGTGTAGAGACAGACGGGAATAGAAATGCTCTACGGAGTTAACGCGGAAAAGAAAAGCCTTGAGGAAGTTGCAAAACCGTTAACAGAAGTTGAGGAAGTAGGAGAATAAAAACGATTAAATTCTTTTTTTAACTCCTTCTCTTTAATACTAAACCGAAATGATAAGGTCCGACTTCAAATTCTTTTTCTAAGTAAAAATCAGAGAATACTCTCAAGTAGTCCTCTTTACTCATCCTTATATTTTTAGGTGGTCCTAAGCTAGCATCCTTCTTCCAGTCCACAATGATTACTTCACCTTCAGGCTTAAGTATCCTTTTAACTTCTTCGTAGACCTTAGTCTTGTCTCTCATATCGTGAAAAGAATTTGCAAAGAGCACTATATCTACCGATGAAGTAGGTATAGAAGTTTTGCAGGCATCTTCATTGAGGAAAATTGCATCCCTTGTAAGACTTTTAGCAACTTCAAGTAATTCCTTGTTTTTATCAACACAGTAAACCTTCTCAGCATACTTAATCAAGTATTGGCAATAGTATCCTGGACCGCAACCTAACTCAGCTACGACACCGTGGATAAGTGAAGGGAGGAATTTTTCTGGGTCTTCGAACTTTTTCCTATCTTTACTTAGCAAGTGGGTAACAAATTTATCCATAAAATATATTGTCTTCTAAATTTAAAAACGTTAACTTAATTTACCGTGTGGGTTTAAAGTTTTACCTTTTTCTATTACATTAATTTGAACATGAACCTCATGAAGTAGTAAACCTATTATTAAAGAAAGTGCACCAAGCATTAGGCTATCTTTACCAAGCGAAGCTATTACTACTAAGGACAGCACTATGGACAATATCTGGAGTAAAGGATATGCAGGAGATGAGAACTTTCCGGTAATTCCCCTCCTTCTAGATATGATTACCGCAGCGGCAGTAGTGACGTAAGAGAAAACTGTACCGAAATTAGAAACTAAGCCTATCAATTCAACGTTTCCAAGTCCCAGAGAGGCAACCATTATTCCCAATACTACTACTGCGGAAGGCAAATTCTTAGAGAATCTTCTGGGTATTAAATCATCGTCAGCCATTTGTTTTAAAGTCCTTACAGTAGCGATTATAGTTGAAAGCGTAACTGTAACTGTCGCAAATACTGCAGTTGACGATACTAGGATTATGACGTAATAAGGTGCGTGAATTTCCTGTAAAGCGAAGGATAAAGGATTTCCTTGAGTACCGTAAATTTGCCATGGTAGGATGTAAAGCATTGAGAAAACTACTAGGATGTAAAGTACGGAAGTAATGATCAGCGAGAGTATTATTGCCTTAGGCACTTTTCTCTCTCCGTCTTCAACGTCAGGAGTTAAAGTAGCTATAGTATTAAACCCAGAATAAGCAAAAAAAGCTAAGGAAGCTCCGGAAAGTATTCCTTGAGTTCCGTGAGGAGCTATAGGAGTAAAGTGAGAAGGGAGGAATTTTCCTACTATGATTGCGAACGAGATGAAGGAAACTAAACCTATTATATTTATTATAACTAACACGGTCTCTATTTCTGAAGCAAGCTTTAATCCAGCAAGGTAAATTAATCCTAGAATAATTATCAAAAGTCCAGCAATTAAATAATCTAAAGAAGGAAAAGGTAAGTAACTTGCGAAGCCTAAAGCTGTTGCAGCGCCAGAGACTGAATAAGATATCATCCTCATCCAGCCAACTAAAAATCCTACAGTATCTCCCATAGTCAGCTTAGCAAAGGAATAAACTCCCCCCTCTGTCTTGGGGAATTTAGATGCAAGTTCTGCACTGTTTAAGCCAATGCTCATTGCCAGTAATCCAGTGATAATGAAAGACAGGAGAGCTCCTGGACCAGCTAAATAAATTATGCTTCCTGCCATTACGAAAATTCCTGCACCTATAATGTTACCTAAGCCTACTGCAGTCGCTTCAAGTAAGTTTAGTTTCACAGAAAGAGAAAAAGGCTTCAGCTTTTAAAAAATTAGAGGAAATTAACACTGTTAATTTCCACTTTTAGTAAATGAAGTGAGTATCATTTTTAAAGATCTAAGTAGAATATAATGTATGGAGAAAACTCAAGAGTTATTCATTAATGGGGAATGGGTAAAACCTTCTTCTGAAGAATACTTAAATAAGTATAATCCCTCAACAGGAGAGCTCTACGGAAAATTTGCTGCCGCATCAAAGGAGGACGTAGATAGAGCAGTTGATGCAGCTTACGACGCTCAGAAAAAATGGGAAAAATTAACTTCAGTTGAAAGGAGCAAGTACATATACAAACTAATAGATTTGATAAGACAAGACAGAGAAAGCTTAGAAAACTTGTTGATGGATGAAGTAGGAAAGCCGAGAAAAGAAGCAGCACAAGAGGTAGACGGTGTTTTAGACCAGTTACAGTATTACGCAGAATTTGCAAGGAAAATTACAGGCGACGTGATTGAAGGAACAAAGCCGGATAGAGTAATATTCCAGTATAAGATTCCTTACGGAGTAGTCTTAGCAATAACTCCGTGGAATTTCCCTGCAGCCATGGTAGCTAGGAAAATAGGTCCAGCATTAATAACCGGTAACACCGTAATTGTAAAGCCAAGTTCAGATACTCCTTTCGTTGCAGGCTATATAGTTGAGAAGGTAAGACAAGCAGGATTTCCTCCAGGAACTGTCAATTTAATCACCGGTAAAGGAAGCGTTATAGGAGATTACATGACTTCACATAAAAAGATCTCTGTAATTACTTTGACTGGAGAATCCAAGACTGGCGTTCAAGTCATGAAATCATCATCGTCAATTATGGCTAAGCTTATCTTAGAATTGGGAGGTAAAGCTCCATTCATTGTATGGAAAGATGCTGACTTAGAATTGGCAGCAAAAGTGTTAATGTGGGCTAAGTATTGGAATGCAGGACAATCTTGCATTGCCGCAGAGAGACTTTACGTTCACGAGGACGTTTATGATAAGTTCCTTAATTTATTTATAGAGAAAACAAAGACATTGAAGATAGGAGAACCGAGAACAAGTGACATGGGGCCTCTAATAAATAACCAACAGTTAAAGAAAGTGTCCGGATTTGTAGATGAGGCAATAAACCAAGGTGCAAAGGTAATATACGGAGGAGGAAAGCCTCAATTACCCGATATGTATTCAAAAGGATTCTTCTACATGCCAACAATACTTACAGACGTTAAACAGAACATGGAAATATTCAGAGAAGAAGTATTCGGTCCAGTTATCGGAGCAATGAAAGTAGGAGATGACTTCGACGAAGTTATAGAGCTTGCAAACGATTCAGATTACGGTTTAGCTTCCTACTTGTTTACAAAGGACGTTAGCTTAGTGATGAAAGCTGCCAGGGAAATAAAGTTCGGAGAGCTTTACGTTAATATGCCTGGACCAGAAGCATCACAGGGCTACCATACAGGGTTCAGGATGTCAGGACAAGCAGGAGAGAACTCAAAATACGGAATAGAGGAATACGTTAAAGTAAAGAACGTATACATAGACTACAGTAAAGATCCTACTGCAGGAGAAGTAATTCCACCGTATACAGATTAAAAAGAAATTTTTTCTTTATTTGTAATAAAGTGAGAAAAATTTTTATTCTGGAGGTATTTCTTTAAACGCCGTAGAAACGTCTATTCCTTCTTTCTTATGTTTATACCACGACGCGAAGTAAACTGCTATTGCAAAGACATAAGCAGACACTACGAAAGTTAAAGTTATCATATTAACTCCACTAGGCGTCATGAAGCCGAATATTGGGTCAGTAGCTGCCTCATAAGCTAGGTACCCTAAGTATCCTGCTGCAATTATTCCTGCAATCTGCAGGATTCTTTCCTTATTCTTAAAACCGTAAATTGCTCCAGCCGATACTCCAAAGAGTAAGTAAACAGCACCTAAGATCGTAGTCCCATAAAGTGAAGATGCAGCAGATACTGACAGAACAGGGACTGTAAGTAGGACTAAAGTTATTGTAAGGTCTAGAAGGTGGGCGTAGATAGGTGAGCCGTACTTATTAACCTCTGAAAACTTTTCCGGAAGTACTCTATCGAAGGATAATGCGAAAACATATCTTGAGAACATTACTACTCCGTAAGATAGTGTGTAGAAGTTCCATAGTATTACGCCTAAGCCTATTATCCATTGAAGGACTGGATTTCCTGCCAGCGCTATAGCTACAGTCCAGAAGTTATAAATGAATGTAGGATATGCTGAGATGTTAAAATTGTATCCTGCAACTAAGTCCATTTCTAGGAAAGCTCCAGTAACTAGCAGAAAAGTTAAGAGTGAAGCTATGATTATGTTTAGTTTAGCAACTTTCTCGGCATTCCTGAATTCGGCAGAAACTGAAGGGCCTGCATTAATCCAGGGATATGTATATAGAGCGAACATTGGTAAAAGAGCTAACGTAGCAAAGATACTGAAATCTGAAGGGAAGAACACTTTGCCCGAAGCTGTAGGTATGCTAAATGCTGAAGTGAAAGGCGCGATTTTAGTAAAGAAGTCGGAAGCGTTTACAGCTATTACTGCTATTCCTAAGATTAGTGTTAATACAGAGAATATTCCTAAGCCTGTAACAAGCTTGTAACCCCAAGAGGCTTTCCTTATATTTAATGCAATTACTATTCCAAAAAATAGGGCAGAAATTCCGTAGAATGTTAACCTTTGGTCTAATGTAGGTGCACAATACGGGTTAACGAAAATGTGGGAAGCCAAGTAAAGAAGTGAAGGATTTCCGTTCAGTTTTCCTATTACGCAAAGTACTGCATTAACTGAAGATGCAGAGAAGAAGGCTATTATTGCAAAGAACGCCGTGCTTTGTATTAAGTAAGACAAAGCTAAAATAGACCCTACACTGCCGTTTATATTCCTAGTTATCCATACGTAATCTCCCCCAGTTCTTCTAATTTTCAGCGTCATTAATGTGTAGACTATGATCTGAGGGACAGATAGAACGAAAGCAAACACTGAGGCTAACCAAAGAACTCCACCTTGTCCTACATAAGGGGATATTGATTCGAAGAGTGCTTCTCCCGCAGAGAGGTTTCCTAGATTGAGCATTATTGCATCAGTTAATGAAACATCTTTTAATAATCCCGAACTTTCACGAACGAAAATTTTACTTGAGCTAGCCATTAATTAGGCGTTAATAGAAAAACCTAAAAGATTTTCTCCCTAATTTTTTAAAAAGTATATAAATTATGCAAAACGTAATTATGAAATACTTGCCTTGCTTATAGCTTCAGAAATTATTCTCTCTAACGCGTGTTCTGTGCCTTCTTTAAAGTGCTTTGCGTTCCAGTTCTCTGCAAATGATAGCAAAAGACTCATTTTAACTTTCCAAGTGGAGGTTATTTCATTATCCTTAACTTCCACTACGTTATAACCTTTTATAGGTCCAGAGAGGTAAGAGAAAGTAAGCTTTCTATTCTCATCGTCTACAGTAAGTCTTATTTTACCTTTTGAAGGAAATGCAAACCTTATTTTCCCTTCATAAACTCCTTCTCCCACTTTGTTAAGTTGGAGTTCTCTAGTTCCTTTCCAGTATTTAGGGATAGAATTTATGTCTTTAACTATTTCCCAAACTGTCAGAGGTGAAGCGTTAAACTTTCTACTTACGCTGAAAGTTATCATAAAGAATTAAAGCGTTCTGAGAATAAAAACGTATTTATGAGTAAGAAACCTGCAAGGAAGCAAAGACCCTATAGGAGAATGCATTTTGGTAGAAGATGATCAAAAGACGTAACCACAAGCCCTGCACTTATATTTCTTCCCAATTTTTATTACTACGGCATTACCGCATCTAGGACATAGATTTAGTGCAACTCCTCCTTTAATTCTTCTCCCGTCTGCAACAATAGTTACTTCCCTATCGTGGGACTTCTTTTCAGTGAATACTACGTTATCTACTCCTTTCTCTTTATATCCGCACTTTACGCAAACCATATATTCTCCTCTAGGTCTCATGTAAGATCCACATTTTGGGCAAAACTTCATGATGAGAATTTTCACAAAATAATATTAAAATCTATATGCAAGAGTAGATAGGAGTAAAAATATGATAATTCGATAAGCTAAAAATGAATTATAATCTTCTAGTTTTCGTAATTCTAAGCGTAATTAAGTCTCTTCTCTTAGTACTCATTAGATTCTAACCAGATATTAATACAACTATATAGGAAAATAGTTGTTTTAATTAATTTGTTTAATATTCAGTTTAAATATCAATTTTTAATTATATTAAACTAAACTAGATATTTAATAAATCTTTATCCATGAATAACTTTTTCTCCTAATTTTTCTCCTAACTTTTCTACATCTTTGTCGAATGATATCACAGATAAATTAAGCCTTTTTGCTACGGCTACTAAGAGTGAATCATTTATTTCGTTAATATTTAGTGTTATTGCAGTCGTGATGTCTGATTTCAAGATATGTATTATTATACTATTATCTAGGATTTCTTTAACTTTCGAAATTATAGTATCTTTTGGGATTTTTAATCTTTTAGACACAAGTATAAATTCCACTATAATATTAGGTAAAATTAACATTCTATCTAGATTATCAAGCAATTTTCTACTGATTTCATGAAATTCAGAATTTTCTAATAGATCATAAATTAAAACATTAGTGTCTACTATTGCCAAATTCTTCCTCTGCAAGTCTATCTATCTCCTCTGGAGTTAGCTTCTCTGCGCCTTCAAGTCTTATACTTATGCTCATTCTTACTTTTCCGTTTCTTTTTAATGATTCTTTTAATAACTCATTAATTAACTTGGATATATCTTTAGTACCATACTTTTCCAGTGCCAAGTTAAGTATACTTTCATATACATCATCGTCAAGTTGAATGACAACTTCCTTCATACAATTAAGATTTAGCTAGCCGAATATTTAAGTATAACATGAAAGTACTCAGTCTTGGTAAGGAGAAGAGATATTGTATAAGCTAGTACTTCCACTTTTACTATTTACTTGACAATTTTTCAAAATTTAATGAAATAAGTAAGTGTATACTTTTTAATCTTCTCAGCAAGTGTATACTCATAAAGACTGGAAAATATAGGGAATACTATTACGTTGAATCGGACAAGGATGAAATAATCAAGGTTAAGGAAATTGTTGAGAAGTAGGCTAAGGACCGTAAACCTTCTTATGAGATCTCATCTTCCAAACACTCGGTTTTTGAATCTACGCTATAAAGTATCCTTATATTGCTCGTAACTTCTATTGAGAATGTGAGGTTACGTATTTATCATTACTTGACCTGAAAAGAATTATCTAGTATTAGTAATACATTATCCAGAATAACAAATTTATCAATTCGTCTGGCATTCCACCAGTTCTTCTAAACAGTTTTCTTATTGAACATAAACCTAGTATTCCACTTTTCATAGACTGTAAGATAAGGAGAAGACATATTAAAAAATCTTTCTTATTTAGATTAATATTATATTGAAAATAATAGTTATTATGCTATTTATTTCTTCCATGAGTGTAGTAGATGAGCTTTGCGTAATTGATCTGAGCTTTCTCAAAGTATGTAGCTTTCAAATAATCTGAAGATTAAGGAAAAGGAATAAAAAAGTTGAAGCACTTTTAGGAATATGATAATTAAAGAATGTAGATTTAATTTTGATGAATGTGAGAAGATTTTAAAGAATAAAATAAAGGAAATTGGGGAGATATTTGCTGAAATAGATCACTCAAAAAACGCGAAAAATGTCGGGATATCTCTACCTAAGGATAAGGTTATAATATTCGGTAACCCTAAGGTAGGAACTTTACTAATGGAGCAGAATATAGAAGTAAGTATAGATTTACCTCTTAGGGTAGCAATTTGGGAGAAAGACGGAAAAACATTTGTGGAAGCAAGAATGCCTAGTGAAATTGCAAGAGAATATGGTATTACACATGAGATAATCAAGAAAATGGATGAGGCAGTGAATTACGTCATTAGTTCAGTGACGTAGCAGACGTTTTAAACTGCAGAATTAACAATTAACTCATTTATCCTGCTTTTATTTAACCAGAGTTTCTATAGTCTCTCCTTCTTTTGTCAATATCAAGTAAAATTTCCTTTATAATTTAGTAAAATGAACTTTACATAGAGATTTTTAAGTGTAAATTTGCTTTAGGTCATTTATAACGTTCGGAATGAGATTCTTTACTGCAATAATAGTTGTAGGATATGTAATACAATATTTTAGTCCTTTACTATCAGTGTCTATAGTAATAGGAGTATCAACTCCAATTCTTATCTTTCTAACCTTAAAGACTAAAAATTTAACGAATAACTGATAAAAGAATATGAGAATTCGAAATTCCTTTTGAGATATAGTAATTTCACGATCTTTTCCACATCTGACTTGAGAAAATTTACACTCTCTTGGCTTAGAGCAACTTCATGAAAACCTTCCACGTGCAATATCCAGGCTGATTTCCAAAGTGACTTTATACCCGGATATATTCTCTCAAGCTCATCTAATGCATCAAAGTACATTTTTGAATTCCAATGCCCAAGGCTTTTGACCTTAAGAACGGTTTTTATTGAATTCCTAAACGAAAGTATTTTTATTACTTCTTCTGCAACTTTATAATACTTCTCTGAAGTTTGAATTAAGTCACCTTTCATCAGTAGTTCGTCAGCTTCTCTCAATAACTTTTCTATTGAATCTTTCGTCAGCAATCTGGACTAATTTAGCTATACTTTCCCTATATTCTTTTACTTGTTGGGCATCTAGGTTTACTGTTATTAATGCAATTGCTGACCCCCAACTTTCAATTACCCACTTACCAAGAATTTCTGACAATTTAAATACAGCCTTATTGATTATTTCTGTATTCCAATCCTTATTTCTGACCTCAGAAATTATATCATCTAAAAGAATACCAGAAAGTATTTTTATTGCTTCTTCTGCAGCTTTATAATACTTCTCTGACGCCTGCGATAGGTCACTCCTCTTTAGAAATTCATCTCCCTCTTCTAGGTAAACGTCTGCAGATGTTTTTAGGATTTGCATTTACTCTAATCTTTTTCTCCTCTTTTTTAAATTATTCAGGCGGTATTTCCTTATATATTAAAGAGAGTTTTATTCCCTGTTTACTCCTAACCTTTTGAGATATTACGTACGTCACTGCACCGGTAATTGGCGGAATGAAAATTGAAATTATATCAAACGCAAAATTGCCTTCAAAGATCACTCCTCCGAATGTGGAATTAATTACTCCATAATATAATGTTATGAATACTACTGCGGAAAGTGCAAGTACTGAAGAGAGTGAGGTGTAAAGTATTCTCTTGTCCAACTTGTAAAACTTTATTGATGCAATAGCAACTATCAAGTAATTCCATATAACGAACCAAAGACCATCAATTGCAAAGCTTATTGAGTATCCCAGGTATACTTCAACGTAGTTGAACACCATTGATACTAGGAAAGAAAACAAGAGGGCATTAAAAGGAACTCCTTTCTTAACATCAGCTAAAAACGATGGCAATAACCTATCAAAAGATAATGAGAACAAAATCCTTGCCGACGCTCCTACATTTATCATTGCGTAAAGTAAATACCAACTTAGTGCCGTTATGAATATTAGTACTACTACTGCGGGGTAATGAATGAAAGGTAATGATCCAAATGAAAGGAGTGATGAAGTAGAAATTGGCAAATTCCAACCCGAAATAACTGCTGATACATAATTTTCCCTTCCTATTCCTATTTTTAGAGAAAGTATCAAAAGCAGGGCAAAAATTGTAGCAGTTACGTAAGATAATAAATATCCTGCTAGGAAGCTTTTCCTACTCTTCTTTATTTCACCTGCAAAGAATGAAGGAGCATTAGCAAATGCAAACATTGATAGTACAAAAATAGATGATAATGCTAAAGTTTGGGTACTGAACTTAGGATCTAGACTAACTTCGGAAGGACGGAAGGTAAGTAGACCATAAATCATTATTACAGTACCAATTATCTGTAGGAATGTCAAGTAACGGAAAGTTCTAGCGTAATGCCTTTCAGATGATGAAAGTAGGAAAGTTACTAGCACGATAAGTGTAGTTGTGGCAAATAACTCTACAGGAGAAGAGAGTATGGAATTTGCAAAGTTAATCAATACCTCATCACCGAGGCTATAGCCTATTGCTTGTAACCCCGGTACTATTACCATTATGACTTCAAGCATTGCTAAAACTGGAAATCCCATCATGAAAGACATTAACAGTGACATTCCTAATACACTCCCTGCAAAAGGGCCGAAAGCTCTAGAAACGTAAACGTAATCTCCTGCAGATCTAGAGATTATTGAATTTAATAAATAATAATTAAGTACAAGTGGAATCATTAATACTGCTCCAAGGATTACTGAGAGTATCCAACTAGACTCTGGAAGGAAGGCTGAGACGAACAACGGATAAGATACTCCTGCTGCAGGTCCTAAGAACGAGAAGTTTAATGCGAATGCGTCTAAAGCTCCAAACTCCTTTACGAGTCCAGTAGAATCTCTTAGGAACTTCATAGGCTTAAGTTAAAATTCCTCCTTAAAAGATTAGAGTACTTTAGATATGTTAAAAACGATTTCTTTTACTTACTCATAGTTAGTAGCCTATCTGATTTCT
Organism: Acidianus sp. HS-5; assembly: GCF_021655615.1. Taxonomy (GTDB): domain Archaea; phylum Thermoproteota; class Thermoprotei_A; order Sulfolobales; family Sulfolobaceae; genus Acidianus. Next base: position 1,432,534 of record NZ_AP025245.1, read on the forward strand.
ATATATTTCTATATAGTTTATATAACTTATATATAGAAATATATACATAATGTACATTATATATTCAGAAGTTTTCATAACAAAAGCTTAAATTCATTAGTGAGAAAATTGATATTATGGCTGGCAAGTTTTTATTCATAACTAAAGATAAGAAATTTTTATATGATGGAAAAGTGAGGGAAATTAAGAAGGAACTTCAGGACTTAGATGGAGTGGAAATTAGGTTCGCCAGGCCAATGATTGTATATGACCTAGAAAATGTTAATTTGAGGTATTTCGTGAAAAATTATGGCCAGCTAGTGGTTGGAGACTATACAGTTCTAGACCTGGTTGATTTACTTGAGGAGAATAATTTCATTCTATTTGTTGATCATAAGAAGAAAGTTATTGAAGTCCTTGTTCAAGATAAAGGGATTATTACTTTACCTTACTCTACGTTGGATTTCCTTAGATATTTATTAGCAAAAACTTCCAGAGGAGTCCTATTGGAGAACGCTACTTTCGACATTATTGCTGAGGATCAAAGTTCTCATATCGAACCAAAACACAAGTTAAGATTTAAAATATTTTAATCAAAAATAGCATATGGCAAATTTGACGCTCTTCAAGGCTCTTCTGCTTATTGGTTTCGAGAAAGTTGCACCTCGAACTCTAAAGCGGGGAAACGTAACTATTACGGTAACTTTCGTGCCTAATGTAAGGTGGATAATTAGATTACCTCACGTAACTTACGAACTTTCTACGCAAAAGGATGTTTTGCATAAGCTTGTTCACGAAGGAATAGTTTCCAGGAAAGAGCTAGAATATTTAGCCTCTATCGGATTGGAAATAGCAAAACAGGAAATAGTGCAAAGCGAGGAAATAACTACTGGAAGCCTTATTGACGTGAGGAGGGCTTTCATAACTCAAGTTATAATGCCCAGGTTAGAGTCAGTATTAAGGTCTAATGGAATGAAGTGTCCAGTATGCGGAAAAAGGTTTAGGAGTGTTACGGAGTTTTACAATCACTTAAATGTTACTGAAGTAAGATCTGAGGAACATAAGAAAATTCTTGAAGGAATATATGAGGAAGTTACTGGGATTAAGCCGTGAACTACCCTTGTAATTCCTTAAAGACGGATGCGCTAGGTCTTGGATTTAAATTAATATCATAAAGCCCAAATTTCATTCTGTAACCGAAATTCCACTCAAAGTTGTCGTAAAGGGACCAATACATGTAAGCATCAACCTTTACCCCAGATTTCTTAATTGCGTTTACGTGCTCATTTATAAACTTAGGCCTAATCCTGTCCTTTTCGTCGGCGACTCCGTTCTCAGTTACTAATATAGATTTACCGAAACTTGACGCCTTTCTAAGAACATCAATAAGTCCCTCAGGATAAACTTCCCAACCGTAGTCAGATACTTCCCTTCCTTCTTTTGAGCCAAATTGGCAGAAAGGCCCGTAGCCTTCTAGAGGGATTCCTCTTTCATCAGTTACTAGCCTGGTATAGTAATTTACACCTAACCAGTCAAATTCAATTTTCTTAAGGAAATCAAGTATTTCCTCTTCACCCTTACCTTGTACCGCCGGAATATTGTAAACAATACCGACTTTTTCACCCTTCAGTTCGTCGTAAACTTTTTGGTGAGCTTTAATTACGTTATTTAAGGCTATTTCGTAAGCATTCCTACTGCTTATTCCAGGAGGAAAAACGCCTTGAAGATAACCAAAATTTATCATGAGATTTGGTTCATTAAATGTACACCACATGTCTACATATTCCGAGAACGTATCATGAACGAAACGGGAATATTTTACAAACTCCTCAACAGTAGTTGAAGAATACCAACCTAGAGGACCTTGAGTTAATAATGAATCTCTTGCAGTAATAGGGTCATGAATCCAGATAGGTAAATCGAAGTGGTTTAAGCATAGTATTACCTGGAATCCTTTCTCTTTGAGGTCTTTCAGTACCTCTTTATATTTCTCAACCGCCTCAGTAGATACTTTATCCTTAGATGGGAACAGCCTTCCCCAACTTAGGTTAGTTCTCCAAATGTTCGCGTTTAATTTTACCGCAATATCGTGGATTTCTTTATATTTCGTTAAGTAGAAGTTTTTTGTAGGCAATTCTCCAACAACTTTCCTACTAACTAAGTTAACGTAGTCCGTTAGCCATAAATACCAGTCTGAGTTTTGGTTTAATTCCTCAAATTGAAATGAGGAGATGGAAAAACCGAACTTCATTATATGATAAAAAAGATTTTAGCTTATTAAATCCCCTTTATGCCTTTTTCTATAAAGACTACTAATGCTATACCTATGATTAGGCCTGGTAATAGTATTAACTCCTGCGGATGTACAATATACTCTATTTTATTAACCTTTAAACAAGATAAACTTTGGTTAACGATGGTCTTCTGTATAAGGAAACCGTGAGAATTAATCGGTACTATCGCGTCTCCTATCTCTCCTTTAGTTACTGGAGAATACATACATATTGTAACCTTTCCGGAAATTCCGCACAGCGTTATAATATTAATGCCTGGGCGCAATTCAACTGTTTTGCATACACAATGCGTTCCATTATTTGCTACGATATTCAATACGATCTTATGTTGTAAATTATTGTTAATTATTGCTATTACGCAGTTAACTCCTTCTATAGTACATGTTATGTTAATCTTTGAGAATTGTGCTTTTGTTATATTAACTATTGTAGTAGTGTAGAGTATTGCTTGCTCCTTAAACCATATAGGACCGTGAGCTGGAGCTCCAGTTTGCCAGGTCCAATCGCTTCCTTCTGCAACATATAAGTAATTCCATAATGTATAAAGTAATGCAGTAGAATTCGGTGTATCATTAAATAATAGCGAGACTTCTGGAGAAATTTGTTTACCCAGCATAACCGTGTAAGCAACTAAGTATTCTCTAGCTAAGGATAAATTCTGCCATACCTCAATTTTACCGGGACAACCGTTATTCCAATAGTCTAAGTTGAGATCCCACGAATTAACCGGTAAGTTAGTAATTAATGCTGTAGGCTTATGGGTCTTTATAGCTTCAGATGCAGTTTGCGTAATCAACCATTTTCCTTGACAGTGAGATAACGAAGAGTATATAGCATAGAGATCTGAAGGACCAGTAGTAGGATTAAATATTAACGGATTTTCTCCATCAAGTGCTACAGTAACCACTCCGCCCGGTTTACTCATGTAAATCTGAGCTAATTGTTGAATTAATTCCTTAGCTGTAAGCTGAGGAGATTGGCTGAAGAATTTAAAGCCGAACTCATTAGACAAGGTAGTATTTCTGAACAACACATAGATCGTCTGACCTAAGTTGTTCTCCACTATGAAAGGTTCATCGGGGTTTATAGTCCCGTTAACTAAAGTCACATAAGGAAGGAAAGCTTCGCAGTCTAATATAGTGTAAGAGATGTTACTTTCATTATAAAGACCTACAAGGGCCATGCAGAACGCCATTTCTGGAGTCCATGTACCGTTAGCACAAACTCCAAACACTTCCTTAGTCATATTTTTCCCCATTAATATTTGGGTCTGCACGTCACTCCAGTATCCGTCTTCTAATAACAAGGGTTGTAACGGGTGATAAAAAGGCACTGTAAGCACGTCTACTTTATTTTCCTGTACTAATTTCCTAAATAAATTCAAAGTATAATTAACTGCAATAAGATCATGAGTAACGTTAACGCCAAAGTTAGAAGTAAATGTGGCATTTCTTTCATGCAATATAGTTTCCCATTGATATAGTAAGACTGGAGTAAAGTCAATCGTTACGGCAACATTAAATTCATTTATTAACATTGCTTGTAACTCGTAAGAACCTACTAACTGTCCGTTCCAGTAAAAATCTTGGCCAGTATGTAGCCATACCCAGGGCTGTTCCCACGATCCGTTAGGAGCAACATACAATGGTTGATGCATGTTCCATACTAATACGAAACTTAAGGGTTTCTTGTTTGTAACATTCAATATATATAATCCTTGTAACTGAGTAACTCTGCATAGGGAATTGTTGTAGTAAATCTTAAGTGTTGGATAGTAAATTCCTTGTGGAATACACTTAGTACTGAAGGTAAGATTTACCTCGTTTATTCCGGACTTGAGATTTACAGTAAAATTATGTTTTACAGAATTTATATCTAAACAGAACGTACTTTGTACCGATTTACCATATTCATTATTTAAATATAGGGCAGCAGTTGTATTTTCTCCTTCTGTATATACATATTTGTTGTATGTAGAGTTAATAACAGAAATTGGAGAATAAATATCTTGAATCGCGAAGTTTGTGCAAGATGTATTATGTATCCATGAGTTTATTGTCTGGTCGTGGTAAACCCATTGAACCCATTGGCCACGTTGAAATGGACCAATAATTATTGAATAATTTCCCCATAGTGGGTTATATTGCATTTCCGTACAAGATATATCAGTCCATGATAAACCTGTTTGTGGACCGGTAGTAAGTCCGTAATGGATGAATAGATCGTCTGGAGCTCTACCTATCGCTGTAATTAATATAGAACCGTTCTGGAGAACGGTAGCATATGTTTGACCTACATTAGTTGGGTTTACTTCCAGATTCCAATTCCAGAACGGGTGGCAGTTGTAATTAATCCATTGTCCAGTAGTATTATCGTAAAATACCCAAGCTATCCATGTTCCGTTATTAAATGGGCCTATTGTTGCTGTAAAATTACTTCCGTCCCATGACATTTCTTTGTTAAAAACTTCCGTCCAAGATTGCTGAGGGCCGTTTTCAATACCGTAATGTAGGATAACTGTATTGGATTTACATATTCCAGATATATAGACTGTAACGTAACCTGAGAGAGTTACACCAAAATTTACAGTATATGTATGAGACTGGCTAAATGTTGCTATAGACGTTAAACTTATCAAAAAAAGTATAAAAACGATATATGCGAAAATTTTTTGTTTGATTAACATCATGAAAAACTTTTAGAATCGGAAATAAAGTTTTCTTTTAAAAAGTTAGTTAAATTATACTATTTTATAAAGTTTTTAGATAGGCCCTTTTGTATTCTTAAGAATTATTGCGAGTTCTTATAAATGACTTTGCTTTTGTATTCCATATACTTATTTTTTATATAAGCATTTACAAGGTATTTATATAGATATGAATAAAGTTAAATTGTTGTTACAGTAATAACTAACATTATTATATAGTTATAGTTATCAACTTATACAACAAAATTTAAAAGATATAATACGGGTAATTTTCTTGTAGGTGTAAAATAATGAAGTATAGAAAGAATTCCAAATTGGCCTTATCTAGAGTAACGGCTATAATAGTGGTCGTAATAATTATCGTAGCTGCAATCGCAGTATTTTATGTTCTTGTCAAACCTCCGTCAAGCGTTACTACAACTACCAGCACAAAACCTCCTACAATTACTACACCTTTAAACATAACCAATGCAACCGACTTGATGAAGATAGTAGGACTTACTTCAGCTCCTTCGAAGTCCGTGACCATAACTGTTTGGAATAGCTATAGTACCTCAGAAAACGAAGCGTTCAATAAGACGCTAATTGCTTTCGAACGCGAATTTCCGTGGATTCATGTGGATGTAACTTACGGTGTTGGAGTAGGCTGTTCTAATTTCGAAACTGCAGCAAAAGCCCACGATGCTCCGATAGTATATAGAGATACTTCAAACTCCGGAGGCGCATTATTCTGTGCTGGACTGCTATTGAATCTAAGCGATTATTTACCGCCTCAAGTATTTTCACTATATCTAAATTGCTCTATATCTGATTGGTCCATAGGAAAAGCAGTTTACGGTCTTCCAGATGATATTAACTATATATTAATGTTCTATAACAAGCAATACATACCTTATGCTCCAAATACAACTTGCGAAATGGTAAAAATTGCTGAGCAAGTAAATACTACAGATCATGTCTGGGGAATAGCCTATGGTGCTAGCGATGAGTACGGTTACAGATTTGCTGCGTGGTTTGCAGGATACGGAGGACATATATTTACTACTCAAAACGGCCAAGTTGTTCCAGCGCTTAATTCAACTGCAATGGCTGACGCGTTGAACTTCTGGTACAACCTTACTTATGATTTACATGTTAACTATTTAGCACCCAGTACTGGAGCTGGAGGAGCAGAAGGAGAACTGTTCGAAGCTGGCAAAGCAGCAATTATATTTGACGGACCTTGGGATCTTGGTGCATACTTGCAAGCCTTAGGTTCTAATTTAGGAGCAGCACCTCTGCCTGTTATAAGCCAAACTGGAATGAGAGCTGAGCCATTCTTAGGAGCTACTGGCTGGATGATATCTAATCCGTCTGTTAGCGGAGCATGCTCATTACAGATAAAGGCTGCATTAATCTTCATATTATTCGTAACTAACTGCCAGTCTACATATAGATTATGGAACGTAGCTCACGATATACCTGCCAATAAAGTGGCTTATAACGAAGCAATGGCGGAATTGAAAGCAGGAAAATTATCCCCATCATATCTTAACCAAATAATGGAAGGAGTTCTAGAACAAGCACAGTATACTCAGAAATTCCCCAATATACCGCAAATGGCATATTACTGGGACTCATTCCACATAGGTGCTAGCGAATTCTTCGCACAACAGATTAATGCACAAACAGCAACTCAAACTATGGAGAGCAACTTTATTAGTTGCTTAAAGAAGAACGGCTTCTTATCTTCGTCATTTGAGATACTTCCATTACCTCCGGCATTCCTTGATGCAGTATTGCTGTTACTCTCAGTGTTCATGATTCCTGAAATTAAATATAAGGTGAAGGCTTTATGAAAGCAGAAAATAAAGAAAGTGAAGATAATAGCCTTTTTTATATTCTTCCTATATTGATTTTTACAATATTTATATTTATTTTACCTTTGGTTTACGCTTTATATATCTCTTTTACTAACATGAATTTATTCCATTTACTTAGATATAATATTGTAGGATTGTATAATTATGTTATAATTTTCAAGTGTGGTTATTTCTGGACATTAATTAAGAATACACTAATATGGACTTTAGGTAGCTTAATTACTATGATGGGTCTAGGTTTTTTATTGGCATTAATATTAAACCAGAAGGAAATTAAAGGGAAGTCACTATTCTATGCCTTTCTCATCTTACCTTGGGCATTTCCTGGCTTTATATCACTTTTAATTTGGCAAGGACTTTGGGTCGATCCTTACGGAATGATGAATAGACTTATTTTACCTATGTTTCATTTGCCTAGAATTAACTCGTTGATTTCAACTACAGATGCGTGGATAGAATTGATTCTAACTAATGATTGGTTATCATTTCCTTACTTTATGACAGTGTTCTATTCAGCATTACAGAGCATACCTCATGAAATGTATGAAATAGCAGATTTGGACGGAGCTGGAACTTTAACTAAGTTCTTTAGGATAACTATGCCTTCACTTAAGAAAACTATAGCCTTTGTATTTATAACGAGTTTCGTATTTACGTGGAATAATTTTTATCCTATATTCGTATTAACGGGCGGTGGGCCTGGAATTTCTACTGAAACTTTCATAGTTTATGCTTATCAAGAGGCTTTTGACTATAGTAATTTTGCGTTAGCCTCTGCATGGTCTGTTATTTCTACAATATTTGTGATAATTTTAGGTTTAATTGTAATAAAATATACTCATATATTAGATTCGTTTAGTTGAGGTGAGATTATGAAAATTCTAAAATATATTAGACTAATAATTTCCTACGCGATTTTAATATTCATGGCTCTTTTTTCTGTATTTCCATTATATTATATAATAATGACTTCGCTAAGCAATGCTCCTAATCTGATCTCTTTAGATGTTTCAGATTTGATTCCTAAACATATCTATTTTGCAGCGTACAAAGATTTGCTAACCGCTAATTATTATGGTGGGAGCTTTCCTATATGGATCAGAAATAGTTTGATCTTAGCCTCCTCTACTGCAGTAATTTCAATTTTGCTCGCAATGATAACTGGTTACGCATTATCTAGACTAAATATACCTGCAAAGAAAACTTTAGCTGCATTTATTTATATAGTAACCTTCTTTCCATATACTGCCACAGCAGTTCCTCTCTACTTAATGTTCGCTAAATTCCATATGCTGAATTACATAGGTTTAATTATAGCCTATACTCCTGGGACTTCAATATTTGCGGCTTTCTTGGCAAAACTTGCAATAGATTCTATTCCTCCTTCATATGAGGAAATAGCAATGGTCGATGGTTTATCTAGATTTCAAGTATTTTTAAGAATAGTTATGAGGTTAGCTTTGCCTATAGTAGCTTTAACTGCAATACTTAGTTTCTCAGGAGCTTACCTAGATTTTGCTTTAGCTTATGCCTTCCTATTACCTCATGTAACTAACTGGACTGCTACTATCGGCCTTTATTATGCTGCAGGGCTATTAAATCCTGCAAGTGCTCCCAACTATAATTTATTTGCTGCAGGTTCGGTTATAATGGGAATTCCGTTGACCGCACTTTTCATAGTATCTCAGAGGATGATGACTAGAGCTTATAGTACATTAGCAGGGGTGAAGTGAAATGCCTCACGTAAAATTAGAAGATGTGTGGAAAATATATAAGGAAAAGAAGAAGACTGTAGAAGTACTTAGGGGTATAAACCTAGAAATAGATAAGGGAGATTTTGTAGTCGTACTGGGTCCGTCAGGAGAAGGCAAGACTACTATATTAAGGATAATCTCTGGTTTACTTAGACAGGATAAAGGACATGTGTATTTAAGAGGTAAGTTAGTTGACGACATGTCTCCTAAGGATAGAAATGTTGCAATGGTGCCTCAGAATTATGCCGTATATCCCTTTATGACAGTATTTGATAATATAGCTTTTCCGCTAAAGATAGAGCATGTTCCTAAAGATGAGATAAAGAAGAAAGTTGTAGAAGTATCTGAAATGCTAAAGATAGATAATTTACTTGATAGAAAGCCCTCACAGCTGAGCGGAGGCCAGTTACAGAGGGTAGCAATTGCTAGAGCATTAGTTAAGAATGCAGATATAATATTAATGGATGAACCTCTCTCCAACCTTGATGCACAAGTTAGGGTAATAGCTAGAGAAGAATTGAAAGAGCTTCAACAAAAGCTAGGGCCTACTATCATTTACGTGACTCACGATCAAGCTGAGGCTTTAAGTTTGGCTACAAAATTAGCTCTATTGCATGAGGGAAAGATACAGGCTTATGGAGATCCTCTGGAGCTATATAGACAGCCTAATAATGCATGGGTAGGAAGCTTTCTAGGAAATCCTGCAATGAATCTAATTAGGGCTGAAGTATCTGGAGAGAAGATAGAATTTGATGGTCAAACAATTCCTTTACCAGAGAGATTTAAAGGAGTCTTGAACACTAATAAGGTAATCCTGGGCATAAGACCAGAAAACATAGAAATTTCACAAGATGGTGACGTAGAAGGTGTTGTGGAATTATTAGAAGAGCTAGGTAGCTTTACAATCATACATGTGAAAGTAGGTAATGATATAATAAAAGTGATAGATAAGGCTTTTATAAAAAGGGAAAAAGGAGAGAAGCTTAAGCTAAAACTTGATTATACAAAGATTGAATTGTTCGATGCAGACTCTGGAGTCAATTTGATGGTGAAAAATGACTAAGAAAATAAAAACTAGAGCTATGATCTTTTTTATAGTCTTATTATTTCTTATTCCTCATTATTATTATTATTTTTCTTATGCATCCTCTAAAAATTGTTATATTAACCCTTATTATCCATCTTACTTACTTCTAAATAATTGGAGGAATCTTACGGTTTGGATTCCTACGGGAATACAAGTGATAAACAGAGAACTAGACGGATTTCCATTATATAACGCTTCAATAAGGAACATAGCTTTAGAAGATAAAGGAATACTTAATCTCATCGTTTGTCTCGGAGTTAAGACAAAGGAGGCTTACTTACAGCTTAACAATACAGTGCTCATAAAATGCAATAATACAGTGTGTATAGTACTTCCTCCTTATACTTGGTATCTATTACTTCTTGTAAATGTTAAAACACCTTTTAATGTTACTATAGAGTCTAACTCAAACTGGACTTCCCAAGCAAATTATTATAGAAATAATATAACTTGGCTAGCAACTAACAGTACCGTAATAACAATGAAAACTACTGCAATTATCAGTTTCCAAGAACGTGGAATGTATTACGTTGAACTATCACTATTTACAGCTCCATGCAATAATATCTCCCATTTGACTACACTAAATAATAATGAAGTTAAATCATGGCTAAGTAAAAGTGAAATTCCAAAATATTTACCTAAAAGTCTATTAAGTGAATACTACTTGTCTTTACTCGTAATAAAGGATGATCAAAACCCTTACCTAGGTAATTTTGCCGCTTCTCCTTCTCCCGTATATCTTTATTCTTGGGTTAGGGATTCATCGTTTGCAGCAATTGCATTACAAGAATCCGGCCATTACTCGTCGGCATTAAAATACTGGTTATGGATGGCTAACGCTACTTGTATGTATAACGGTACGTGGTATACTAGGTATAACTTCTATGACGGAAAACCTTGTATAGGATTCGGAATACCCGAACTCGATAGTCTAGGAATATTCGAAATGGGAATATATAATTTCTATAATCTTACACACAATACTTCATTTATTAACGAGATTAAACCAAGGCTATGCAAGATAATTAGATTCCAAACTTACGAGGTACTTAAAAATAAATTTCATCTAATTCCAGAGGATTTAAGTGTGTGGGAAGATAGGTTAGCTTACCACTTCTGGACTGAGGCATTTAACGATCTTGGGCTGTACTATATGGAAAAACTAGGGTTCAATGTAAGTTATGAAGAGAAACTGCTGAACATGAACATAATACAACACTTCTGGAGGAACGGATATTTTGTCTCCGCATTGGGGCAATCTGTGTTGTACGAAGAGAGCGGGGCAGTAATAGTATTATGTCCAATGCCTCCAGATATAGATTCCTCGACTTTACTACCTTTAGACATGGGTTATTTACCTTTAAATTCTAACTATAGTGAGCAGGATCTTAAGGCTGTAGTATCTAACTTAACTGTTAATGGTGGTCTTTCAAGGTTTTCTGACGATCTTTATCACTATTCTCAAGATTTATACGATAGCTGTGAACAAAGTCCACCGTGGGTTATTACTACCATGTTTGAGGCTTTATATTACGCAAGAATAGGAGAGTTAAACTCTTCAATAAAATTGTTATGCTGGGCATACAATCATTCGCAACAAGGATTACTGCCCGAAGCTATAGCCCCAGTAAAAGGATATCCTTTACCTACAACTTCTCCATTAACCTGGTCTTCGGCAATGTTTGTTATAGTTTCACTTAATTTACACGAACAAAAAGAACAGATAGAAAAAACTACTACCACTATTAATAATGCGAACGAATATATAATTCCATCCATAATTACTCTAGTAATTTTACTTGCAATAGTAATAATATATAGAAAAATAATTTTACATTCCAGGCATTCCTGACATTCCTGGATATCCGCCGGGATATCCGCCGCCTTCTTGTTGCGGTGGCTGTTTTGCAGGTGCTGCAGCAATTAGGTCGTCGATCTTTAATATTGCAGTTGCAGCTTCTGTAGCTCCTTTCAATACTTGTTCTTTGACCTTTAATGAATCCACAACATTAATCTTTGTCATGTCTTCTACTAATTTACCATGCATTACGTCAACTCCGCTTTTATCTAAACCTTTTGCATGCATAGTCCTTAAATTAACTAAAGCCTCTGTAGGATCAAGTCCGGCAGTCTCTGCTAAAGTTACTGCAATCTCCTCTAAAGCGTTGGCATAAGCCTCTAGAGCTAACTGCTCTTTTCCTGGGAGAGATTCTTTTCTAAGCCTCATTGCTAATTCTTCCTCAAAAGCTCCTCCTCCTGCGACTACGTACGGGTATATTATTACGTTCCTAATGGAATTTAGCACATCATTTAAGCTTCTCTCTACTTCATCCATTGCAATGTCTGTTGCTCCTCTTATTAATATAGTGACTACTTTTGCGTTCTTTACTCCTTCAATGAATATTGCTTTGTCTTTTCCTACGTTCCTCTCTTCAACTACTTTCGCATAACCTAATGCTGAGGAATCTAAATCCTCTACAGAGCTTATTATTGTAGCTCCGGTCGTCTTTGCTATCTTTTCTAGGTCTCCCCTGCTTACGTTCTTTATTCCCATTATTTTTCTCTTTGATAAGAAGTACTGTGCAATATCGTCCATCCCTTTCTGGCAGACAACGACGGTGGCTCCAGTTGAGGCAATCTTATCTACAATGCTCCTTAAGTACTTTGCTTGCTCATCAAGGGCTGACTTTATTTGATCTGGAGATGTTAAGCTTAACTTTGATGTGATCTCCGTCTTTTGTACCTCTAAAGGAAAATCTATTACGGCAATTTTCGCTTCATCAACTCTCCTCGGCATTCCTTCGTGAGCTACTTCCTTATCTAGAACGAAACCCTTCACTAATTCAGTATCTTCCACAGATTCTCCTCTCTTCTTTACCATTTTTATATTACTAAGGTCAATAATGTACTCATTTCCTACTTTATCCATTATTGATAAAACAGCATCAATTGAAAGGTCTATTATCTTATTTATTTCGTCACCTTCAGAGAAGAATTTGCTTGATAATGTAGTGTAAGCTATTTCCTTTAAGGAGTTTCTATCTTCAGGATTTATTTGAATAGCTATTTCTTTTGATATTTCAAGAGCCTTGTCTAATGCCTTTTTAAATCCCTCAATAACGGTAGTGGGATGAATATTCTGATCCAGAAGCTTTCCTGCCTCATCAAGGAGGAAGCCTGAAAGTACTACTGCTGTAGTTGTTCCGTCTCCTACTTCAGAATCCTGAACTTTTGCGGTCTCGACAACTATTCTTGCTGCAGGGTGTTGAACTTCTAAATCCTTAACAATCGTAGCTCCGTCGTTTGTTATTGTTATATCGCTTGTTGATGATACCATCATTTTATCTAATCCTCTAGGTCCTAAGGATGTCTTTAGCATTTCAGCCAAAGTCCTTACTGCAGTTATGTTAGAAAGAATTACGTCCTTTCCTGATTCTCTGCTAGTGTTTTCCTTGAATATTGAAGCCAAATTCTCACGGGGTAAGATTAGTATTGGTTATATAAATAACTGTCCATTAACGAGTTGCTGTATATTGAAACAAAGTATAGTTTTTACGATTTTTCAAGGAACTACTTAAATCTATTTTAGCTAAATATGAGCGGAATGCTGACAATATTCTCATTTACAGTATTGATCCAAAAACTGTATCGTATTTATTTGGGATATTAGATCTCATTAGAGGGTTTACTTACATTAGCCTTTTCTTGAGCATTCTTCATAATCAGTTTCCAGAGCTCATCTAACTCTTCTTTGCTCGCAATAACTAAGTAACCCTCTCCTTTATTGTCCTTATCTTCAATTCTCATAGACATAATTTTGTCATAATGTATTAAAAAGGATATGCCGATTTCTCTTATTGAATTTTGAAAAGTTGTTAAGAGCATAAGGTCTGCTAGTTCCTTTAAGTGCTATATGAACTGTGATACTTTAAGATGTTATGGACTAGTATAATATATTATGTTTTTAGATAAATTCAAGTGAGCCTTGATGCATACGCCAAATGCCTATATAAGTAAAACTATTTATTTTATCTCCGCTAATTTTTACTCGATGTTCTTTGTTAATCTTACAGCCATTAGCTATTTTGGTGTAACGGGTCTCATTATAAACGCAATGGTAGGTAGTTTAACTTTCTTGTTTTATAAAGTGATGGAGCCTGAGCGTAAGAAGGGAATACTTATGGTTGGTATGGGACAGATGGTAGCTAATGACGGGATAAGTACATTAGGTATTTACGTTTACCGCTACGCTCTTGGGAAAGAAGTATACCTCCCTATATTGATCGGTTTTACTATTGAGTCAGTTCTAATTTTCACGTTTTTAGGCTTATACATATCCGGAAGAATATTATCGTCTAAAATGAGGAAGAGAGTCTTAGGAACGATAGTTTCCATTCTTTGGATTCCGTTAATAATATTTGCTGTATTATGAACTAATTAGCTCTTATCTATAATGTTTATAAGTGTTCAACGATAAGAACAACACTCACTAGTTGTATATGAATTGAATTCCGTTAAGATGGCTAATGAGATATTGAAACTTTTTCATTGGCTTTGTCAGACTTTATAGGACAAGTTATTCTTCTTAGAAAGATCATCGGACTTTAAGTTGCAAACAGATATAATTTGAATTGCCATTATTTCCTCTTTACCAAATATATAGTTTTTTCATTATAGCTACAAGGGAGTAATATAATTAACTTACGGTCTTAGCAGTAGGACTGATAACAATATTAACAAGGTATATTTTTGCATTCTCGGACTTTTATATCCCTCCACTTTACTAAGGATAAAGGTTATGCTTTAAATTATTAGGGCACAAAAGAAAGAGGTCTTTAATATAATTTCGAATAGACTAGGATGAAATCTTTGTTCGTTAATTAAGATGATATTTTTATCTCTTAATTTATATTTTCTATAAAAATTACGTCTTTTAAATCTTTATTTTTTAACTCTTTTTCCATTTTAAATAAGGCTTTAATACCTAATCCTTCGGCTGTAGCAATAACTGACGCGTCAACGAATGATAATGCGTATTTACATTTAATTTCTGCTATGGAATCTGCAAATTTCAACGCATCGATTACGGTGAAATATCCTGAGTCTAGCAGTTCTTCTACCAATTCTCTGGCTTTATTAATACCGTATTTCCTGCATATTACATAAGATAGCTCTGTTATAGTTAGGTTAGTTATAATATTGGTTCAACCTTATTATCTGAGATTAATTTAATAAACTTCTTGCCAAGTTCTGTAGATTCTATTGCTTCAACAAGTACTCCAGTATCAACTACCACCTTCATCCTCTTTTCTAGACCTCTCTAATTCTTCTTTAACTCCTTTTGCGGAACCTAAAAGTGAAAGTAATAGCTGAGGGTCTTTTTCCTTTTTCTTATTATTCTCGTAAAATTCTATCAAATATCTTATAGTATCGTTTAAACTGACCCTTTTACCTTCATTTAGTTGAAGTTCAGCAGAAATTTCAAATAACCTCTCCTTAACGTCTTTACTAACTCTTATTGTGCTCATAAAATACACTAAGCAATCAGGTATATAAAGAGTATACAATGTATACGTATGAGTTTTGTCAAATAGAGCGTGGTGACGAGCTTCTTTGTAATTTTATATAGTGCTGATTTTAAGACTATAATAATGAGTTCCAGTAATTGAATTTTAATATTCCTAATAATTTCTAGCTAGCCCTTTGTCCTAAACGATTAGTATTTTGGTTTTAATACTTATAAAATACTAGCTTTAAACACACAGTTTAGAATTTAAATGTCAACGATAACCATTCTTATTTCAGTATGGACGATATAATATATGAATAATATCTTATCATTTAAAAGTTTTTAAACAAATAAAACTATAAAACGCATGTATGGAAAACTATGTAATTTTCCTAAATTTATTTAATTATGTTAGGTGGTAATATGAGGATGAGGTCTTCAACGTTATATTTTATTGGAGCAATTTCGTGGTTAATTATAACTGGCTTAGGTGCAATGAACCTTAGGACTTATCTATTGAACTAAGGCTCAGAAAGCTTTGACGAAATATATTACTTTATGTTGACACTGCACGGGGATTCTGGAATGATAGCTTTTATTGCGTTCTCTAGCTTAGCAATATCTATTTTTCTAATCGAGAAGAAATACAAATTAAATTATAAGATACTTAATATTTTATTCATAATAGCAAATTTAGGAATGATAATCTATTTTCTGGGAGGTCCAATAATAGGTTGGTATATGCTTTATCCCCTTTCAACACAGTGTAGCAATTTTATAGGCATATATGGTAGGCACTTTTGGATAAGCTACGTTGGCATACTATTATTTTCCATATCCGTTGAGATAGCCTCAATTTATTTGTGGAGGAAATCCAGTAGTTTGGTCTTTATTTCCTTAACATTAATGGTTTTTTCAATGCCTTTTCTAGGGGTTACAATGATACTTTACATTATAAGCGCAATTAAAAGAATTTTCATATCACCTATAATTCTTGCTATATTGTTCTGGGAGTACGGGTCTCCTGATACTTATTTCCTAACTTTTGTAGTTTTCGAATTACTCTATACTATCTTTAAGCCCTATAGCATGAAATGGATAACGTGGTCTAAATACCCTCTTATAATTCTTCCTTTTCTAATATTTGCTAACCATCTTCAAACGTGGCCTATACCTTCTGCAATAAGAGAGCTTTCTGACTTCTCTACAATATTTCTTACCGGCTTTATCGCAATTTTATTCTTGAACTTGGTAATTCCCCTGCTCAAGAATTCTATATCTTCTACTATTGAATTTCTAGGAGCTGTTACGTTGAGCGGATTTTCAATTTCTACTATATTCTCAGTAGTATTACCGTTTAATTTCATTGATCCGATATTACATAATACCTACTATGTAGCAGGAAGTTTCCATTCGATAATATGGGACTTTTTGATAACCGGATTCTTTCTAGGGTTTTACATGTTTGTCTCAACATTTGAGGTAAAAAAGATTGTTAAAGAACACCTTCTAAAGGCTTCAATACTAACTTGGTTAATTTCATCTACAATATTAAGCTATATAATGATGGTTGCAGGTTATGAAGGTCTAATAAGAAGGGAAGTTGTATTTTCACAAAAGTTTCTAGTCCTTATGGATTTAATGTCTACATTCGCATTTATTGCTGTTTTTGGAATAGGCTTAGCATTTTCGATAGAAATTTCCAAATTAATAATGAGTATTAAGATTAAGAAGGTGAAAGGCAAAAAGATTATGAAAGTTGTAGAGAAATTACGTCGAAATTTTTAGCTTTTTGTAATATTAAAATTCTAATAAATATCTGTCAGTAGCCAATTTTAAACATTTATTAAATTAATATAACTCTTCATATTATAATTTCAGATCTGGAGATATAATTACTCCCTCCTAAGCTTTTTAGCTTCTTCTTTCTCCGTTATTCCCAATAAAACTTCATATCGTTATTTTAGCGTACTCAACTCATTATTGGTTTAATCTCTTTATAGCTCTTATACTTGAAACGGGTATGACAATATTGTATACTAATAAATTCCAATAATAAAGCCTCGACTGAAATAGTAATTACTATTTATTAATGATCCGAGTTTGTAAGGAATTTTTTCTCTATATAAGATAACCATAACTATGTTGAACTACTTATATAATTATAAAAAATTACGATTAAATCATGATAAGAAAAGTTTCCGGCTTAATACAAGGAAGGTATACATACGACGGTGCAGGAGTTAAGCTGTACAGAGTATTCGGAGGTACATCAACTTATCACTTAACGGATCCTTTTCTACTCTTGGACTTCTTTGGCTCATCTAACGTTGAAGATTACATTAACGGCTTCCCTTGGCATCCTCACAGAGGGATAGAAACTGTAACTTACTTAATACAAGGTAAGGTGGAACATGAGGACAGTGAAGGAAATAAAGGAGTTATTTACCCTGGAGAAGCTCAATGGATGACTGCTGGCAGTGGAATATTCCACCAAGAAATGCCTAAGCCACTTGACGAGAAAGATATTCTTCATACTCCTATCTTAACTACGGAAAATAAGGGATTACAATTATGGATAAACCTTCCGGCTAGCAAGAAAATGACATCTCCGGTGTACAGAGACGTGAGAAAAATTCCTAAGGTAAAGATAGATAAAGGTGAGATCCAGATTCTTTCTGGGCAATTCATGGGAGTTGACGGAGTAGTAAACGCAGGAAAGGACGTAGATCCTACTTACCTTGATGTTAAACTTGAGGAAGAAGGAGAATTTCATCACGTAGTACATCCTAAATATACAGTATTGGCTTTCATAATTGAAGGCTCAGTAGACTTCCCAGTTAAAGTGAGTGAAGGGAACTTATTGATATTTGACGAAGGAGATGAAGTCGTAATAAAGAGTAGAAAAGGAGTAAGGTTAATTTTGCTTTCCGGTAAGCCTTTAAGGGAAGAGATAGCCTGGTATGGTCCTATAGTAATGAACACTGAGGAGCAGATTGTTGAGGCCTTAAATGATTTAAGGAGAGGTACTTTCGTTAGGGATACGAAACCCGAGAAGATAACTTTCTAAATGCTATATTAGTTACTAATATGGGTACTTTGAGCTAGCCCGCAACCAAGCAATGGCTAAATATGAGAATGCTATATTAGTTACTAATATGGCTATCTGTAAGCTGTTTGATCCTTATCCTAAGGATAGTAGGGAGAATTTTTTCGATGAGGAAGAAATAATAAGCGAAGTAGAGAAACTGCTTTCCGGAAAATTTTGGCCATTAATTTTAGGTCCTAAAAGGATGGGTAAGACGTCAATTTTGAAAATTGTAGTCAAGGAATTAGGAGGAATTTATATTGACGCGTCGAGTATAAGGTCAATAAAAGAGCTTGGAAATTCCATTCTTGAAAATTCTGTTACAAAATTCCAACTTGATCTAAAAATTTTCAAAGTAGAGATAGAGAAAAAACCAGTATCTACAATAAGGAGTATCTTAAACAAGTTAGGTAACACAATTCTAGCTATAGATGAGGTTCAGAATATTACCTCTCCTTGGTTAATTTCCCTACTCTCTACAGCATATAATGAGTCTGAGGTAAGGTTTGCGTTTACTGGTTCCATGATAGGATTGTCCAGAGCTCTGTTAGGAAGTAGCAAAGGTAAAAAATTAAGCACTCAGTTTAAAGGGAGGCCGATAGTGAGGATCGAAATTTCCCCTTTTAATGAGGAAATGAGCAGGAAATTTCTAGACTTCGGCAGACAATCCTGCGGAGTTAAGATGAGCGACGATGAGATTGTAGATGCAGTAAAAACTTATAGGGGAATAGTCGGTTGGCTAACGTACTACGGAAACTTCAGGAGTCTGGGTTACAGCCATGAGAAAGCTAAGGAAATGGTTAATCAAATAGCTGAGAATCTGATAAAAGATGAGATAAAAACTCTCGGTAAGATAGAAAAGGCCATTATTAAGGCATTGAGCTTAGTAGATAATGCTAAGTGGAGTGACTTGAAGACAATCACTGAAAGCATTTACAGAAGTAGTATAAAGGATTGGAGCTTTAATCATGCTCTGGAGCAATTAATTTTATCCAGAATTGTTAGCAAAAATAAAGAGGAAAAAGAGTATTCATTAACAGATCCAATGTACAAGCTTGCTAAGAGCTTGACTGAGTTTTAATTTCCTCCTGCTTCCTTGGTAGATTAGTGTTGACTGTGGGTTTAAGCTGATCTTCTATTACCTCTCCTAGGTAAAGTGTTGATTTTAAAACTGAAGAGAAGTATCCTCTTAACTCTGTAGTTGACGAATATATTGCACCCTCAAGAGAGGATAAAGCATTCATTACCTTTTCGTCAGCAAAAGACCTTATATCCTCCCTCAGCATTTCGAAATTTTCTATTAAATATTTCTGGACGTCATTGTTTATTCCTAGATACGAAGGTATTGAAGAAACATCCCCGCCTTTATCTATAGTCAGCATACACATCCTACTTATATTTTCAATTCTCTCTAAATATCTCCCTGCCCAAAATACCTTATATGCCAAACTTTTAATCAATTTTTCTCACCATAACTGTGAGTTTTTTAAGCCAACCCCTTCCTCTACTTACAAAAGTTCCTAAAACCGGGGAAGTATCGTAATAATCTCTACCTATTGCAAATTTCACATAAGCTAGACTATAGAACCTCTTCCTTGTAGGGTCGACGGGAATCCAGCCTGAAGGAGATTTGAACTCAACCCATGCGTGAGTACTCACGGGGTTATCGTTAACTAAACCCATGACATACCTTGACGGAATTCCTGAAGCCCTTAGTATTCCTATAGTAATTTGAGCGAAATCCTGACAGACTCCCATTCCGAGCTCAAAGCTCTCCCTTGCAGTAGTATCTACGTTAGTTGATCCTTCTTTATATTTTAGCCTACCTCTCACAATTTCTACAGTATTTTTGACAAGGTCGTCAAGAGTCTTTGAAGACTTTAAAAGTTCCTTAGCTATAGGTCTAAAGTACTCAACGTCTATAAGTCTACTGGAATTCAGAAATACCCCGTCCTTAACGTGACAAGGTAAAATATAGTCCTCAAACTCCTTAACCTTTACATTAACTGAGCTGTTACTCCTTATCAGTAAGGAGTAATGAGGTTCAATCACTTTAAGCCTGTATACAGTATTGCCGAACATGTCCTTATAACTCGTTTTATATCCTTTAGGTTCAGTATCTACGATCTCTTTAATTACTTCTTGGTTATCCCCATCGTAAGGCACAATTTTTAGAGTATTATCGTTACTAGTTACTACGTCTTCATACTCATATTTAGCCTCATAAACTACGCGGAACTTTAAACTATCCATACGGGCTTCACCAGACCTCCAGAGGAGTTATTAGTAACCCTGCTTCCTACTGGAGCTACCCTACTTAGGATTGAAGTTGACGCATCATCGACGAAAACGAAGACTCTTAAGTCAGCATAAGCTTGATAAAATGAATCTCCAATTGCGGAAATTACAGTATCAAAATCAAGGAGTTCTTGAGCCATAAATTCTTCAGGAGATTTCCTTACCTCGTTAAGTACCTTTTTCTTTTCATCTTCACTCATATCGTGTAAAACGAAAGTACCTGAACCTCCGTAACCTTCCCTCCTTTTTATTACCATGTTCCTTATCTTATCCTCAATATCCTCCTTTGTAGTGCCTATAGGGAAAGAGAAAGGTTGCCTAACTCCTTCCTTTATTCCTAACTCCTCCATTATCTGGGGCATAAAGCAAAATGTTATTTTATCATCTGCTATCCCTGTTCCGGGAGCATTAACTATATTAACCCACCCCCTTAAGTACGCCTTCATTAATCCTGGGGTTAAGAAATCCAGATCTTCTATCCTCCTATAAATAACGTCAACGTGAACTTCCCCTTCAAGAGTAGAGACTGTAACTTCCTCATCCCTTATATTAATATCTGAGGGCTCAACCAACATGACGTCTAACTTATCTGAGTAGAACTTATGCTCAAAATATGCTGAGTTTAGTGTGCCGTCAGTTAGTATTGCAATTACTGGGTCTCTGGTATCTGAGGCTGAAGCTAAAGTTTTCCTCAGCTTTTCTAACCCGTCACCTTCATTTCCCTTAATTGAAAAGTGTTCTCCTAAAATTCTTTCAGTTAGCTCGTTGGATTTTATTGCGTAGCTCATTCCAGAAGGTATTCTAACGTTGTCTTCCAAAATAAGTGGAATTCCTTTAACTTTAACTAAATCTTCTCCAAAGATATAAACGTAAATACCTTTAGGCGGATCAAAACCCATCATCTCCGGCCTAAAGTAAGGTGAAGTCTCTATCAAATCTTCTGGAACGACCATCTTATCTCCGTGATAGTAAGAATAAAGGAATTTATTTATTGCCTCTCCTCTGCTTTTTAGGCCTTCAGAAATCTTCCAGAACTCATCCTTTTTTAAAATTCTAGGTATGGGATCAACTTTTATAGATCTGTAATAATTACCGGTATAGAAAGTGAATCCTTCCCTATAAGCTAGTTCATTTATTAAGTGTACATATTTAAAGAAGTCCGGTATCCTTTCAAGGTTGGAGAGTAAGCTCTTATATTGCTCTCCCTCATACTCTAGGTCACTTGCCTTATTTGTTCGTTTAATCTTTATCATTGTTTATACATATTTTCAGCAAATATAAAAGTATTATTGAACTTAATATAAAAAATGAGGCGAGTATACCATGTTATTTATAAAAAGTATTTATCATTCTCACACTTATGAATGAAGTAAAGTGAAAGAAAGTTAAAACAAAAACTTTTCATATTTTTTGGTAATATACTGAGTTAGGACTTAAAGGTTCTATATATAACAACACTGTCTGACATATGATTCCTGCTATTTCACAGAGTTATACGCGTTGTGTGCTGTCTCATGATTTGTCCCTGACCTTCATGATTCGACTATGTTCATAGAGAATACAAAGGTGCAAGAAGTTTTTACTAATTAAGAGGGAAATTTTCTAAATCTAAGATAGAGAAGGAATATTATCACGATATTAGAAAAATGGCGAAAATATGAATGTTAAAACCTATTTTATTTACGCAGACTATTTGATACATTATTCTTAATACTCCTGGTTATGAGTATAATAACGTATATTCTTTCACTTATAAAGAAAAATATGAGATTTATATTTGTGAGATGATTTTAGAGTTTACCGTAAACGGCGAAGTTTTCCCCTTTTGAACTCCTATTTTTATAAATACTTTACTGTTTAGACACTTTGTTATTTAACATTTTATATTAAGATCTTCTATTGTGCACAATAATTTGCTTAAACTTTTTTAGTAAACTTTTTATCATTCATTATATTCTTTTAAATATTCGTTTTTCATAATTATAGATTGAGGAAGAATGAAAATTACTTGGATGATAGGAGGAGCACAAGGAACAGGAGTTGACACCTCTGCCAACATTTTCGGCAATGCGATAGCTAGAGCGGGATATTATATTTACGGTAACAGGGAATATTATTCTAACATAAAAGGCAGGCATTCTTACTTTAACCTAACAATAAGCGATGAGAGAGCTAGGAGTATTTCTCATAAGGTTGATATTTTAGCCTCATTTGATGCGGAAACTGTGTTTCAACACTATCAAGATGTTCAGAAAGTTCTCATTTACAATAAAGGGATAGTTAACACTGAAAAGGAGAGAATACAAAGTATAGAGCCGGAAACTGCAGAAAGAATACCTTTCAAGACTGTCAAAGAGGTAATTGATTATCTGGGAAACAAGGGGATCACAACAATCGGAATAGATTATGACGAAGTCCTGAAAAAAGTTGCTGAAGAAATGAAGCTTCCCCTTTCAGTTGTTGATAGAGCTAGGAACACTATCGCAATATCAGCATCTTACGATCTCTTAGGCTTAAGAAAGGATTATTTATACGACGCTTTAAAGAGAACTTTCAAGCAGGAAACTTTCGTAAAACTAAACATATGTGCTGCAGATAAAGTTGTGCTGTCTCCAATTTTCGACCTTAAAGAACTTCCGCAGAAGAAGAGGAGAATTCAAATAGACGGAAACACTGCAGTGGCTATAGGAAAAATTTACGGAGGGATAGGTTTTCAATCTTACTACCCAATAACTCCCGCAAGCGATGAAAGTACTTACATTGAGGCTCACCAAGAAGTCCTTTACGTAGATCCTGTAACCGGAGATAAGAGAAAGAGGACTATAGTAGTAGTTCAGGCAGAAGATGAATTAGCAGCAGTAAATATGGCTTCTGGAGCAGCATTAACTGGAGTTAGGGCGGCTACAGCAACTTCCGGCCCAGGATTTTCTCTAATGACTGAAGGGGTAGGTTGGGCTGGAATGAACGAAGTTCCCTTAGTAATAACTTATTACATGAGGGGAGGTCCTTCTACAGGCCAACCTACTAGGACTTCACAAGCAGACTTACTTTTTGCAATGCACGTAGGACACGGCGAGTTCCCAAGAATAGTTATTGCCTCTGGGGATCACGTAGAAGCTCTAAAGGATGCAGCCTGGGCTTTCAATTTGGCAGAAAAGTACCAGACTCCGGTAATTCATCTAGTTGAGAAAGCCTTAGCTAACGCGTATTCCATAGTAGACCTAGACGAGATAGGAGAAGATACGGAAATTGATAGGGGAATTTTCGGAGAAGGTAGCGAGAGGTTTAAGTTCACAGAGAACGGAATTTCTCCAAGGCTATTATTGGGAGAATCTACAATTTATTATACAGGAGATGAGCACAATACTTTCGGTCACATTTCTGAAGATCCCGTGAATAGGGTAAAAATGTATGAAAAGAGGATGAGAAAATTGGAAACTGCTGATAAGGAGATTCCGGAAGAAAAGAGGTATAATGTTTATGGAGATTTAGATTCAAAATATGCGATAGTAACTTGGGGTTCACCTAAAGGGGCAGTGTTGGATGCTGTTGAAGATATTGATCAGAAGTTTGCAGTATTTCAGCTAAGGATGTTTAATCCCTTCCCTAAGAGCTTGAAGAAGTTGCTTGAAGATAAGGAGAGGATTATAGATATCGAAGGAAATTATGAGGGACAAGTTGCAGTACTCCTAAAGCAGTACGGAGTTGAGGTCACAAATTACATACTTAAGTGGAACGGTAGACCTATGGGTAGGGATGAAGTA
Source organism: Acidianus sp. HS-5 (assembly GCF_021655615.1). Lineage (GTDB taxonomy): Archaea > Thermoproteota > Thermoprotei_A > Sulfolobales > Sulfolobaceae > Acidianus. Next base: position 1,456,879 of record NZ_AP025245.1, read on the forward strand.
AAGGAAGGAATTCTATCCGCAATAAAAGGAGAGAAAAAGGTGGTGTTAAATGCAGGTAGCTGAATGGAATGATTGGTGCCCTGGCTGTGGAAATTTCGGTATATTAAATGCAGAACAGCAGGCAATATCGGAGCTCGGCATTGACTTGAAAAAAGTAGTTTTAGTATCCGGTATAGGGTGTTCTGGTAAATTACCGCACTTCGTTAGGATTCCAGTTTCCGGTGTCCATACACTTCACGGTAGAGCAATACCTTTCGCTATAGGAGTTAAATTAGCTAACCCAGAGTTAGAGGTAATAGTTAATGCGGGAGATGGCGACCAGTTAGGTATAGGAGTTGGACATTTTGTCAGTGTAGGAAGGAGGAATGTTGATATAACTGTAATAGTCCACGATAACGGAGTTTATGGACTGACTAAAGGTCAAGCTTCACCAACGCTGAAAAAAGGTGAAAAAACTAAGTCATTACCAAAGCCGAATATAAATGATGACATAAATCCCTTGGCCGTAGCCTTAGCTTCTGGATATACTTTTGTTGCAAGAGGCTATGCATATGACGTAAAGCACTTAAAGGAGTTAATAAAAGAAGCTATAAAGCATAAAGGTTTAGCCTTAGTAGATATTCTCCAGCCCTGTCCTACTTATAACGATATAAACACTAAGGAGTGGTACGATAAGAGGATTTACAAACTCGATTGGGATCCAGTAGTGAGGAATGAGGAAGATAAGAAAAAGAAGTACCTGCAAGCAATGGAGAAGGCGTTAGAGTGGGGAGATAAAATACCAATAGGGATATTCTACAAGGAAGAAAGGGATACTTTTGAAGATAGAATCTCGGTCTCAAGTCCCAGCTATAAAATATTATCTCCTGCTAAAGTAAAGATAGAGAAAGAAGGAAAGCCGACTACAATAATAGATGAAATATTGAGAGAAAAAGAAGTATAATTCATTTATCCTTTTTCTTTCTCCACTTTTTCTAGTTCATCCGTTAATTCTAAACACGACATCTCATAATATCTAGTTCTAGTGTCTTCTAAGCAAATTTTGCTTCTTATTGCTCCCCTTTCCTTTAGTATTTTTATAGCTTCCCTTAAAGTCCTATCGGGAAGGAGAGTTTCCTCTTTTAATTCCTTAAATGTAGTCTTTCCTTTCATCTCTATAACTTTTAAAACAAGCTTTGCGGAGCAAGGAAGGTCTTCAAACTTTCTATCCATAATATTAACTTAGTCTCAGGAGATTTAAGCTAATGCTTTATACTTTTTAATTTAAACACTGTTAAAGATAATCGCGATATAAAGTTAGGACTTTTAACATAAAATTTTTTCATTTATACATATACATCGATAAATGCAAATTTTGCACAAATAGTCTAATTTATATTATTTTACTCTAATACATAGTAGAGAACATGAAACTCTATCAAAAGTTCCCAGACGTGCAAGTCCTAACAACTAAGGGAGCAATAGATTTTTACAAAGATGTGTTCGGAAAAGGGAAATGGTTATTCCTCTTCGCCCATCCTGCGGATTTCACTCCAGTATGCACTACGGAATTCGTAGCTTTTGCAAAAGCATACGATGAGTTTAAGAGATTAAATGTAGAACTCGTGGGAATGAGCGTTGACAGTATATATTCTCATATTGCTTGGTTAAGTGACATAGAACAAAGGTATGGAATTAAAATTCCTTTCCCTCTAATAGCCGATCCTGATAAGAAATTAGCTAGAACTTTAGACATCATAGATGAAAACTCCGGCGTAACAATCAGGGCAGTATTTCTAGTAAATCCAGAAGGTACAATAAGGTTCATGGCTTATTACCCAATAGAATATGGAAGGAAGATTGAGGAACTACTAAGGATAACCAAGGCGGCTATAGTTAATTACAAGGCTAAAGTTTCCCTACCAGTAGACTGGGAGCCCGGAGGAGATGTTATAATACCTGCCCCAACGACTTTAGATGAAGCTGAGTTAAGAATGAAGTTACCTAATGCAAAGACGTGGTATTTAGCTTTTAAGAAGTACGAAGAACTATCTCCGGATCAAAAAGTATAACCTTTTTTCTTTCCTCTTTACATTTTCTTTCCTTTTAGCATTTTTATTAACGATGAGGCGAAGAAAGGTAAATCGCCTGGATGTCTAGAAGATATTAAGTTCTCGTCCTCAACTACTGGAGCATCAACGTATTCTCCTCCTGCAGCAATCACGTCATCTTTTATTGAAGATACTGAAGTCATTTTTCTACCTTTTACAACTCCTGCAGAAATTAAGATCTGAGGTCCGTGACAGATGGCAGCTACAGGCTTCTTTAGTTCAAAGAATTTTCTTGTGATTTCCTTAACTTCTGGTAGAGTTCTGATCTTTTCTGGTCCCCTTCCGCCTGGAATCACTAGGGCTAGATAATCTTCAACTTTAACTTCACTGAATGAGACATCAGCTATTACGCTATATCCATGCTTTCCTATAATCTTTCCTCCTCTCTCTTTTCCTGCAATTACTGGCTTAAAACCTTCTTCTATTATCCTATAAAAAGGATAAAGAAGTTCTATATCTTCAAACTCATCTCCGGCTATAAATAATACCTTCATATTTCATTTTCGCAGTATGCAAATAAAAGTTTGTAGGAACAAAAGTTTATGAATGAGAAAAAGATAATTATAATTATGAAAGTAGGAGATGTAATGAGTAAAATAGTAGTGACAGTAAGCGGTGAAGATAGCGGAAAAGAAATAATTAACGTGCTCTCAACTATACCTTCTGGAAGAGTAATAGTAATGGATAGAGAAGAGGCAGTAGGTATAATATCCTCCAGAGATGTGGTCAACGCTTATTCAAAATTTGAGGATGATATATTTGAGGCCAAAGCTGAAGATATTGCAACTCATGGAATAATTACCGTAGACGAGGACGAGGAAGTAAGTGACGCTGTGAGGATTATGGCTAGTAAGAAGATTGGAAGCTTAGTAGTGACCTCAAGTAAGACACTAAGGGGAATTTTTACTGAAAGGGATTTAATAAGGTTACTGTCGAAGATGATGTTCTCTGGAATAGTTGAATCAATAATGACTTCTAACGTTGTAACAATTCCTCCTGATGTGGACTTGCTTTTTGCGTCGAAATTAATGGAATATGAAGGAATAAGAAGGTTACCTGTAGTCAGGGGAAGGGAAGTTGAGGGAATCGTAACTGCTGCAGACATAGTTAAAGCTTTAGCAAAAGGTCTTCATACTGTGAACGAAATAGAGACTAAGAACCCTTTTGTAATAAGTGGTACAGATACAATAATGAAGGCAGTAAAGATCATGAACGAGAAGAGAATAGGTTCTCTATTAGTTGACGGAATTAAAGGTATCGTAACGGAAAGAGATATACTTTACGCGTCATTAAATGAAATACGTTAATTTTTCTTCCTTCTTTTTAAAGTTTAAAATAATTCCTATAATACCTTATTAGAGATACTTTTATAATTATCTAAAAGTATATTATAATTTATGGCAAGTAAAGTTAAATTCCTAATATCAAAGACTCCAATAACTGCAGAAAAAGGGACTAAAGTAGAGGACGTTATTAAAATAATGGCTTCAATGAACATAGGTTCTGTAGTAATTACTGACAAGGAGAAGCCAGTAGGTATAATTACTGAAAGGGATATAGTAAAGGCTTTAGCGAAAGGAATACCTCTCATAGAGAAAATTGAGAATGTAGGAACAATGGATTTAATTACCGTGTATGAGGACGACACAGTTTACACTGCTGCAGAAAAGATGAACAAATACGGCATACGTCATTTGGTTGTTATAGATAAAGAAGGGAATTTCAAGGGAGTAATTTCTATCAGAGACCTCATAAGGGAAAGCTATGTCTTGAAGGCTTTGGCTACAGTTTCACAGGAAGAATGGTTAGGAAGTGATTAAAATGAGTGAAGTAAGCAAAGGTTTAGAAAACGTCTTTATAAAAACTACATCACTTACTTACATCGACGGAGAAGCGGGAATTTTACGTTACGGAGGATACGATATTAACGATTTAGTGGAAAACTGCGAGTATGAGGAAATAATCCACTTAATGCTTTTCGGAGAACTACCTACTTCTTCACAGCTATCTAAAATAAAGGAAAAAATAAACGAGAGTTATAACGTTCCTTATCAAGTATTTGAAGTGCTAGAACACTTACCTCACGACGCAGACGCTGTAGGAATGCTTGAGACTGCATTTAGCATGCTTGGTTCCTTTTATAACTATCCATGGAATAAGGAAGAGAACAAATGGAGAGCTATAGAAGTAATAGCAAAAACTTCAACTTTAGTTTCAAACATTTACAGAATAAAGGAAGGATTAAAGCCTAAAGTCCCTGAACCTTCAGGGAGTTATGCAAGGACTTTCCTAGAAACAGCGTTTTCCAGAAAGCCTTCAGAAGAGGAGGTAAAGGCTATGAACGCTACTTTAATAATCTATACAGATCACGAAGTACCGGCATCAACTACTGCTGCTCTAGTTACTGCATCTACATTATCTGACATGTATTCTTGCATGGTTTCCGCATTAGCAGCGCTAAAAGGTCCGCTTCACGGAGGAGCAGCAGAGGCTACATTTGAACAGCTTAAAGAAATAGGCGATGAAGGAAAAGTAGAAGATTGGTTCGACGAGAAAATAATAAAGGAAAAGAACAGACTAATGGGTTTTGGGCACAGGGTTTACAAGACTTACGATCCAAGGGCTAAGATATTTAAAAAATATGCAGAAACGTTGGCAAAAACCCCAGACGCAGAAAAGTACTACAAGATAGCTACAAAACTGGAGGAGTTGGGAATTAAGCATTTTGCTGAAAAGAAGATTTATCCAAACGTCGACTTCTACTCCGGAATTGTCTTCTACTCTCTCGGATTTCCTGAGTACATGTATACTACCTTGTTTGCGTTATCTAGAGTTTTAGGATGGCTGGCTCATATAATAGAATACGTCGAGGAACAACACAGGTTAATTAGACCTAGAGCGTTATACGTTGGACCAATAAAGAGGGATTTCGTACCATTAAAATATAGAGGATAAAAGGAGATATGTGAGAGAAAATCAATTCTTTTTTTATGTTTTTATACACACTCACTTTCTCCGCGATGCAATCAAGGAGTTCTTATTACTAAATTATACTCAATCGAGAGATGAATATTTATTTTCCAGATCGTCTTTCTGATATGGACTTCGAATTTTCTGATGAGGAAAAGATTTTCCAAGAAAACCTTAGAGAGTACTTTTCAAAATCCCTGAGGCCTAGATTAAGGGAAATAGATGAAAAAGGAATACCAAAGGATTTCATATTAGATGCAACAAAGCTGGGATTGTGGTCTTTAACTTTCTCAGAAGACGTTGGAGGTCAACACGCGTCATTCACATTAGCATCTATAGCTGCAGAAGAAATTGCAAGATCTGACTTTACCATGGCTACAGCAGTATTTTTCCTCTTAGAAAATAGTTGGGGCTACATTTTAGATAAATACGGTTCAGAAGAACTAAGAAAGGAAGTTCTGCCTAAAGTCGTTAGCGGAGAGAATTTCCTGGGAATAGCTTCAACAGAACCTACTGGAGGTAGTGACGTCGCAAACTTAAAAACTTCAGCCAAAAAAGAGGGCGGAAAGTATGTAATTAACGGAGAAAAGGCTTACATAAGTGGAGTTATGGAGGCAAAAGAGTTAGGTGGTGGACACTTAACTTTAGTTAGGACTGGAGAAAAAGGACATAAAGGAATATCCATAATTTATATTCCAATAAATTTGGAAGGAATTTCAGTATCTAAGATAGAAAATATGGGCAGAATGGGAATCTCAACTGGAATAATAAAATATAACAATGTGAAAATAGACGAGAAGTATCTCGTAGGAGAAGAGAACAAAGGTTTTTACTATGCAATGGACGGGTTTAACCATGCTAGAGTTTTAGTTGCGTCCGCATGCATAGGTTCTGCAGAAGCTATACTTGATGAAGGGTTAAAGTATATAAAAGAGAGAGAAGCTTTTGGAGTTAAATTAAAGGATCTTCAATCGATAGCTTTTGAAGCTGCAGAGCTTTATACAAAGATTGAAATGGCTAGACTTTTGGTTTATAAATCAGCCTGGATGTTGGACAACGAGGAAAAATTCAAGAGCGAAATACCGAAGTTTTCTGCAATGGTTAAGCTGATTGCTCCGCAGACTGCGTTTGAAGTAATAAAGAGTGTCATGATGTGGTTCGGAGCTTACGGTTATACGAAAGATGCGGTAATTGAGGCCGGCATGAGGGGGCTCATGTCCTATTTATTGGGCGCAGAAGGAGCTCTAAATGTTATGAAGTTAATAATCTCAAGAGAAATACTTAAGTGAGCCTTTTTAACATATTATTGACAACTATTAACTTTAGTTAAAAATTATTTTCTATAATTTATCTTAGTATAATCTTCAATAAAAAAGATAAAAAAGTTTTTTAGGTAGAATAACCATTATATCATATGGAAACGCAAATTGATGTAAGGCACAATATAAAATGTTGTTATAAGCTTAGTGAATCGGACGTTGATGTTTTCCTAAAAATACTCGAAATAAGGAGACCAATAACTTCACAAGAACTTTCTAAGTTACTGAGGGTGAGTAAAACCACAGTTGATGGAAGTTTAAAGAGGCTGGCAGATATAGGGCTAATAATAAGGAAAAAATCAGAAAACGGAAGAATAGGTAGACCTACTTATATATACTACTTACCCACAGGAATAGAAGAAAAAATAGAAAGCGATTTAAGGAAATGTGCTGACCAGATGCTTGGTACAAAAGTATAGAAATTTTTCCCTTTTTTAACTTATTATCTTCTCTTCTCCTCCTTCTATACTCTTTAACATTTCCTTGTATGCGTTATAATAGTCCTTCATAGCTGCAATCAAGTGCCACCTATCGTCTTCACTTAAGTGGTCTTCCAATGTTGGACCCATTTTACTTCCTACTACAGTAGGAATACTAACATGAATTATTTCATCCTCGTATTGCCTAGGTATAGCAATGCTCATTACCCTATTCTCGTTGAGGGCAATCGCCTTAATTATATCAGCAATTATTGTTCCAGGTCCCCAAGTAGTTCCACCCATTACTCTTATTATATCTGCAGGAATACTCTTTACGTATTTTTCCACTTGTTCTTTAGGAAGATCTCCAACTTGTTTCCTATCTACAGAAACGGTGCTCCACAGTACGACAGCATCCTCTCCGTGTTCTCCCCCAACAAAGCCGTCAACCAAACTAACGGGGACGTGAAGGATCTTTGAAATATAAGCTCTTAACCTCATGCTTTCCACTTGATCTCCAGTACTTATTACGTATTCTTTGGAGTACTTTGCAAAGACCGAAGCCATCATATCTACTGGATTTGATACCATTACGTAAATTGCTCCAGGGTTTCTTTTAGGCAATTCTTTAGCAAGTTGAATAATAATCTTTGCATTGTCAGCAAATAAATCCCTCCTACTCATCCCGGGCTTCCTCGGTCTTCCTGCAGTAATCACTATAATATCTGAACCCGTTACATCATCTAGGGAGTTAGTCCCAGTAATTTCAGTATCAATTCTTAGGGAAGCTAATGCATGTCTAAGCTCATGTTCGAATTTTTCGGGAAGTTCAGGAATGATATCATAAAGGATAACTTCATCGAATATTCCCTTAGTTATTGATGAGTAGGCTATTGTTTGTCCTATTTTTCCTACACCTATAAATGAAGCTTTTATCATAATTATCATGATAATATTCTCTGCTAAGAATTTAAACTTTACTTAATTTATTTATATTCGAAAAATATAAAGTTTAGTACATTTCGATATTAGTGTTAGGTCTAAAAATCATGAAAAAATGTTTATTAAATTCTTCTTATTAAACTGATAAAGTTATTATAATAACATTTATTAACCAAGTATACATATATACATATTGGTAGACATGAACTATTCAAGAATACCCGGACTGCTTGGAGTTTACAAGCTTCAAGGAGGCAAGTTCACAAAAGTTGAAGGTGGAGGAGTCAACATAGATTTAGATAAGCTGACAGACATAGTAATGGAGAACATGAGGATAGGAGAAGATGAAGCACAGAAAATAGGCTTAGGTTCACTGCAGGGATTTGCTATGATCTTAGACGATACAGGTTTTGCCTACATTAATGGCATACTGCTAGTCGTTGACGCAATGAAAACTAACTGGGATTTGGTTGTAAAAACAATGGAGGGGATAATGTATGAAAAAAGTTAAAGGATACATAGGTCACGTAAAAATAGATAAAGACGGCAAACCAGTGGAATCTAACGTGAATAATGCAGAAGAGATCGCTAAAATGTTGAAATTTAACGTAGAGAAAGGGAATCAAGAGGCTAAAGATCTAGGATTCAACAAAATGAACGGCTTTGCAATGTTCGGTTCAGATAAGAGCTTAACGTTCATGAAGGATACTGCCTTACTTGTTGATAATAAGAAAGCGGACTGGCAAGAATTATTTACTACCTATACATACATTAAATCCTGGCTAATAGGAGGAATAGCACTTCTAGTCATTTCCTTAATCCTCTATTACCTTGCAATATTCACGTCTTACATGGATTATTTTGCCCCAGAACCAAGATTTTACACTCCTACAATATTACTGTTAATCTCAGTATTTATGATACTGTTATCAAAATCTAAGTACAGCTATAGACTTTAATCCTTCTCTTTTTTGCTTTGCGGCTAGTCAATTTTTATCAAAGCTAAAAACTTATTTTTAATTCACATCTGATTTAGAATTTAATAAGAACTCGGGCTTAACGCCCAAGGAAATTGAAGTACAACTTCTTTATAAGAAGGGATTAAAGACTCTGTGCTTTCACTGAGGTAATTGCAGAAAAGATACTCCGAGTATCATGAGTATTACTGCCAAGGTTAGGAGTACAGCACCGAGTTTGGAGTAAAAAGATAGTTTAGCCTTCAGTTTTTCCACTTCCCTAATTGATGAAGGGTCTATTGATTTGTAAGCCTTAAATATTCTCTCAAAAAGAAACCCTATATTTAGGCCTACTAGAAATCCTGCAAGGCCCAGAATACCTCCTAACAATATGGAAAATCCCCATCCAGTGAGCAAAACCTTCTGAACTTCCTGCATCCCTCCGTCTTTATAATACCCTATCATGTAGTGAATGAACTCTCCAGCTCCAAATACCACGGTTATCATACCAGTAGATTCTATAAAAGACACAAGTGAAGGAAAAAGTGTAGTGAGAAATTCACCCTCATTTTCCACTTTTTCTAGCTTTGGAAAGAATAAACCAAAAAGGAGGACTGCTCCGTAATATATCATGCCGAAAAAACCGTGAACTACGTTCAAAATAAAGTTTATTGGTACCAATTTGCTCGCCTATAAAGAATAAACTACTGCACCTACGGAAGATATTATAGCTATCATGAAAGATATAGCCATTAGATAAGAAAAGTCGTAGTTATAAGTAGCGTAAAAAGCTAAACCGCCTGCAGCTGCTAAACCAACAAACACCGCAGTTGTAATCCCAAGGTAAAATAAGTCCTTCCTATTGCTCAAATAAGTTAACGAGAATAGGAGAACGGCACCTAATCCACTGAGCAATGCAAGGCTTAAGTGAGCAGAAAGTATTGCGGCCATCCATGCTTCCTTTATTGGAAATTGATCGTTCAACAGAGTGGTTATTCCTGCTATGAAAGCCCCCATGAGTAAGATAGTTTCAACAGTAGATGCAACTAAAACAGGAGTATTCCTACCTACTTGCGAAGCCATAGATCATCAAAATAAGATTGTTTTAACTATTAAATAAATCTTTCATCAAAAAATTCGAATTAAAAAAGATTTATCTTCTTAAAGAATAAAAGAATATTGCCGAAGTAAACGCTATCGTAAACACGAACCCGGTGCCCATTCCTATTGCGTAGCAGGGAGTAGAAAATCCTCCGAAGTAAAACAGTCCCTCAAAAGCCGCGGCCAAAACTGATATAATGTCGAGGACTGCAAGAATTCTTAAAGTGAAATTACCGCTCCTAGTTGTAGAACCGTATAAGGAGATTGCTAAGATAACGTCAAAAGCCGCTGCGTAAATGTGCGCAGTTATAGGATAACCTAACAGCGGTAATTTGTACACTGCAATCCCCATTCCCGCAACGTATGTTATTATTAGTGTAAAAAGCTCTCCTAAAGCTAGGGCTGGCGTATAGTAATGTCTGGAGAAAGTTCCAGTCATGTTTTCGTACATATTTAGTAACTTGGAGCTCATCATGGTATTTATCGAATTTAAACTTAAAAAGTCTATTTTCAAAAATCAGTAAAAATCTTTGAAGAAGATAAGGAAAAACGATAAAGAGGCTAGGATAATGTAGATGGCTGCATCGATTATAGTAGTCGCCTCTGCTCCTATGACTGACGGTAACAGGAAGTCAAGAGGAATTGATATAATGAAAAAGAATATCATGGAGATTATTACGAGGTTAAGTCTTAAATTCATAAAAACATATAAAAATAAAGTAACTTATAAGATTTTCTTATAAAAGGCTTGCAATAAGGTTTACTGGAGAGGAGTCCCAAAGTATTGTATAAATAATGAAAGCCGCTAAAGCCGCAGTAGCTACGAAAATTAAGGAAACTATTGCTAAGCCCAGCCTGCTCACTTCACCCACCCCCGAAAGGATCACCGTCGTCTTGAGTTTGAGTATAACAATTAGTTGGCTTTTTACCTTTAGAAAGTATTAATTTAGGGCATTCCGTCTTTTCATCATATGAATCTAAGTATGCAGCACCTTCTAAGTCTGAAGTGTGGTCCATAATTGGTGGAGCCTTAGTGTTCATTGAGACAGCATATAGGTAGTCAGTACTGGAATCCCAGTATAGCTGAACGTAAGGTAAAGGTCTAACTGTAGGTCCTGTTATTACTGCAGCGCCATGCCACGGATCGTATGTAGAACCGTGACAGTCACAGTGGATAACGCTCTTTGCATTGGCACTCAATGCTGCTTGATACGCTGAAGGCGGTAGGAAGTCTGGAACTACTCCTCCTGGCTTAAAATACTGCGGTGGATAAAAGTGTATTTCTGGAGGAGTGCAACCTAAATGCTGGCAAATTGCGCTGTAGGCTACTATTGATTTGTAAGGACCTACTCCACCTGGGAAATGGTAAGTCTTCCCGGTCTGAGGTATGAGGACTTCCGTAGGCTTTATTTCCACCGGTTTATCGTTCTCGTCTCCCATATTAAGAAGGAAGGTGATATCACCTAGCATTGGATACTCAAAAAGGAGGATTTCAGGATTGTTTACGGGGATCTTGGAAGCCTCTATGGGAACTCCATCAGAATTAACTATAACCATCCAAGGAAACTTCTTCAAAGTTACTACCTCGGGGTTAAGAGAATTTATAAGAGGTACTGCAGAGGCAACTGCAACTACACCAATTCCAATAAGAAGACCTTTCAGAAAAGCCCTCCTGGCAGGGTCTAGAGGTCCAACGTTCTTTTCCGCATAATCGAACAAGTAATCTTTACCCTCTTTCATGAACCTCTTTTCATCAAACTTAGTATTCCGCATCTTCCACAGAAGCTTCTTAGCGAAGATAAAGTCCTCTCTCTTTATTATTACTTTAACTGGGTTCATCATGATCAACTATTTTTTATGATAATAAAAACTTTTCTACTTTACTTATATTAACTTATTTGCGCATATAGAAGCAATTTTGAAAAATAAAAAAGTTTTAACAACTTTAATCTGCTTATTCAAACTAAATATATTAAATTTAGAAAAGTTTATTACTTAATATAATCATGAAGTTATTGAAAACTTCATAGTTATTAAAAATAATGTTTATAAGTTAGCTAAGTAAGAAATATCATGATAAAAATGATAGATAAAATAAAGGAACACGCAGAGTTGAGCTGGTTCATAGTGATGATGATACTCGTAGCAGTATTCGTAGCTTGGAACATAAGAGGAGTTATAACGGGTAGCAGTACAAGTTACAGATACGGTCTACCTCTCTTCTCAGGAATGCCTAAAGATGCTCAGAGTGCAGTAAAGTACTTCGAAGCACATCCGCCCAAGAACGGTTCCTGTGAAGTAATTAACGGAATATTAGTAGTAAATATGACTGTAACTCAGCCTAACGGTTTTCATCCTAACGTGATAAGGGCGAAACCAGGAGAACAAATAGCAATAATCCTAAACTCACCGCAAGTCATTACGGGATTCTTCTTAAGACTTCCAGACGGCGTAGTTAATGTAAACGCCGTGCCTGGCTACGTAAGTTACGTTTACTTCGTTGCCCCCACTTCACCCGGAAATTACACTTGGAGAGAACCAGAATTCGCTTGTTATAATTACTCATATTGGACTGGAACGCTAGAGGTGAGCTGAATGGGTTTACAAGCTTTACTAAATAAAATTCTGAAGATTATAAAGGTAGACCTAAGCGAATTTAAAGAGAGAGCGGCAAAAATAGTCCTTCCTAAGGACACCTTGGGGGTAGTCTGGCTTTACTTACTTGGAGGAATAGCTTGGCTAATAATTTTAGGAACTGCTGCAATGAACATGAGGACTTACTTAGTTTACAACCAAAACTCTCCTCAAGTAGGAGTAATTTATTACACAATGCTGACAATCCACGGCTGGTCGGCAATGTTAGGTTTAGTACCAGACGCTGCACTAGGAATAATAGCTTATTCAATGTACAAATCCGGGTTAAACATAGTTCACGTTAAGCAGATAACCGCAATGTTCTGGGCATCAAATTTAGGCTTAGCTTTTGCACTATTCGGAGGCCCGGACATGGGCTGGTACATGTATCCCCCTCTAGCAATAGAGGATAATTCCCTCTTCCAGGCTTTTAGGCTTTACCACGGCGCAATGATGGGTGCAGGGTATTTAGCACTTGCAGTGAACAGTGCTGCAGCCTCAATAGCTTCAATTATACTGGTAGTTGATGCTGTGCAGACAAAACCGAAGGACAAGAAAATCAATATATTCGCAGCTTACGGTGTTGCTTTTTCATTAATAATTGCGCTAACCCTACCTGCATTGACTGCATCAGAACTGTGGTACGTTTTAGCAATATGGGGCTCAGTGAAACTTGATCCTCTGCTCTGGGTAATACTCTTCTGGTTCTACGGACATCCCGTGGTTTATTACGTTCCATTCCCGCTCTTCGGAGCTTTATATTATTACATACCCATTTACGCAGGAAGGCGTCTATACAGTGAAAAGTGGGCAAGGTGGAACATCTTCCTCCTAGCAATAGGTTCAATGTTAATATGGGTTCATCACTTGCAGACCTTTCCACTTCCAGTTTGCCTAAGGGCATGGATAACCGTCTCAACTTTAGTCTTAGCTTCCGGCTCTGGCTTAACTGTCCTTAATCTGGGGTTAACAATACTCTCCTCGAGGGGATATAATTGGAGGGATCCAATAGGCATGGCTTTCCTCGTAGCTTTAATAGGTTTCATAATAGGAGGAGTACAAGCATTACCCCTTCCAATAAACCTCATAAATGGAGTAGTCCACAATACCTATTACGTAGTAGGGCACTTTCACTTAATAATCTGGACATTAATCTTAGTGGGCTTTACAGGAGTCTTCCTTGATTTGCTAAAGAGTACTAATCCTTCACTTAACTTCAGCCTTAAGGCCAGGAAATTAATGCTTGCAGGACTATTATGGTGGACAGCCCCATTCGTAACAATAGGGTATTTAATGAGCATAGAAGGTTACCTGGGCTTAATAAGGAGAGTAATAGCTTATCCTGTAATGTTCGTACCTTATATGGAGTTAATATCCTTCTTAGCAGAGATAGGAATTCCGGGATTAGTTTTAACAATCTCGACTGCTCTAGGAGAATTTGTTAAGAGCGGAATTACGACTTCCACTTCAGTCTCCTTAAGTTCCTCTCCACCCGGTGTAATGGTAAAGAGGAGGCGATGAGAAATGGAGGAGAAGAAAGGATTTTTAGATTCAATTTTGGACAGGATAGGAATAAATGAAGCGCCGCTTTTTAGGACTCCTGACTACATGTATAATGTTTCATACTGGCTAGGTGCATTAGTTACAGCGTCCTTTGCTTACACAGTAATTACTGGGCTTATCTTGCTTTTACTTTACGAACCTGCTGCAGCATATTGCTCAACACAAAACATAATTTACCACATACCTTACGGTCCGGTACTTTTATTCAGCCACCTCTACGGAGCTTACATAATGATAGTTTTAGTTTATATACACATGTTCAGAAACTTCTTTAAGGGAGCATATAAGAAACCTAGGGAATTACAGTGGGTCACCGGAGTCCTTTTGTTAGCATTAACTTTAGGTGCTTCCTTCTTCGGTTACAGCTTAGTAGGGGATGTGTTAGGGATTGATGCGGTAGATATAGGTTCGTCTCTCCTGATAGGTACGGGCTTCCCCGGTGCAACTACGATAGTAGGCTGGCTCTTCGGTCCAGGGATAGATGCCGTTCAATCGAGTAATCCCATAGTAAGAAGCGAATTCTTCGATAGAATACTTGGCTGGCACATAATAATGGTTGCGCTAATAGGACTCCTCTTCGGTTTCCATCTGCTCCTAGCAGAAAGATACGGAATGACACCTTCCGCGAAGGAGAAACCGAGAGTTCCAGCATACTACACTAAGCAGGAACAAGAGAAGTTTAACGCTTGGTGGCCCAGAAACTTAGTTTACATGTTGTCCATAGTGTTAATGACTTGGGGAGTTATATTAATTGTCCCTAACGTTTTATCAAACATAAACGGCGCAACAATCTTCGGGCACAAGATTACCTTACCCTTGGTAATTAACCCGTTCCCTGCACCTCAAGCCTTTACTACTGCCGCTGAGCATACAGCGCCTTACCCGCCGTGGTTCTTCCTCTTCCTTTACAAATTTGTTGACTTCCTATTACCTAACGGTTTACCTCTATTACCGTCAATGGTAATTGCGGTACTGGTCATAGGACTTGTAGTGTTAATGTTAATTCCGTTCTTTGAGAACAGCGAATTTATGTTCATAAGCAGTAGGAAGTTCTGGACGTGGGTAATGTCTGTATTAGCTTATTCCTTAGTTGCCCTATCTATCTGGGGTTACCTAGATCCTGGAGTACCTGCACCTTTCACCCAGCAGGCTGAGATTATAGGAATACCCGCATTAATCCTTGCTATTATAATTTACCTCCTACCGAGTAAGAAGAAGCAGAGCGCGAGTGTAGTAAAGCCTTCCGGGCCACTATCAATACTTGGCACTTCAGTTTCAGTGCTATTGTTTGCGGGCACTTTAGGAGACTTCCTGCTATATCCTTCCCTACTAGGGCTTTTGATGTTGCTACCTTTAGGAGTATTAGTTTACCATTATGTAATAAAGATGGTTAGATTGATTAATTCAACGACAATTGGAGGCGGAGGTTACGCATTTACTAAGAAGGCTGCCTTTGTAGGCATTCCGGTTATATTCGTTATAACCATATTCCTCTTTGCATTGTTGACAAGAATACCCAGCGTGGGAATACAGAGCACATATGCGGGAATCGATTTAGGAGTAATACTATTCCTCTGGGGATACGCAATTAACTTATACCATTATTTAGTATATCATAAATGATTTTTTCTTTTTCCTTAATGTTTAGTTGAATCCTTCTCAGATTGTGGATTTCGTCGTCTAAATTTCACGTATCATTAGATAAACCCTGACTTTGTTACTTTTCATTTTTAAGTATATCCTTTGCTGCTAATACTAGTCCATTCCTATCTGGCTCGTCATTAGGTAAAGTATACTCTTCTCCTTCCTTTTCTAAGAATCCTAAGTTTACCAGTCTATTTAGGATTTCGTAAACCCTCGGTTCAGGGACTTCCTCAATAAGGGAATTAACCACTTTGTTAACTTCACTAAGCTCTCCCTTACCTCCTAGCCTATCAAGCGAAATAACTACAGCGGAATACCTCTCAGGTGACTGAGTAGATAATAGAAAGTCCTTAAACTCCCTCCTCACTTCCTCTATTGCCATCATCTCTATTTCGTTGATATCTGCCTTCTCTCCATGTTTTACTCTAAAAGAGTACTCAGCACCAAAGAACGTAAGCCAACCGGGTATACCGTCAAACCTCCTTACTGCCTCATTTATTACCTCTTCCTTGACCTCTATTCCTTCCTCCTTAAACCCCTTGATTAAGAAATCCTTAGATTTCTCTTCATCAAACCTCTCTACTTTTATTTTTCTAATAAACCTGCCGAAAAACGGCTTTTCATATTCCAATCCTTTTAACATATTTTCTACTAACCCGACCATACTTCCAGTGAATATTACCGTAGTATTTTTACAATAATCATAAACATCGTGGAAAATAGAGGGGAAATTTATTCCGTTAACTTTCATTAACTCTTGAGCCTCATCAAATACTATAACAAGCCCCTTCTTATTGTCCTTTGCTAGCTCGTCTAGTTCTTTCACTACTGAAGAAATATCCTCACTTCTGAACTTCTTAAGTTTAGGTCTTATTTTCACTAAACTGAACTCTAAAAAGGACTTTTCATCTATTCCTAGAATATTCGAAATAAACCTAATTACTCTTCCTCCCATTGTGTATTTCCTGACTACTTCGTTCACGCTTTCTAAAAATAGCCCCATGAACTGAGATCGTGGATATTTCTTCTTTTTAGGGTCGTAAATCCTCATTAGGTTTACCTTAACTACTATATAGTTTGGGTCATTTACTGCCACGTTAACTATGCTTGTTTTCCCCAACCTCCTCATGCCGTAAACTGTCAACCAAACTTTCCTTTCTATACTTTCCTTTATTTCATCGACTTCCTTATCCCTATCGTAAAGGTCCTTCCTCTCCTCTTTAGGTTTTACGTCAAAAAGCATTTTACGCCTCCGTAATTATTACGGCGCCGTAACATAAAAACTTACTGTGAGAACTTTAAGCTAAGATGATGAGTTGACGCTAAAAAATAATGCAAATTGTATTTGAATTCCTAATAGATATATTTTACATTATCAATTTTCGTCAGTAAATTTATAATCTCTCTATGTGAATTTGTCTAGACTAAAAATGAGAAAGAAGTATATAATGGTGATTTCAAATATTAGCTTCTACAGAGCAAGCTCACCAAAAAAATATGTACAACACAAAATACTCTTACTAAGATGTAACGTCCTAGTAAACGGAACTTCCTGCATGTTCACAGATTAATCTAACTTCCTTGGCATATGATAATTTTACTGGGTATTTATACGTAGTAAACTGTGCTTAATTTATGTATTTAATCCCTATAATTTCACCTTCATTTACTATATACCCGTAAAAAGCAGTCTACATCGATAGTAGTTAACTTAACTAACGGTTACTTATACATAGCAGAATCAGGTTATATTCGTATTATTAACCCATTTACAAAGATGGTAACAAAATAGTATATACGCTGGAGGAAACCTTGCAGACTGACATTAAGCAACTCAGGGTACATTTTATTACGTATTTCCTCTTCTACGTTGTTGTCTCTCTATATTAACTTATCATAAAATATATGAAAAATTTATATTCTTTCCTTACTTTCCTATATTATGCAGGGAAAAACACTCCTCATAAGCCTACTAATTGCATTTTTCCTAGGAGGGTTAGAATTAACAATTGCCGGGACAATGGGGAACCTAATTGCTTGTTCATTACATTGTAAAAATATAACCTACTTCCTCCTGTTCTCCTACTTACTAGGCTCAGTTTTAGGTTCCTTCTCCTTCGGTTACTTAGTTGACAAACTAGGAAGAAAAAGGACACTTGAGATAGGGCTTCTAATTTTCGTGGTGTCAAGCGTACTCCTTTCATTTTCCTTCCTTCCCATAATGGTGCTCTCACTCCTATTCATACAAGGCTTTGCAATAGGAGGAGATAGCGTAGCGGCAGGGCCGATGGTTATAGAGAACTTAACGTATAGAGGAAAGGCATTCGTAGTACTCTCAACGACTTGGTTTTTAGGAGATTTCGTTGCGGCTTTCTTGGGAATTATCTTGACTTCAGCGTTTTCTTACGAAGCTTGGAGAGTGAGTTTCGCGATAGCTGGAGTCCTAGTTATTCCCTTTGCTATAATAAGGTTCTTTATAAAGGAAAGCGAAGTGTGGCAAAAATACGGTAAAAGGAAAGTCAAGATAGGGAAAGGAGTAAGGCTACTCTCAGTCCTACTCTTGGTTTCAGTAATTGACACAATCATAAGTTACGCCTTCCCATTCGTGCTATTGCCGGACTTCATATCTCCTTATTTAGGCTTTTCTACCATACAGGGAGTCGACTTCGTGGACGAGGCGATAATATCTGCAACGTTAGCTTCCATCGTTGGTGGGTTCACTGTAGTAGTTTTCCTCATAGACAAACTAAAGAGGAAGACTGCAATGATAATTGGGCATGCATACATGCTTACCGCATTCGTCCTCATGACGTTGGCGGTTCTATTTAAGAGTCCCTTGGGGGTAATAATAATCTTCGGTGTGCTCTCCTTCCTATCTCCTTTAGGGATGTTCGCAGTTTCCTTAGTTGCGATAGAGGCATTTCCCGCATCCATTAGAGGGAAAGTGTCTGGGGTAATTTCGGGAGTTTCTAGCGTTTTCTCTGCAGTTACTCCAATTATCATTTTCTCTTTAGCTTCAAAGGTAAACGTAGTTGAGAGCACTGCGTTCCTTGCCGGGTTAGTTGGAGTAGCAGTAGCTTCACTATTTTCAATAAATACGATAAGCGGTAGTGAGAGCATAGAGGAGATTGAGAACGCGTGGAAATAGTAGTTGAGATATGAGTTTTATTTAAATTATTTCTGAAGCGCTTTATTTTTCTAATCTCATAACACAGTTAGAACTTTATTTATGATTATATTACTAGTAATTAAAAGAGTACACACTTTGTTTTTATTCATAATGTAATCGGCTCTTCCTACAACAATTTTGACGATAGGTCTTCAAGACTAGGACTTTAAATACTATTTATTTTAATTAATTCATGTGAAGAAAAGGGATAGAGAACTTTTGGAAAAAGTGGGCAAATATTACCTGCAATACAAGGAAATAATAGATATAGATAAGCTTCTCTCAACCTTTAGGGGGACTCAGGAAATACCCGTGAGTGATTTCACTCTTTCTTATATTTACTATTACATAATGTATATAGTTACGAAAGACGCAGTAAGATCTGCAGAAATGGCAAGAAGGAGTAAACTAACCTATAGGGAGTTTGCAGTAGAGTACTCACAAGATCTCTACGGAGAGCTTAACGTAGGCCTTACAGTTCCCGTATATCCAGTAGGTTTAGTTGCGTATTACACTTTTACAGAAGGATATAATGCCCCGGAGTACGCTGTATTAGGTTATCTACTTAGGAGGATCTATTCAATAGTTAAAGGAAAAAGAGAGAAAATAACAGTTTCTACTCCTCCTCTGAAGTACTTTAATTTTCTTGACGAGTTTAACAAGGAGCTCTCTAAATTAGAAGAGGTTAAAGAATATTTTCCAGAAGGTTACTATAGATGTCCCTCATATACTGACCCAGACTGGCTTACTAGGGCTTACAAATCTTACTTCCTTGCGGAAAAGCTAGAGAGTATTAAGGTAGGAATGAAGAAAAAAGGAGGAGAAGAAGAAAAGGTAAACAAAGATTTAATAAAATTCATGATGTGGAAATTATATGAGCTTTATACTTTTTATTTAGTAGCAAAATACCTTGAGTCAAAAGGGTATGAGATAAAGAAAGAAGGAGAAGAATACATTGCTAAAAAGGGGGATAAGTACATCAGCTTAGTATTTAACGCCCCGCTTCCCCACTCTTCATTAATTAAAGTTGACGAGGAAGAAAGTATAGATAAATATAAGGGCAGGCCAGACATTTCAGTAGTTCAAGGAAGGCCTATAATCTTTGAATGCAAATACTCTACTAGAGTAAGTTACATTACCATGGGCAGGTTCAAAATAATGGCTTATACTTACGAATACAACCCATTAACTGCAGTTTTAGTATATCCTGGGCTGGAGACTGAGGAAACTGACGTAGACAGTGAGGACGGTGCAACAAGGAGATTAGATTATATAACTAAAAAGAAGGACGGGTTACTCAATTTCGAATACAATAATCATGTTCTTTACATGATGATAATTGACCCGCTAGTTGAGGACGAAGAGAATCTCTCTAGGATAGATAGACTCCTTGGAAAATACGTGTAAATATATATAGTAAAAAGTAGAACTTCCTTATATGTACGGAGAATGGCTTACACCGAGAGAAACCTTTACTAAATTGTTGAGCTTTTCTGATGAAGCGGTTAATACGTTTCTCAATTATGTACAGAGTGGAAATTTCGTTCCATGCCTTTTCATAGGTTCGAAAGACCATTGGATAGAGTCGATAAAGTACTCTTTTCAAGGAGAGATAGGATATACCTTATGGGGATCTGCTGATAGATCGTCGATTTCTGGAATTTTAAAGAGATATCAGGAAGTATATTTAAATAATGATAAGAATAAATATATTCCAGATATCAATAAAATTCTTATTTCAATAATGCATATGACAGGCTCTGGGATAATAGGATTTGGTGCAGTAACCGACGTAGAGATGGACGCTGCTAGGAACTTTAAAGGATGGAAAGAATCTGGAAAGTTCTGGGTGTTAAGATTTAGGATAAAAGTCTTCTGGCTTCACGATAGTATAAGGAAAAACGCTGATATAAACGCATGGAGCGGAGAAAATTACGAACTAAAAGGAACGAACTCTCAAGCTAACATGTGCTACAGCCAAGAAAATAAGGACGCTATAGATAGTTTCGCAAAATTTATTCTATCAAAAAAAGACGAAATTAAACCTACACTCGATTTTTATTTAGGCTTATTGAATAACAGATCTAAGGAGGTAACAGAAACCAAGGAACCTACAAAGGAAATTATGTGTAAAGGGTCTGGTAAAATAAACGTAGACGACCTATATCTTCCTCCAGATACCTTAGATCTAATTTTAAGCTCGATCAAGAAGACTAATGTACTTTTAGTAGGACCCCCTGGTACAGGTAAGACAAGCATAGCTATAAGAGTCACAAAGTCCCTCACTGGGAGTGAAGATTGTTATGAAGTAGCTACTGCAAATTCATTGTGGTTCAGGAGGAACTTAGTAGGCGGAGAAAGCATAAGGGAAGGTAATGTAATATGGAAGAGTGGACTCTTTATTCAGGCTTATGTAAATGCAGCTAAAGTCAAAGAGGGTAATTATTTTCTCATAATAGATGAGATAAATAGGGCCGACGTTGATAAGGCATTTGGGGAATTAATAACAATATTCTCAAGTCCTTCTCCTAAAGACTGGACAATACCGCGTGCATTGATAGACGAAATAAAGAGCTACGGAAATAATATAGATGATATGGCTAGGGAATTTTTAAGGATTTATGAGGAGCTAAAGAAACAGGATAAGGAAAGAGAGCCGCTTGAAAGGATGAGGATAATTGCAACAATGAATTTAGTAGACGCAAGAAATCTATTTTATATAGGAGACGCATTAGCTAGAAGGTTTGTGATTATTAATTTTGAGTATCCAGAAGGGACAGAAGACCTGGATAAAATTATTAATAACTATAATCTAACAGAAGAGGAGAAAAATAAGGTAAGAATTTTAATAAAATGCTTAAGAGAAAAATTGAAAAATGAAAAAGAAAATCTAATTAAGTTTAATGTATCTCCAGCGAGCATTAAAACCGCACTTGATGTTTATTCCTCTCTAGAGAATAGAGGAGTAGAAAAGTTTATTGAAGTACTAAGGGCTGCTTTAGGTACTTTAGATCAGAGAAATATAAGTAAGGTTGTAAATATCTTGAACGGTTGCAAATCACAAGAAAAATTATAAAATCAGTTATTTATTAAAAATCTATTTAATTTCCTTTATTTTTATTCTTCTTTCTATCTTCTAAATCCTGCAGTACCTCGTTCATTATCTCCTCTGACGGAAAAGAGACTAGTATTCCATTTATCTTTTTTATTATCATGTTTAATGACATAAAATAAGATATTGGGTCGGTAGAATGAAAGTTTTATGTTAAGCTTTTAATGGGGGAGATTAATGGCTCCATTGTGAATCGTAATTTATGAACAATATAAAAGTATTAACAGGATTAAGCATGAATTCCCTTTTATAAACCGTTATTACTCAATTAAATTCATCTTAATTTTTGAAATATAGTGAATTCGCAATGGAAATCTGAATGGCCCGCAAATTCTTACTGTTAGTTGCACACTCCTATTGAGAAAAATAGTTTTTAGATAGAGGTGCTGTCGTTTAAATTTTGTCTTTTCTAATACGTGATTCTACGAACTCCCTAGTTCCGCCATCTAAAAAGTAAACATATACTCCTTTCCTGCCTCTGGTAAGTAATACCCTATATGTATTTTTTAGCTTATCTAAGACGTCTTTCGGTTTTTTCCTATTTATTGCGGGATCTGCAGAATTTTCTTGGTGTGCTTCCCATTCCCCCTTTTCCCAGTTGTATATTAGATCCTTACACCATATTACGCCTACATAATCGAATTCAAAACCTTGAATAGTATATATACTTCCTACTTGTGTTACTCCTGCAGGATCGTAAGCCCAAAGAGGTGCAGGCGGGACTCCTTCGGCCAACTTCTTTCCAATATCCTTAGCCTCCCATGTAGCTTTAAATATTTTCCCATCATCATAATTTATTACTATATCCTGCGGCAGAGTACCGTCCAGATTAGGATCGTTCCACTTCCAACAGAAACCTGCAACTAATCTCGCTGAATTGGGTTTCTGCTTATTTTTAGCTATTATCTCCTGTCTAAGGCTTTCTGGGTCGTCAAATATCTTAAATTCCACACCGAAGCTTTCAGTGTAATATTCTACCTCATTATTTTCTATACCTAGTAGATTATCGACCCATTTTATATATTCCTGAGAACCGCTAGATCTAAATTGCGTCTTAAGTGTAATTTTGTACACCTCGGCATTGTATTTCTTTGCAGTATATTCTATCAGTTTAGAATTTCCTACCTCTTCCGGCCTTACTATCTGGTAAGGATCTAGGAAGAAAACCCCTACTCTGGCTACCCTTATTAACTCCTCTATCTGCGGATAACTAGACCCCTTAGAGAACCGCGTATTACTTCTCTCCCTTATTCTGTGTGCCTCGTCAGCTATAAGTACGTCAAAAAGATCGGTACCTTTTTCGGCGTCTGTTGAAAAACTATTAAAGTATCTAAATAAAGAATTTTTATCTACTATCTTCCTTAATGTTGTAGTAAACGCCTTAGAGCCGGTAGCGTGAAAAACTGTATAACCTTGTTTCATAACTTCTGCCATTAACTTCAAGGCTATTACAGATTTACCCGTACCAGGCCCTCCTTCTATTATTATTACTGCTTTTTTGCCTTCTTTAAGTAAGCTTAAGACTTTATCATACACGGCTATCTGATCGTCTATTAACGTGAATCTATCTATAAAGAGGGTAAGATTTTTACTTTTTAACACTTTCTCCAACTCTTCGATAAGTCCCTTCTGCGGGGCTATTTTAGAGGTTATAAACTTATTAAACACCTCTTCCCCGCTTCCGTAATTTATCTGAGAAATTAAATTTCGTAGTCTATCTCTTGTATTTATATCGAATAGTTGATACTGATTAAGGATCTTAGAGAACCTTGAATCGTAAAGATAATCAATACGTGCATTATAAGTATAGGAGACTCCTTTCATATCGTTCTGGCGAGCAAAACTTAATATGTCCTTAAGATATTCTACGTAACCCTTAACTTGAATTGACGGATGTAACACATCTTCCCAGCCCTGTCCTATATTAACTCTAACATAATCATCAGAAAAAGACTGTTTAGCGTCAGTCCATCCTTTCATCTCTATTATTATCGCCGCTTCTTTTCCATCCCTTTTCTTACCGAAGATCACGTAATCTACCCTAGATGAGGAATAAGGCAAAGATAGCTCAGCTACGATATAGATATTACTTAAGCCTTTAACTAAAGATAATAATGCCTTACTGCTTCCAATCCAAGAATTAATTTCACTCTGTGAAGGTTTATATCCAAATTCTAGGTAAAAATTATGTTTTAGTATCTCTACGTAATCTCCACTACTTACGTCTCTACTGAACTTATCTGTAGCGTTGGCATATAGATATCTTATCATATTAGTAATACCAGTTTTAAGATAAAAAGCTTTAAAATCATAAATAAAATCAGTGTGTTTCATCTTGGTAATTGTAAGGGGGTGTAGATAACATTTTATTGTTATTATTCAATTTTTTAAGACTTTAAATTATAAGATATTTCCTTTAAGGGTGATAATTATGCAGAGGTTATTATTTACTTTTATACGATTAGTATTATTTCAAATATAAAGAATTATAATAAAAAATTTAGATAAAAATAAGATATTTTTATTTACTCTATTTGATATATATATAATAATATGTCAAATTCTATCTAACATGTTATACTCTTCTTACTTAAGTAGGCCTAGTTTAAAGTAGTTCTTTCACTTGAAAGATGTATATTATGTTAAGCGAGGCTATATTATAATCAATTGTAGTATTAAAAGCATCTAGTAAGTAGGTTATTTTTAGGCTCTTATCTTATATACTTCTTATTAAATAAGGAAGTATGTGAAGCTAAGAAAAAGAGACCTAGCATTACTTAGTAGTGTTGCCAAATACTATCTCCAATATAAAGACGTTTTTAATCTAAACGACATTCTTAATATCTTTGAAGGGACTGAAGAATTACCGGTGGATAATTATACGCTTTCTTACATCTACTATTACATATTATACATTTTAACAAAAGAGGCTTTAGATTCTGCAGAAAAAGCCAAAAAGGACAGGTTAACGTACAGGGAATTCTCCATTGAGTATTCGCAAGAGCTATTAGGCGAACTAAGCATTGATAGAACAATACAAGTTCATCACTTAGGCTTAGTAGCATATCACACGTATGTAGAAGGCGTTAATGCGCCGGAGTTTTTGGTATTCGGTTATTTACTAAGGAGAATTTACGAAATAATCAAGGAAAAAAAGACGACAAGTATCTCTAACCCTGTAAAGTACTTCGATTTTGTAAAGGATTTTGACAGAGCCTTTAACGCCCTAGAAAAGGTAAAGGACGAGTTTCCGGAAGGCTACTATAGGGACGAGGTTTACACGGATCCTGAATGGCTTAAGAGGGAATGATGTCACTCTAAGAGATCGAGTTAGGCGTCGTTAACACTACTAAGAAACGTTTCAATAAGGGTTTATCACTTAAAAAGCGACGCTTTTCGATCTCTAAATATAGAACACCCATGTAACTACCAAATAACCTCAATTCTTTGTTACGAGTAAATCGCAGGTAAGTATTTTCACGTTAAGTTTCATTGCAGCCTATATACTTATTGCGTCTTCCTCCTCATCTACTTTCTCTTCTGCAGACTAAGGAGAAAGAATGCATCATTAAATGCTTATTTAATGAGATACGATACAACAAATCCAATATAATATTACTAAAACTAGAATAAGACGATTACCTACTTTCATCTTAAGGTAACTTTGTAAGGCTTCCTTGAATTACTAACACTAGGTGCTTTATTAGTAAAGCTCGGCTTTAACGTATTTTAAAGCTACCTCGTACTGCTTCTTGTCTGCGGTTACAAGCTTCTCTTTCCTGTCCTCTGCTAACGCTATATAAAGTGAATCATAGATTGGTATTTTTTCGTTAATTGAAACCTCCATAGCTCTCTGTAAAAAATTGGTACTTTTATGAATTATTAATAATTGGGGTAAG
This sequence comes from Acidianus sp. HS-5, assembly GCF_021655615.1. Taxonomy (GTDB): domain Archaea; phylum Thermoproteota; class Thermoprotei_A; order Sulfolobales; family Sulfolobaceae; genus Acidianus. The sequence continues at coordinate 1,482,697 of NZ_AP025245.1, forward strand.
ATGTCTTTAACTGCTTTTAAAGCTACTATTGAATCTTCATGTTTCATTATACCTAATAATGACGACTTCCTCCATATGGAAGTTTCAATAAGTGCAAGATCTAATGTTTCTCCTTCCCTTAATAATTTCTCTAACTTTTCCCATCCCGGTTCCTTAGTAATTATCTTAACCAGTATTGAGGCGTCAATTATTATCCCTATCTTCCGTCACCAATTTCGCACCTATCGGTTCGGTTTCAGGTAATGATGAGATTATCTCGTGCAATTTCCTCATAGCCTCTTCCTTTTTTAGCTCCTCGATTCTCTTTCTTATAAACTCCTCTATTTCCTCGTTCCACTTTATGTCGTACTTTTCCATCTCCTCTCTCAATTCCTTGTCTATTCTTAAACTGTATACGGTCTTCATAATACTACGTATATATGTGTGTATATAAACCTTATTTGCTTCTTAAAAGAGGTAGTCATAACTGACCCCTTGTAGATGCTTCGTTTTTGTGGCCGTACAATTATTATGGCGGGGCGCCTCTCTCCTTTATGAAAGTGGTCTTGTCCAGGACTTCTAGGCTATCTTGTATCTCGTCTGCTTGTGCAGATCCAAGGAGGAATTGCATATCTTCTTCCAATAGAGCCTATGGTTTCTCTCAATGCTTCACAATAGCGTCCTACTTCTTTTATCATACCAGCTTTAAACGCATAAATTTAAAGAGAAATACGCAGGATTTTACCATATTATACGTGATCAAATGACTGCAGAGCGGGTTTATCAATTAAAGCTATTTTTCAATTAGGAGTTTCAATTCCTTAAACTCTTCTTTCACTTTTAAAAAGTCGGCGTCCTTAGTAACTAACGTTAAATCCCTATTTATAGCTTGAGCTGCCATTATTATATCAAAAGAACCTAGTTTTCCTTTATCCTTTAACGTTCTGTAAATCCTAGAAGCTAAGATTGAGTCCTTCCTTGTTACATTTAATATTTTAAATCCAGATAGAAAGTCTAGTATTTCCTTCTCTCTGACCTTTCCTAGTAATAACTCAAAGACGCTTAGCGAGCTTACGTAGAAGTCCTCTGACTTATTTATAATTTCCTTTACTCTGGCGTTACCTTTTAAGTATTCAATAATTCCCGAGCTTTCTAGCAAGATCTTCATCAGTCTTCTTCCTCATTTCCTCAATCTCCTTATACAGTTCATTAGCCTCTTCTTTGCTAAGTATCCCGAAGTACTTTTCAATTTTCTTTCTCCTAAGGCTTAAGGACTCTTCGATAAGTTCTTCAATGGCATCACTGAAGCTTTTGTCTCCTTTAATCTCGAGGAGCTTCTCGTATACGTCGTCCCTTATCATTATAGTTTTCATACATACTATATACATGCTATAGGCAAATAAGCTTTCAGCGGAGGGATCACGTGCATAGTTGAAAATTTCCTCTCAGGTAAGTGACGTTTTAATCAGTTCAAGTCTATAGATGCTCCATTCACTTTAAATTTTGACTTTTAAATGTCGAAAGCCGGAAGAAGAAAAATAGCCTTAGTAAGGCTCAGAAGTAATTTATTATCCTAGGCTGAAAATACATTGTGATAGACTTTCATTTCCATGCTCCAGTAAAGGAGTTTTTAGATTTTCTAGGTGAATTTGCAGAACCCGCTATAAAATACTTTAACGCTAAAGTGGAGGTTAAAGGACTAAAGGAGACCCTAGACTACTACGAGAGTTTAGGAATAAAGAGGTTTGTAGTACTCCCAATAGACTCTACAACCTTTCTGGGGAGGAGGATCCCGAACGATGTCGTTAAGGTTGATGACAGGATAATAAGGTTTATATCCGTAGATCCGTTAAAACAGAATGCGATAGAGGAGCTTAAGAGTGCGATAAAAGAATTTGAGCCAGTAGGGGTTAAGTTACATCCTCAGTTGCAGGGCTTTCATCCTTTGGATGAGAGAGCGCTAAGACTTTATGAAATAATAGATAATCACGCTCTTACAGTCGTCTTCCACACGGGAACATCAGGAATTGGTGCAGGCGTTAAGTCCGACATAAGGTTAGATTACGGTAGGCCTATCTATTTCGACGAAATAGCCGTAAGGTTTAAGAACATGAAGATAGTTTTAGCTCACTTCGGTTGGCCGTGGACTGAAGAAGCAATAGCTATTTCCCAGCATAAACCTAACGTCTATCTAGATTTATCAGGTTGGGCTCCTAAATACATACCAGACGTTATATGGAAGAACGCTAAAAGGCTCAGCAATAAGCTTATCTTCGGTTCTGATTTTCCTTTAATAAGCCCGGAGAGGTGGATTAAGGAGTTTAACGACGTGAATATAAGTCAAGATGTAAAGGACAAGATACTGAAGTACAATGCCGAAAAGCTAATTTCAAGTTAAGCGTTAGTTTTTTGAGTACAACTTTTTGCTGTGTACTTCAATTTAGATTTCAATCCCATTTTTATTAAATTTATGAGTGAATTAAAAGTGATTAACCTTGGTAAAATTGGACAAACTCTAGTGGAAATGTTAGTTACCATTAAAGTTCAACTGAACGCAAAAAGCACAGCCTTATGACTTAGTAATTTCTTCGACCTCTTTCAATATCTCCTTTCCCCTCTCGTTAAGGATGAGGTTTGCTAACGCCTTAATAAAATCAGTAATCCACTTCCTTGCATCGTCCTCCGAGGTAATTGGGGAATATTCTCCAGCCTTATCGTAACCTAAGTATGAAAAGACGCTTCAGTTTTTATCAAAGTCGTTGTAAAACTTACTTTTAATTTCACGTAAGATTTTTTACGAGCTCAACTACGCAACGGGGCAAGTCTGTTATCCTAGGGGCAGCGCGTAATACGTAAGGTGACTTAACAAACTATTTAACCCTTTTGACTAATTTTCTCTTATGGAGGACGTTATTAGGAAGTGGTTTGACGATTACCTTTTAAGGATAGCCGAGAAAATAAAGAGCGGGCAAGAATTGACTAATTCTGAGATTCTTATTGTACTCAGTTATATTACTGGAGCGACTCAAGGCGGGCTGAAGAAAGAGATAAGGAAAACCAAGGAAGAACTAATTGCCAGCGATGAAAAGTTGAGAAACGAATTAACGGGCTACATTGATAAGACAAGGAAGGAACTCCTGGAAAATGACGATAAATTGAAGAAGGAATTAATAGAGTACATAGACAAGACAAAGAAGGAGTTGTTAGAGAGCGATGATAAGGTTAAGAAGGAGTTAATAGACTATGTTGATAAAACAAAGGCTGAATTGTTGACCAACGACGAGAGGATAAAGAACGAGCTGATAAGTTACGTTAATAAGGTAAAGGAGGAATTGCTAGCTAACGATGAGAAGATTAAGAATGAGCTATTGACGAGTAACGAGAAGGTGAAGCATGAACTTATAACAAGGATAGAAGCTTATAGGAGTGATCAAGGGCTTATAGCTGAAGAGTTATACATAAACAGCTTTAAGGGCAGCTTAAAGGACTCCGGTGAGAAGATAGTAAACATTTATAGGCACTACGAAACGTCTGCAGGAGAAGTAGACGCACTAGTGGAGACCGAGAAGAGGGTTTACGTAGTAGAGGTGAAATTAAAGGCTGAGGAGAAGGACGTTGACGAACTTTTGAATAAAGTGAAAGAAGTTGAGAAGGAATTTCAAGGGAAGGAGATCGTCCCTGTCCTCACTGGGGCAAAGATAGGTAAAAATGTGAGGGGATACGCAAAGGGAATGGGCGTTAAAGTGTTCTGAGTTAATTTTTAGAGCTAGTTAATTCTTTATAGATAGTAATAAAGATAGGTATTAACACTAGAGAAATTGAAACACTTAGAGTTATACTAAAATTTGTCATTAAGCTATGATTCTCTAGTTTGCTATTTTTATGCAGCAACCCTTAATCGATTTATTCAATAACTTTTCTATTAATTAAAGAGATTACTCGTTCTAGTGATAAGAACCGTTTGGAGAGGTCTATGTAAGTTAAACTTTTTAGTTAAACTTTTTAGTTAAACTTATGGAAGCCACAACCAAAGTGAATAAGAAAGGTATAATAATAATCCCTAAGGGGATAAGGGAAGAAATAGGTTTAAAGGAGGGTGACCTTGTGATGATAAGAGTTGAGGAGAATAAAATCGTAATCGAAAAAGTTGATCTATGGGAAAAAGTATGGAAGTGTTGTAAGGGATCTGCAGAAGAGGCTGAAAGGGAATTAGATGAGGAGGAGGAAAAGTTTTGGCAGAAAAGGTAGTGGTGGACACGTATGCGTTACTCTCAATGGCTTTCGGAGAGTTGACTAAGAAAGCAGAGGAGGTTATGCTTAATATAAGATCAAGGAAAATAGAGGGAATAATAACACCTGCTATTGCATTTGAATTTACTGTACATTGGTTAAGAGGAAGGATACCTGCATTAAAATCGTCATCTGAGGTAAGGAGTTTCCTCCAATCCTATTTTAGTGTTGTAGATTTATCTTTTGAAGACTTCATAGAAGGTGCTAAGATAAAGGTTGAAGGTGATAAAATTGCCTCAACTATAGGAAGAACGTTAAGTATAGTAGACGCAATAAGTATACAGACTGCAAAGAAACTTAAAGCAAAGATCCTTACGGGCGATAAGGATTTAACACTTGTTGCAAATAAGATGGGGATTGAGGTTATTTGGTAATTAACTTAGGATATTCAAGTTCCCTTAAGCATTAGCTAAGCTTACTTATTAACAATCTCATTGACTTCTTTCAATATCTCCTTTCCCCTCTCGTTAAGGATGAGGTTTGCTAACGCCTTAATAAAATCAGTAATCCACTTCCTTGCATCGTCCTCCGAGGTAATTGGGGAATATTCTCCAGCCTTATCGTAACCTAAATATGAAAAAACGTGAAGGGCCATCGCCTGTTTTGCAAGGTCTGAGATGTCCGGGAATTCTTTCTCCATAAGGGAAGAGTAATAAAGTAACCTATTTGTTGGAGCGGTAAAACCTACCTTATAGAAAAACTTCCTCTCCTTTTCTTGCAGTGCTGAGGAAAAACTTGAGTGATTTATGCTTATTATCCCGCTTAGTAATTCCTTAAATCCTAAGAACGCCTTGCCTGCAGAATTCCTCAACTTTCCCTGCTTTAGAAGCTCTAAGGAGATTAAAGCTTCATCGATGCTCTCTCCTATTCTTAGCTCACCGTACTTTTTAATGTCTTTTTCGCTCATTATGTAACTTTATGTCTAGTGAGTATTAATCTTATCTCGAATCGAAAAGCGGTTTTTGAGCTGTGGAATTTCCAGTAGTTTAAATTGTTTAAATAAGCATAAACTCTATAAATTACCGCGTGTGTATCTATACATGGGCTGGGTTGACGAAATAGGGAAAATTAGCGAAGCAAGAGAAGGCTTAAACTCTGCAGACGTTAAGACTGAAATCGTAGTTTTACCTTCAACTTATGAGGAAGTAGCTGAAATAGTAAAGTTTGCCTTAAAGACGGGAATATCTATCTACCCTTTCAGTAAGAATAAGCACCACATAGGTAGTAAGGTTAAGGCAAATATAGGCTTAAGTTTGGAGAAACTTAACAAGGTACTTACAATCTCGGAAGAAGACCTTTACGTTACAGTACACGCTGGAGCAGACTTTAAGTTAGTAAACGAGGAGCTAAAGTCTCACGGTTTACAAATCCCGTTCATATACACGGGGTCTGTAGGAGGCTTTGCCTCAACTAACCTTCCATCAATCTTAACCTGGTACGGTTATCCCAAGGAATGGCTTTTAGGGGCAAAAATAGTTACCGGATTGGGAGAGGTAATAAAGAGCGGTGGGAATACTACAAAGTTTTCCAGCGGATATAAGATATGGAAAGTTCTTTCGGGTTCACTGGGCTGGTTAGGGATATACCTAGAGCTGAACATAAGGCTTGTTCCTTACCAAGACTTCCACTTTGAGGAAGTTAATAAAGTGAACTTTAGTTCTAGGCCTTTAGGTGTCGTGGGAATAAAAAGTGAGGGAACGAAGATTTACGAGATAAGGAAAGGAAAAGGGATGAAGATAGAGATACCGGAGAACTTTGATGCTTCAATAGTTACAGTGAGGGGAAAAGAGATAGACACACTCAAGGAGATTGAAGGAGAATACTGTGTAGCTTACTACGGGAGCGGTTTAATAAGGTGCATAGGTGTTAACGTTGAAAGACTTAGGAGGAGTGGGTATACTGTAATAATTGAAAGGAATTGCGGAGAGGACTGTTTTGGTTATAGTTATGAGACATTGAATCTGCTGAAGAAGAGTTTAGACCCTAACGGGGTTTTCTTTGGTGTGTTCAGATAGTTGTAGATAGTAAGCGCAAAAAGAAATCCTTATTTATTCTCTTTCTCTCTATAAACTATGGAAGAGGAACTGAGGAAAATAGTCGGCGACCGTTGGGTAATTACCAATGAAGATAAATTGCTTTATTCCTTTGACGGCTTTACTGCAGTTTCCGGGAACCCTTCAATGGTAGTGCTTCCGGGGAGTGAGGAAGAGACTGTCGAAGTTATCAGATTTTTAATATCTAGAGGGAAAGAATTCATAGTCAGAGGCTCTGGGACGAGCTTAAGTGGTGCTACAATACCTTTAGGAGGAGAAGTTGTAGTTTCAATGACCAGGCTTAACAAAGTGTATTGGGCAGAAGGGCTTGAAATAGAGGTAGGCCCGGGAATTGCAAATATAATGGTTACTAGAAGCTCACCTTCGGACTTATTTTATGCTCCAGACCCTTCAAGTTATGTAGTATCCTCAATTGGAGGAAACATTTCCCACGACTCCGGAGGAATACATGTAATAAAGTACGGCCCTACTTTCAACAGCGTTATCTCAATAAAGGTGATCCTTCCTAACGGTAGGATTGAGGAATTTAAACCTTCGCCGTTCTTTAATCCTACATCAATATTTATAGGAGCAGAAGGGACATTGGGTGCAATACTTAGAGCTAGGTTGAGACTTTTCCCAAAGCCTAAAGAGAGGAAGACAGTAATAGGAATATTCAAAGACGTGGAGTCTGCCTCTCAAGCCGTAATAAACATGTTTAAAGCTGGGATAATTCCTTCCGCTCTGGAAATGATGGATAAGAGCTCTGTAGGAGTTGTGGAAAAAAGTAGGTATAAAGCTGGGTTACCTCTAGCTAACATTTTATTGGTTGAACTTGACGGGGAGAATGTAAAGGAAGAGTTCGAGAAAGTGGTTGCAGTAATTAAGGGACTTGACGGAGAGTACACTGTCCCAGAAGATGATAGTAAGTATTGGAACGCTAGAAAAGGAGCCTTCCCTGCAATGGGAGTAGTATCTCCTGCATATTTAACTTTGGATTGTAATGTACCCAGAAAGATACTGCCAAAAATAATGGGAAGGATTGAGGAGATCTCTAAGGAGAAAGGAGTTATGATAGCTAACGTCTTCCATGCAGGTGACGGAAACCTTCACCCTTTAATACCTTATAACCCTGAGAATAAGGAAAGCTTGAAGAAAGCTTTAGAGGCCGGAAGTGAGATAACCTTGCTTGCAATAGAGATGGGAGGAGTCCCTTCGGGAGAGCACGGAATAGGTCTTGAAAAGGTAAAGTTCCTTGAGAAGTATTACTCAGAGACTGACATTGAAGTCATGGACAGGCTAAGAAAGACCTTTGACCCTAAAGGTCTGCTTAACCCTTGCAAGTCCATAATAAAGGATAAGTGCAGCCCGGAAAATGAGGTAGTGAGGTGGATGTGGGAATGGGACTAGAGAAGTGCGTTCACTGCGGTTTCTGTCTAGAATCTTGCCCTACTTACGTTATAACTAGGTCTGAAATACACTCTCCAAGAGGGAGGATACTTGCGGTAAAGCTGGGAATACCTAGCGAAGGGCTTGAAACTTGCGTATTCTGTAGGAGATGTGAGGCTTCATGTCCAAGCGGTGTAGAATACGGTGATGCGATATCCTCAGTAAGGAAGGCTGATCCACTAAGGAAGGCAGTACATAAAATTCTTGAGAATCCTTCTCTCCTATATGCTTCGCTTAAGATTGCAAGGTACTCCACAAGCGGATTCATGTACAGATTATCAAGATTTATTCCGGAAGTTAACCCTCCGCTCTCGATAAGCAGTAAGGATGCTCAGTTAATCCTTTTCCCCGGCTGTATTACCTCTGTAGTGTTTAGAAAAACTGTAGAAAAAGCTTACAACTATCTGAGTAAGTACTTTAAAGTGAGTATTTATAACGGCTGTTGCGGTCTTCCTCATTACGCTGAGGGAGATAAGGAAAGGGCAATAAAGATAGCAGAGAAACTGAAGGATGAATTTAAAGGTAAAGTAGTGGTCTCACTTTCCTCAAACTGTACTGCACATATGAAGGAGATGGGCATTGACGTTTACGACTTTTCAGAATTTCTTGCAAAAAGAGACCTTCCTCTGCCTAAAATCGATATGGAAGTTACAGTACACGATCCCTGTCACGCAAACCTTGTGGGTATAACTAAGTATAATAGGGAAGTGCTGAAGAAGATGGGAGTAAAAATAAGGGAAATGGAAGATCCTTCATTTGAGTGCGGTGCAGGTGGTTCTTACTTTGTCTTTCAGGCAGATCTCTCTGATAAAATAATGAAGGCAAAGGAAGAAAAAGTCAAGAAGAGCGGTGCAAACGTAGTAGTTTCAACCAATCCTTCATGCAGTTTAGCTATAATGAAGTACAGCAGAGTAGTCCATATTGCAGATTTGCTTTAGAGACTGAGAGTATTCTCTGAGGGCTTCAAAGGGCAAGATTTTTCCATAATAAGGTATAATCTAAGGGGAGCATTGTTATCCTTGGAAGTACTACTGAATATGATTTACTTATTTTGCATCTTCCTCACGAGCCTAAAAGATTGTCCCTTTAGAAAGTTTACGTAGAGAGTATATAGTATTTATCGAAAATCCCTTGCAAAGTTACGTAACTTCAAACCGATAACAGAGGAACTAAATAACTTCTGTAAAGCCTAAGATTCTTCATTGTAAAATGGATAAGATACCACACTGAAAATATTTACGAAGAGAAATTCCCGTAAAATACTTAGAATAATTAAACTGAATGAGACGAGTTTTACTGTATAAAAAGAGTAAATTTGTAAAAATTCAGATTGAAAAGTAGTTAGAGGTTTAACTTTTAGCCATTTCATCTAAATAATCCCAGAAGTCCTTTTCATACTGTTGTATGGTAAAAGCTATAGTCCTTAACCTTCTGACGTCCTCTCCTTCAACGAGTTTAGCTATTCTATTCTCTACCTCTGTGTATGACACTTTGAAAGAGTCGAAGAACCCGGTCTCTTTTATCCCGTATTTTCTCAAAGAATCTCCTAAACCAGTAATTACTTTGCTCCACACTTGTAAGTTAACGATTAGAGCAAATAGGAACTCTGTAGGTTTGGAGTAGTTTGCTAACCAAGCTAAGTAATGCGTATAGCTGACAGCCTGAGGGGACACATTATAAGTTAATGGATCTCTCACTTCAAGGTTTAACTCCTTCATAAGTTTTATTAACTCCTTTAGAGCGCTGTAATCTCCGTCAAGGAGGATTTTGAAAAGCTCTAGTTCCTCTAAATCAGTGCTCCTAGATAAGCCTATTGCTATTGACCTCAAGTCGTGATTTACTATGTACCATTGGTTTATAACTAAGGCTTCAATAACTTCCCTCTTTAATTTTCCTTCTTGGGCTATTTTTAGTATGTTATGGTTTAGCACTTGCGAGTTTAATCCTTCCAATTCCTTCCTTATATTATCAAGGATCATAATATATTCATGTAATAAAAGATATAATAATTATCGTTAAAATCTAGGATAAAAATCTTACTAGTAATTTTAGCTAAAAGACGTCTTTATCAATGCTTAGGGATACTTCAATTTTTATCAAGTAAACGTAAAACTTACTTTTAATTCAACGTTAGATTTTGAATTTAAGAAAAATTAACGAGCTTAACACTTAATTGAAGTATACAACAAAGCACAACGTCAAATAATACTTATAAATGTATTTTACATTTTTTCTCTTAATGACATGCGATTCTTCAAGCATACTTTCCAGCTTAGGTCTGGAATTCAAGCATATTACAGAACAGGGAACTCCTCCTACATATACTGGCACTAAATTCAGAGATATCTTACCTAATTTATGTGCCCATAATGTCCAGCTTTGTGATTTAGAGCTATTTTCACATCAGCTTGAGGCAATAAATAAACTAATGCAAGGGAAAAACTTGGTTATAAACGCTGAGACCGGGGGAGGGAAAACGGAAATATGGGTGACTTACGCTTTAGAAAAGCAGTTAAAGGAAGACTTTAACGTCCTCGCCATATACCCTACAAAGGCTTTGGCGGGAGACCAGATCGAAAGGATAGTGAATTATTATACTGACGCAGGATTTTCTGTGACTAAGCAAAAGAAGGGAAAGACTAAGACTGTGGACGTGTATTACGGTGACGTCATAAAGTACGATGGGGACGTGTCAAGCTACGTCAAATCTGTAAAGGGAGCAAAGACTCTGCTAACTAATCCTGAGGTGGTAAAGAACGCGCTTTTCCAAAACCATAAGATAAACGACTTCCTGGGGAAGGTAAGGTTAATAGTAATTGATGAGTTTGATTTTTACGGTAGCAGTAAGGCAACAGTCCTGCTCCACATAATTAAAGGGATAATGGATAAGTTTGGCATTAGACCGCAGGTGGTAATAATGAGTGCCACTCTTTCAGATCCGGAGGCAATAAAGCCGTTCTTTGACGTAGAAGTCGTAGGGGGTAAGTCGTTTAAACCAGAAAATAATACTTACATAATCTTAGGTAAGAAAGACGTACTCGTGGAAATAAGCAAAGAGCTGAACGTTGGTTATAACGAGCTCAAAGATAACTTCTTTAAATACGCTTCAGACCCGGGCAAACAGCAGTATTTTTCCTCAATCTTTAAGGACAACGCTCAGTTAATCCCTGAATATTTAGAAAAACTGAAGTCATGTGACGAACTGACAATAGTCTTCTCCAGGTCGATAAATGAGGCAAACAACTTAATAGGGAAGATCGGAGGTAAAGTTAGTTACGACAGCAAAGTCCCCGTTGCGGTACATCACTCTGGGATAGATAAGTCCACAAGGCAGGAAACAGAGAAGGACATGAAGAACGGTAAGCTTAAAGTGGTTGTGACAGTAAAGACGCTTTTACAAGGCATAGACGTTGGGACCGTGACAAGAGTAGTCCACATGGGAATTCCAGATAACGTTAGAGAGTTCATACAGAGGGAAGGAAGAAAGGGAAGAAGGGCAAGTATTAAAAAGACTGAGAGCGTAATATTTCCATTATCAATTTCAGATGCGGTACTCCTTGAGGAGTATTCTACTTCCCTTAAAGAATGGGTTTCCTTAGGTCCTGAGTCCTTAATATTACTGCCAGACAACGAGTTCCTCAAGTTGATAGACGTTATCAGAGGAGCGTTAAATGATCCTGGGTTCCTGAAAAGCGTTGGTATAACGACCTTACCGCAGATCAGTTTTTACGAGCAGATGCACAAGACAGTACCTAAGTTACTATTTGATGGAAAAGATTGTAAAATGGTAGATAAGCTGAATTTCAGAGACGTGGTCGAGAAATATCAACTAGGTTGCATAGATCCAATGCTTAACGCAATAGTAGTTAGGAACTTAGCTGTAGGAGGTAAGAGGACTGTAACAGAGGACTCCACTTTCTCTCCAGCTATTGTCTGTAATGGCGTTAAAATGAGCTCACGCCCGGTTAATAATGCGAAAAATTATTATGAGAAGGTCTGTTGGTCTTGGGGACAGCCCCCAGACTTGAGAAGTGATATAGAGAGAGGAAAGCTTTGGTCTCAAGTTAACCTTGACGTACTCTTTGAAGGCGACGGAGGGTTTAAGCAAGTCCACGAGATAGGAAGAAAAGTCAGCTGGTATTTAGAATCCAGGAGGAAAATAAACCAACAGTATGAGGTAAAGAAGATAGAATTGGAATACACTCCTTCGCCCAGGTTGAGATACGACTTCCTCACTTACGTTTATGCAAGCGAACTTGAGCCAAGCGATATTACTAAAGTCGATGATGGCATGTATTTTATTATCGCAATACTTAGGTTAAATTACGGAGTAGACCTAAACCTCATAAAGTTTGGGGTATCAAACGCTGGAATATTAAAGGTCTGGGAGAACGAGTCGACTGCATTTTTAAAGCGTTTAAGGGAGATGAAGAAAGTGAAAGTTAGAGGAGTAGAACTGGACTGTAAGAAGCTCCTGCACGACGTCAAAAACGCCCAGCCATCAAAGAGGCTTGAACTACTCTTAAAGTACCTAGACCCTTATACTTTTAATAAGTTTAACTTTGCAGAGGTGAAGGACACTGCAGAGAGGTTTGTCCACTACTTATGTAATACAATTCCTATCCAACTCCAAGTTTTAGGAGGAGCAATGATACCTAAATCTCCCTTGGTAACTAGCATTATTATAGATTCCTTCGGAGGTAAATTTGCAGTCTCTTCACCTACTGGAGAAATGACTATATTTGACGATGAGGAAGAAGCGGTAAGGGAAGCTGTAAAGCTCAGCATAGACTTCTTAGACGATGCAATAGTAGTGCCATACGGCGTGAAGGTTGACAAGAGATACAAGAGCAAGGCTGAGATAGTATACGTAGATAAGGAGATAAATAAAATGTTAGGCGGGCCAATAAGCCTATCTAAATTTAGGGAGTTGGTCTTAAAAGACGACAGCCTAATGAGGGAAGAGAACGAGGCAGATAATAAAATTACAAGGGGAGAGGAGGTAGACTTAACGAGAGTATTTGAAAAAAGGATAGAGACTATAAGGCTTATGGTTAACTTGTGGAAAGCATACCTGGCTAAGTAAGAGCGTCTTCAGCTTTTATACCTCTATTAGATAATAATTTTATGAAATGTGTAGTAATTCCCATAAATAGGTCTGATTACACTTTTGAAAGTTCCTTTTCCGCAATAGTGAGGAGTTACGAGCTTTTCAAACCCGGGAAGATAATTATACTTCACGCTGAATTTAACAAAGTCCACTTACAGAAGCTTCACGATCTGTTTAATGAGTTGAGGGGGAATGGAATAGAAGTAAAGTGCAGGTTGCTGGACAAGGCCAGTTATGAAGACTTTAAAAAATTGATAGAGGAAGAGACCAAGGGGTGCGAAAAGACTTACCTAGTCCCGACTTCTGGTGCAAACATCGTTGCTGCATATTTAGGAATCCTTCACACTCAGAATGGATATCCCTTGGTAAACTACTTGTTTTCCTTCGGTCCTTGGACTAGGTACTATTACCCCTTCGTCCCCAGGAGTTTAGAGAAGGCTTCGATAATTGGCGATAGTATTTCTAATGATGTAAAGCTGGACTTAAAACTTGAAAGCTACCTAAGTAATACTACCTTTACTAGGATAATAGAGGACATGGCAAAGAGGCTTAACGAGGAAATACTAAAAGAGGAAGATGACCTCGTATTGAAAATTAAAGGCAATACAGCCCTTACTACAGTTTCCCCTGATTACAGCAGACTAATAAAGGAGATAAAAACGGTTTTACGCAATCTGAGGGATAAAGGCGATGAAATACAAAGTCCTTCAGATAAGGAACTAGAAAATCAAGCAAAAAGCATACTTAGCTTAGCTGGAGCTTACGACATACTAACGGCTGACGGTAATAAAAGCATAGAGGAAATATCCTATGGCAGGACTGTGTTAATAGATACTAACCTAATTTATTACGGCATTCATACGCACGAAATAAGGGACATAGTTATACCTTACTGCGTTCATAACGAGATCTTATGGAACGTAAATGAGAAGGAAAAATTCAGAGACGCAGTCTTTCACGTCTATGAGGCATTAAGAGAAAAAGTAAGGATGGTGCCAAGTGAGTCTACAATTTGTGACGTAGCAATACCTAAGATTGAGCCAGACCTAATTAAGGGATCCTTAGTATTAACTGGGGATAAAAGGGCTTACGATAGGTGGAAGAAGTTGGCAATAAGTTCCTACACTGACATCATGTTAGTCAAGCTAGGTGGAGAAAGGAAGGACTACGTAAGTGTTAGCAGTGTCATATTTAACCTTGCAGCTATACTCTATTTAATAGGCCTCCACGACGTAGAAGTGTGCTGGAAGAATTACGGCTGTGTATCTCCTTAAATAGAGGATATTCCATGGGGAAATTTCATTTTTAATTAAGGTAAGCGGGACTTATAAAGAATTAAGGTTACAAATTATAGTATGAAGTACCTTTAAAGTGAGGGATCGGAGAATTACTACGAAGCGCTCTTATGTAGCCATATTATTCGATAAGTAGTGAAAATATATCAAAGTAGTTCAAACTTGAGCTCTGGAACGAGCTAGAAATAAGGATTTTAGGGGAGGCGAATCTCCACCTCTAACTTGAGGAGGGATATTCATATTAAGGTTATCCTAAAGTAGAGGTTAAAGGTTTTAAGTGCTCCATATGATGTATGCTAATAAACATAATTAATTGAACTAGGAGAGTTCCAATTTTTGAACTAACATATAGACTTATTTTAAATATATCTTTTCCATAATATTTAACTAAGTTTTCTACTCTTATCATCGAGCTAAAATCTACTGAGAAATTATTAAAGCTTGTCGTAAGGAACTACGCTGAAAAGCTTATATACTTCACTTCACTAAAGTAAAGTGAAATGAGCGGGAAAAATCTAGATAAATTAAACGAATTATTAAATTCTAGGAAAGACTTGATAGATAATTTCATTAATATACAAAAGGATTTTAAATATAGCCATTCTTATTATATGATAGAAGAAAATAATCTTTCAATTAATTCTTCTCTATTGATATATCCATTATATAATTGTACAAAAAACCTAGGAGGTGATGAATCATGATTAATTACGAAGGTCAATCACTCCTTATTTATCTTGTTATTGTCGTTTACATAGGAATTAGGAGGCTCATGCCTAGGAAGTTTAGGAAAACAAGGATGTATATTTGGCCGATAGCATACGTAATTTTATTATTATTATTCTCTTTCCAGCTTAGAGATTATTTTATTTTACTTCTTTTACCTCCACTAGGTGTTGCAGGATATTTTGTAGGCTATAAATTACTGGAGAGTAATAAGATAGAGTTCTTCTTCAAGAACGGGACTCTCTATTATAAATGGCCTTATAGCATAACATTAACATGGATAATACTTTACATTTTTAGAACATTTTTAGATTTTTTTGCATTAAATTGTGTAACTATATCAATAATAGACCTCCTCTTAGCATTTAGCACGGGGATACTGATCTCGGCAAGTACAGTAACGTTAAGAAAGGCTAAAAATTTTAGGTGAATTCGGATAGTAATTAATAACAGTTGTTCTACTTTCCATTGGTAATACAGAATTCCCAGTCTGATAAAGTTTTTAGGTTTGCGTTTAGTTGAAAAGAAGTTCGGGAAGGAGTTGGTCGTTGCAAAGAGCGAGTTCGTTAATGCATTCAATTCCGTAGTAGGGATAATGAGGACGAACGGGCTTGATAGGAAGGTGGCAGTAGCCCTAGCGCTCATGGCCTTGATTGGAAGGCAAGCATTAGGAATACATCAATCATGTTCAACCTAAACTACCCCTAACTTACTAAAAGCGCTAGAGGACGCTTGGAAGGACTACCTTGAGGCATTAAGCAATAACCGGGCCGGTGGTAGTAAGACGGCACGTTCGACCGTAAGCCATACTCCAGGGAGTAGCGAGTAGATACGGGAACTACTTCTTCTGACGCTCCTCACACAAGGGGTACGAGCCCGGAATACAAGTACTCATCGTGTACGACCCGGCAACGGGGAAGAGCTATTTGGTAGGAGCTTTCCTCAAGAGGAGTTACAAGGTTACTTTCTCCTCTTCGCTATGGTTGTTAATACAGTAAGGGGGCCGGTCAGCTCCCTTAACCTGAGGAGCTACTCAGGTTCGTTTAGGGAGTACACTAGGCCTAATGAAAATCTTTAAGCCACGTTAAAATAGAACAACTGCTAAATATTCTTATTGGTCATCTCCTTTCCACGAAATATAATCCTTGCACCGCGCTCAGCTAAGTATGAGGCGACTCTGTCCTTCTTATTCTTTAGCGCATAGAAAAGTACGCTATTCCCCACTATGTCAAGAAAATTAACGTCAGCTCCAACTTCCACTAGATACTTTACTACCTCAAAATTTTCTGAATTGCTGGCCACTGCTGAAAATATGGGGGTAGACCTACTGCAACCTACTATATTAGGAGCGGGGTAAATATTGAAAAGGAACTTTAAGAGATCTAGGTTACCTGCAAAGGCGGCCGCGTGATACGGGGTATACAAACTGTCGTTACTCTCTTCTACTCTAGCCCCGTACTGAATAAGGAGTTCAGTAATCTTTATATCTCCCGTCAACGCTGCGTAACCCAGAGGTTTGTAGTAGCACCCTTTACTTATGAAATTAGCGTTTATATCTGCACCGTGGTCTAAGAGTAATTTAATTGTCGCATAGTCTATCCTTGCAATAGCGATAAATAGAGGCGGCCCCGTAGACAGATCTGAATTACTTTCATATAAATTCACATTCGCCCCATACTTTATGAGTGTCTTCGCAATGTCGTATTTTGTAGGCTTTTGTTCCATTACTGCTATTTGTAACGGAGTAAAGCGTTTAGGTAGTTTAGTTGTTGGTATGGTAAATACGTTGGGGTTTGCTCCGTGCTGTAGAAGGATTTCGACCATTTCAAGGTTACCAGAATAGACTGCTACGTGAAGGGGTGTAAGTCCGTTATGCATGTACCCGTTAGGGTTCATCCCCTTCATCAGGAGCTCGTTTAATTTAGATACATTGTTGCTCTCTATAATGTTTATGAGTTCCCTTTCACTAACCATATATATATTTTAAAAATATAGATTAAAAATATTGTGGTTTTGATGCTTTGTTGCGTATTTTAATTTTTTATAAAAAGCTAACGTGAGACTTACTTTTAATAACGCAATTTAATAAGAACCGACTTGACATCTAAGAGAATGAAGAATGATACCTTCGCGTAGGTTTGTCACAAGTGACAAATTTCCCACGTAATAGTTTGTCACAGATGACAAGATTTTAACCTCTCATTAATATGTTACATTATGAATGACGAGGAACTACTAAGCATAATGTCGGACTGGAACTTTTGTGGAAATAAACTAAGATTAGGAATAGAGAGGGACTATTAAGTTGATAGGATAATAAAACTTCTGGAAAGCGTACAATTTCTGGCATAAGGATGGCAGGAAAATCTTTCATTGCTAGACAAGTAGTAAATAAGTTGATAGAGAGAGGTAAGACAGGAGGACACTTTAATAATTAGGCTTCACGACGAGAGGTTAGTAAACCGAGTTATGAGCTTTTACTGAGGACGTATAACCTTTACCTAGCTCACGTTAGAAAAGGTAATAAAACGTTCATAGTTATAGATGAGGCTCAGGAGGTTGAAGGTTGGGAGAGGTTTATTAGGGAGCTGGAGGAGAGAAGTGAAGCTAAAGTTATAGTTACAGGCTCTTCTGCAAAGCTTTTGAGTTCTGAGTTCACCCTACCCCGCCTATGACAGAAGCCAAGACGGCCGCTGAAAGTCCAATTAAAAAGGTTCGCCTGTTCACGAATAAAATATGAACAGTACGAAATATTTAAGATTAACTAAAGATTCTACGACCGTCTCGGCCGTTAGGTCGCTATCTTCGCCTCTTCGTTCCCGCTCGGGTTCTCTCTTTTCCTCGCCACCGCAATCATCCAATACGTGTCCCACTTCATCTCATTTGAGATCTCCTTCCCCTCGTTGTAACAGTCTTTCACGAAAGTGACCACATACGAGTGCTCCCTCAGCTTGTCAAATATTTTCAGGTTCTCTTTATGGATGTTTATTATAACGAAGAGGTCGCACCTATCTATTAAGCTGTCCAAGAGGCTCTCCTCTTCAGCACCTATCACGCAAAAGTGCTCCGCGTTGATCCCGAGCCTACTAAACACCGCAGTGACCGAGCTAACTCCAGGAACTCTCTCTATCTCGAAGACCTTGTACCTGCCGAGGATGTGGTAGTAAAGGGGATTCCTTATGCTTGAATCCCCTATCTCCAGGAACACTCCCCATTCTTCCTCTAGGGATTCTATTACTCTTATGTTCTCTTCTATTACGTTAGGTTCCTTAAAGCCCGGCTTTAACTTGATCACTTTCTTGTCTTTTAGCAATTCTTGTAAATTGAAGGGGAAGTCGTTATCATAGACCAATACTACGGGCGCCTTCTTTATTAACTCAAGAGCTTTACAAGTAATTAATTCCAGTGAGGGAGAAATGCCTACTGCGATTATTTTCTTCATAATTTTAGATATATGAGGAAGTAAATATATTTTTACTCGTCCCTAATTCATCTCTGCCACGCTTCTTAGATCATAACAGTCCACCATAGCTCCTATAAGCCTAAGTAAGGTCTTTGAGGCTTTAGTCGAGCAACACATGAGGAAGTGTATTACTGGTCTTCAGACGTCGTAATTGAGAGAGGTAAAGCGACTCTAAGCTTATAAACTCGACGAGGAGAATTAAAGGGTCAAAGAAGTTAACTATTAACGTAACGTTAATGAATAAGAGAAGGAAATTGTTAAAGTCGTCCCAGCTCGAAGTTTTTACTTAACGTTGATGAGGCACTTGACCCTATACTGAGCCGAGACTGCCTTAAATAAAAGTTTTATACGAAAAACACTTAATTTACCTATGAGGACGAGTTGAGGGAGTGGATTGAGAGGTTTAAAGAAGATAGGGAGAAAAGGAGAAAACACGCGGACTGGAATTTTATAAACTCACAGCCCGAAAGGATAAGGATAGCCCTAGAGTATTATGTAGAGACCGGAGATTATAGAGGTGCTTGGCAAATTACAGGAATGGCTGTTAACGAGTTCATGGATTTCGCAAAGGACAAGGCTAAGATACCCACTATTGACTGAGCTTTTTAATTGCTATTTTAATATTATGATAAAAAGACTGAGAATAAAGAACTTCCAAGAGTTATCGTGACGCTGAATTCGGAAAAATAAATGTCGTCGTAGGACCCAACGGTTCTGGGAAAACTAACCTTGTTGACGCATTTAGCTTTTTAAAACAGCTTATTAGACCTATATCTTACCCTCCTTACCCTTTCATTAGGTGGAGAGAATATAGGAATGTAGTGTTCATGCAGGACGAGAACTCTGACGTCTCCTTTGAGATTGACGGTACATATAAGGGAAAGGATTACCATTATGAGCTTTCTCTAAACAATTTGCAAATAAAGGAGGAAATACATTTTAACGTAAGATATTATTACAGATTTGATTTATAGTAAGGCAATATGTAGGCACTTGTTTTATATGAACTAGGGGTATGCGTTATTTAAGTTCTTTGCGTAAATTTGGGTAAAACTTATGTAATATCTTATTATATATCACGTCCGGAGATTTAACTCTCTGTATAGTAATGACATCACCGCTGCGAGTGTGGATAATCCAGTCCACGACTAATGTGTCATATTCGTATTCATATTTCCAAGTTTCGTGATATTCTATATAGCATATTTCATTCCATGGTACTATTAATTCGCCTATTAGATTACTCGACTTTAATACCCTAGACCGAGCTCCGAGCGCCATTGTACTTAAAAAAAGTTCCGTAGCTATCATTATAAGAAGTAATGCTAGAAGAATATGCCCAAATAGAGGATAGTGTACTCTGTAGAATACAGAATTTGACGAAAACGCTGTTAATACAATTATTATAATTATAAGGATAATTACGAAACTAAACACCATAGCGTAAAACCAAGGTCGTGCAGCCTTTTTTACATCTTTCCATACTTCAACACTGTTAACTACCCTATAAATACCCTCATCGGAGGCTACATATAACGGGATAGGTCTTTTCGAATTTGTAAAGTCGTCAAAGTTAATCACGATGCCATCATTATAATTAATAGTCTTTAGCATATTACATTATTACTATACGACAATTTTAAAGTTTTTTATATTATTTACTTTTTGTCAGCTCATTTTTATCAAATCAATAAACTTACCTTTAACAAACGCGATTTATAATCTAAAAACTGACGAGCTCAATAATGTATCTCACAAGACGACAGCCGCCTTCACGCTTAATTACCCATAGCGGATAGATAATGGTATGAAGCTTATAGCCAAGTCGTTGGGACCTATTAATGAGGCAGTTATAGAATTGGGGGATTTAACTGTACTTGAAGGTCCCCCAAGCTCCGGAAAGAGTACACTACTGAAGGCTATTTATTATTCCTTAGCCTGGGAAACTACTTTGAAATTTCATACTCAATAAGTAGGGACTTAATGGGAATAAAAGGAAAGGCTCCATTTAAGATTGAACCGGAGGAGATAATAAAAGGGTTTAAGGACTCTGTATCTATGTACTTACCCAATGGAGAGTTTAGCCTTGAGCCTTTTGATATTCAGAAGTTCTTAAAAGAAACTAGGTTTAACGTGGAGGAAAAGTTCGAAATTAAGCCTAATATAACGTTCTATTACGGAAGCGATTGTTCTGACAATGAAATAGATGAAGTAAACAATAAAGGAGGGGCTGAGGTAAATTATAAGCTTCAAGGGTTATCTGGAGAGGCGGAATATAACATATACATTCCAGCTATTATAACACCAAAGTGCGAAGAGTACGTGGAAGGTCATATTATAGGAAATATAATGTTAGCTATAGTGAATAATATTGAAAATAAATTTAAAAATGAATACATTAATGAATTATATTCTAAGTATAGCATAGATGACGTAATTTTCATTCCGTTCAATAGGGCTTCAATAATCAAGGAGATAGGTACAGAAAGGACTATAATTGCCGGCAAGTTTATAATAAGTGGATCATTCGAAGAAAAATTTGAGAGTTTAGTATCGTCTTTTGCTTTTAACCCTAAAATTTACGAAATGATAAAGCCGTTCCTCAGAGGAGAGATAGAGAGTGTAGGTAATAAGTTATTATATAAGGAAGGAGGAAAGGTAATAAACTGGAACTACGTTTCAGCCTCAATCCTCGAATTAATGGGCGTGCTACTTTCTATTAAAGAAAAGCAGTTAGTCCTTTTGAAGAACCGGAAAACCAGTTACACGAGAAGCTTAAGATGCTAATGTCACTCCTCCTTTACGCATTGTCTGCATCAAATAAGATCGTAATAACTACACACAGCCAAACAATATCCTACACCTTAGCTCACTTGGCAAGGACTAAGCCTAATAAGGGAGAAGTGTTAAAACTCTTTGAAATGCTTGGGGTTAAAGGTGGGGAAGTGCTAGCAGAGGAAGTTCAGAAAGCTTCCAACTCTAAGGTTAAGTTCTATTACGTTCATGACGGAATAGCGGAGGAGAAAAGTGTAGAGGACGTTGTTAGGGAAATGCCGGGCACTTCTGAAATAATGGATAAGGAAATAAGCTGGTTCAACTGGCTTTACGCGAGGAGAGGTTAGGTGCCGGCTCTTTGCGTCAAAGACGGTTTAGTTAAAGAAAGGTCGTGTGAACTTCAAGTAAGTGAACAAATAGAGGTCTACGTGGACGTGGAGTACTTAATTAGTAAAGTCTTACCTTCACTAAAAGGATTAGTCGAGAATTGCATTCATTCAATAGGAGAATGTAAGGCGTGGTCTGGGCGTATTAATAGTTACATATCAAAAACTCCTAAGCACGTAGACTCTGCAATTTTGTCTACTCAAGGCGAATTAATTCTAATAGAATTAAGTGAGGACACAGACATAGAGAAGTTGGCTAAAGAATTGTTAGAAAAACTTCAGTGCACTTTCTTCGTCCTAACCGATTTAAACCTTATTCCTAAAGTTAATAAAGTAACATATACTGTAGTTGTAGGTGACAAAATCACAGCAGACGAAGTACAGAAGAGGCTTAGTGAGGCTATAAATAATACGTATCCACTAGTGATAAGGAGAAACCTCGGCTTCGTTTTTCAGATGGGGAACCTTCAACTAACCATTAAAGCTGAACCGTGTGTAGGCAAGTAGTACAAGTAGACGCTGGAGTGTAGAGCGTATTAATGAAATAAATACTTTTAATTCGCGAATACTAAATGCGGTTATGAAACACAAGGATTCGCCAATATGGCCCCTATTAAAAATCTTCCTAATATTTGCAAGTATCTTCCTTCTCCTATGGTTACTTGGACAAATGATGTCATCAGTAGGTTAACTGGATTTACTAAATTCTCGTTGTTAGAATTTTGTTAATTCTTTCATCTCCTCTTCGGCAATCTTATAATGCTCCTCTATTTCCTCGTTCCAATAGTCCTTGAAGAGGTCCTTCACTACACTCGTTAGAAAGATAAAGAATGTCCCTTATTGCCTCACTCCTATCGACATAATCGCTTGCTCCCTTATAAAGCCCGTTATAAGAATATCTGTGCAACTCCAGTGCAGTATAAGTTTACCTTGTTCGTCAAGCCTCTGGGATATAAACCCGGTAGTAGGTGCAAGGAAGTCTGTCTTATAATACCACTCCTCCTCTTTATCAAGGTTAACGCATTTATGATGGCCTTCCATGATAGGAAGACCTTGCAGAATTCCTGCTGAAATCCTCCCTAAGTAGCTTTAACCCTAACGTCTGTTCGTCTAAGCTTTCAATTATCCTTATTTTAACACAAGCACCCTTGTGTTCCTAGATCGTGACTTTAGACTCCACATTAAACTAACAGAGTAAAAAGAAATATAGAGGTGACTTGTTAACAGTCCTAACATTCCTTTAGCAAATTTATCCAGATCGCGATGCAATCAATTTTTATCCAAGTTCTTACAACTTAAGTTCATAACAAAGTACCTTACAAGGCAAATACAGTAAGATTATTAAGTAAGTTTAACCGTAAATGAGTATGTCTAAGTCAAAAAGCAAATCTTCAAAATTAATTAGTAACAGTAATAAAAGATGTCCCATAGTACTAAATTTATTAAACGAGAATAATAAATCAGACCGGACAAAGATAATGTAAAACAACAGTAATGATAAAAGGAGGCTAATAATATGGCTTCCAATAACTTATTCAAGCTCATAACCTCGACTTTAGTAATTAAGGACTTCCTCTTAGGCTTTCAATTCTTAGGTTACCCCTTGTACATGTACTTAGTTGGCATAAGCCCTTACGAAATCGGTATAATATATTCACTTGAATTTTTATCAAAAATCGCATTTATCCCATTCCTCCATTATTTTAAGGGTAAAGAGAGGTTAAGTTACACTTTGTCTTTCGTATTTTCGTCCATTGTGTTCCTTAATTTAGCACTATATCCCTCTATATTCATTTTCCTGGTAAATGCAATACTCATAGGCCTCTCAAACTCTTTAGGCTCTTCAGCTACCGTATTCATGGGCGATTTAGAAAGGTCCAGGTTTTCAACACTGGGCTTCTTTAGGAGAGTATTTGCAGCCCTCGGTTTCCTCGCATTTTACCTCACTAAGTATATTCCGTTCTCAACCTTTTACCTTTCGTTCTTCCTAGTCTCGATTATCCCCGCAATTATATCTCAGTTTATTGAGCTAAAGCCGGTCGCCGTGAAATACAAGCTATCAATAAACTTCGTTAGGAAAGCTTTGAGGGACTTTTCTTGGTACTTAATTTACGTCGTAGGTATCTCACTATTTACCAACATGATACCCGTAGTAATCCACTATTATACCGGCCTATCAGTATACGATGAGGTATTTTACTTCGTCCTCGTATTCGTCACGTCCTCGGTTGGTGCTTATTTTGCAAAGGTAGTCAAAGGTAAGTTAATTGTTGCAACTTTCATACTCTCACTACTAATTTTAGCCTTTATGGGGTTAGGTTATTATGGTAGTGTCATGTACGTCTTTTATTCTTTCCTCTTCTCAGTCGTGTCTCCTAACGTCTCATACCTTTACGCAAGGGCTGTAAATAAGGACATTGATAGAGTTGCCGTGATATCTCTAGCAGTCACTATGATTACCGCCCTAGATAACTTTATGGAAGGGTTAGTTATAAACCTCGGCTTAACGTCTATAATTTTCCCCTTAGCCTCAGTCTTCATATTCCTGGGACTGTCAGAAAAAGTAAAGGAATTAATAGGATAACCATGTGACATTAAAAAGAGATTAAACTCGATAAAACAGTAATGGCGATGATCTATTTCTCCAGAAAACGGAGTCCTTCACTTTCCCATACTGAGAACTTCCTCTATATGATGAGGAATGAAAAACCAAATGCCGTCGATGCAAGGACTATGGATGTTGCAACGATCTTGCACATGGATCAAGAAATGAACGCTTCGTCATTTACGTGCTTAGTCGTTGCCTCAACTCTCTCAGACATTTACTCTGACTGCAGGAATCTCAACATTAAAAGTGACACGGAGGTGCTAACGCTGAGGCTTTAAAACAGTTAATGGAAATAGGGAGTAAGGATAAGGTAGAGGAATACATCCTTAAAAAACAAGAGTCTGACAGAGCCAGAAAATGGAGTAAAGGATATGCTAAGCTGAGATAGAAAATCTCTCACTGAGACTAGGAAAGTACTCGTGTATGAAAGGATTGTTGCACTTTAAATTACAATCAATATTTGACGTATGAACTACCCCGTCCTTCTCGGTATCCCAAAATCATTTCGCAAATATAAATTCAGCATGAGGTCTCATGTTTTTCTTTATAAGTAAAAGAATATACGTCGTTATACTCATGGAAAAGAGTATTAAGAATAATGTATCAAATAATAGACATAAATAAAGCAGGTTCAGTTATTTTTATCTTATTATTTTCTAATATAGTAATGGTATTTCCCATTTTACCTTATGAAAATATAAAAGATCTAACTCAAGCTTAGAAATTTCTATAAAATCAAATATCCAATCTCATTAAATTTTCATAGATTATTATTAGTTGATGACAGTTATTTTTACTGATCAGATTTTAGGTCCGTTATTGCGGGTGTTGAAGTCGGCTCCTCATCCTTAAGAAGGAGGTACTATAAGGAAATAGCTACTAACTAATTTGGTTAAAAATCTTTTTACTCTGCCTTAAAAAGGCGAGGTTTGTCGTTCATTTTATCTAATCGAGTTAGAAATTATTTTGCGGAATATTAGTTAAATCGAAGAGCATAGAATGACGTCAAGATTCGTGACATGAGTCGCAAGTGTAGTGGTGAAAAGTATTTATGGTCAAGGAGAGAGAATTTTTACGTAATCTTCGTAGTTTAAAAGTTTATTTATAAGGATAACTGTGATATGAGAATGAAAAAATTTGTTACCATCTATAATTTTATAAAAGAATTTTATCAGGATGATGCGAGAATACTACCAAAAAATTCTAAATTAGGTAAGGTTTTTTCCTAATTTCATTAGTAGATTAAAAACGATAAAATTCGATACTAGATGCGACCAATGCGAAGGTCGCAAGAGGGGTTTAACGTTTATAAAGTAAAACATTCATTCAATTAGTGAAAAGTACCATGCGACCAAAAAACCTCAACTAAATTACTAGGAAAAACGGTCGCATGATGACTCTCCTAAAAATCAAAAACTTATAAATTAAGAAAACGAGAGTAAGGGAGAAGAGATATAAAAACCAATCAGTAGTATCCCTAAAGGGATTGAAAGGGAAGTGACTTCAGATTCAGCACAGAACAACAATTTCTGTAGTATCCCTAAAGGGATTGAAAGATTGTTTGTGGGGTCTCCGGGGTCAGGAAAATCATCAAGTAGTATCCCTAAAGGGATTGAAAGTATTTCTTTCAATTGCTTCAATGACAGTTACAATTATCGTAGTATCCCTAAAGGGATTGAAAGATATATAATTTTTCATTTTCTCTTTCATACCATTTGGTATGTAGTATCCCTAAAGGGATTGAAAGTTACCTCTAATTCATCATAATTTTTTGTACTCCTATGTAGTATCCCTAAAGGGATTGAAAGTAAAAGCACTGTATTGATATGCTTTCGCTTCTTCATCATAGTAGTATCCCTAAAGGGATTGAAAGTGAAACTCGGCTTTTTCTAGACAGATAGAAACTTCTTTGTAGTATCCCTAAAGGGATTGAAAGTTCTAACCACCTTCTGACAATGTAAGATTCTCCTATTTGTAGTATCCCTAAAGGGATTGAAAGGTATAACCGATTTGATAATTGTTACGGGTATCTTCGTTGGTAGTATCCCTAAAGGGATTGAAAGATCATTTAGTGAAATTTGCAAATTAAATATAAAAAGATGGTAGTATCCCTAAAGGGATTGAAAGCTTTCTGACAGCTCCAGCGTAGTCAGTATGATGTCCTTCGTAGTATCCCTAAAGGGATTGAAAGTTATTAGTTAGGCATAGTTTTAGGCTATTAGAGTCCTAGTAGTATCCCTAAAGGGATTGAAAGTTCAAATCCTTCAGTTCGCGTATCTCATCCTCAATTACAATATCGTAGTATCCCTAAAGGGATTGAAAGTCCTTTATCCATTTCTTATTAGAGAGGTGCTAATAAATGGTAGTATCCCTAAAGGGATTGAAAGTTATGTTATCATGGGTAATACCATGAAAGTGGTTTGTATGTAGTATCCCTAAAGGGATTGAAAGTTTCTGCTCGCCTCTGCGAAATATGTTAGGAATTCTCCGTGTAGTATCCCTAAAGGGATTGAAAGATTAATGATTCATATATATCCCATTCTTTTGGCAATTCTGGTAGTATCCCTAAAGGGATTGAAAGATATAATTTGTGCTATAGTAAAATTTTGCAAATTTTGTTGTAGTATCCCTAAAGGGATTGAAAGGCAGTATTTAATGAGAAGAATACCTCTTCTTGTAGATTGTAGTATCCCTAAAGGGATTGAAAGATACCTTTAACAATTGCACAGAACGGCCACGGTATATGTAGCATCCTAAAAGGGATTGAAAGAGTAGTCCAAATACTGCATCAGCATATTTAGTAACGTGTAGCATCCTAAAAGGGATTGAAAGATCATTTGTTCTTCGTCCCTGTACAAATAAATCCCCTCGTAGCATCCTAAAAGGGATTGAAAGCTTGCTCTGCGGGGTTCAAATTTGTGTTTGTTTGTATGGTAGCATCCCAAAAGGGATTGAAAGGCTACCTATTTGGACAACATCAACTATTCCTTGTACTAAGTAGTATCCAAAAAGGAATTGAAAGAAGGAGTTTATACGTTAGGATTAGTCCTCCTTTGTTCTATCCCAAAAGGCTATCTCTTCTGTATTTTTGTATACCGTGAGAATAAACAGATAGTAATTAGTTACTGAAAATTTTCACATTTTTTATTAAACTTCTATAACTTGAAGAAATTCCTTAAGAATGCCTTGAGGTTGTGACGATTAAGTGCTTTGTTAGTCGTTAAGCATCTTTCTCTTAAATCTCGCTAACTAAATCTAAGTTTTATTAATAATTGAAGTTACCCGCAAATGATTAAAAACACGGTGTCATTTATTTTATGTGGTCGTGCCAATCCATGAGTAAATCCTTTAGCTAGTAGGTGCTTTGTAAATGTAAGTTCCTTATCTAATTCTATGTGACTTAAAAGTAAGTATTGCTTAATCATGAAGAACTCGCGCATAGCAAGAGGAGTGTGTTCTCATTCAGTCGTCTCATTCTCAATTTACAGCAATATTAATATCAGAAATACAATATGCTGCCCTTAAATAAGCCATGCTCAATGACGTCCTCTCTAGAGAGTAAATCGTAGTACAGATAATATTTAAAGACACTCTTTAACTGCCCTCTAAGTCCCACCCCCCTATTAACGATACCAATTATCGTTCAAAGAAGGCATTTCTAATCATACTATTTATCGAATAAGGTGACTGCATGAGAACAGTCACCCAAAGAGACCCGGTCGTATGCAAGCTAGGTTACGAAAGCTGGAAGGGCTACGACAGTAGGTGGATCATAGTCCCCTGCAGTAGAACACATTTTTGTCTATAGGACCACGCAGGACTTCTGGAGGAACTTCATGTCCAACACGGTCGTGGGCCGAGCCCCGCAATCAAGGTCTGCGGAACGAATATAGAAATAATTACTGAAACATTTCTCTTATACTATTTTGTTGAAATAAATTGAAGTACCCCACAAAGCAGTAAAGGAGAAAACGAGGTTGACAATGTTTTAGGTCTGTACTTCGATAAGCCCTACCTACAAAATCGTGAACTGTTACACAGCGTTAGTAACTACAATACCTATATAAGGTATAGATACCTTCATTAATAAAAGGAGACAGCGACCCCCACTCAGGCACCGGCCTAGAATTAGCTTATAATCTCCTTTTGTCCACAGTTATCTTCCCTCATTTCCTTGTATAAAGCTCTCAGCCTCCTCTTCGCTTAGAATTCCGAAATACTTCTCCATCTTCCTCCTAAAAACTCCTTGCTCTTCTATAACCTAACTCTTATCCCCTTTAATCTCGAGAAGTTTCTCGTATACGTCGTCCCTTACCATTATGGCTTTCATAATTATACATTAATATAATAAAATCGTTACTGAGTGGATTGCTGAACCTACTGCTACCTTCAGTTCTTTTATCATCTACGAAGGGCTTACTCCTTGCAGTGCCACACTTTTCGACAAAAGATCAACCTAAAAACTCCTAAGTAGTAGTGGGTACCAATGAGGAGCATAACAACTGCTAATCGCATTGCGATTTCATTACAAATCAATAATAATAGAATGAGGTGCGTATCGCGAATTGGGGTATTCATGGATACATTGTGAATTGGAATACCTTAAGCTGTTAAACTTCTTCATCATTTCCCGTACCCCTGTTGTTCTATAATTGTAGTAACTAAATGCGCTCCAAAACTAAAAGGACTGCCTCTACACCTATAGAAAATTATAAGAGTGATATTCAATTAAATTGTTACACTAACTAAACGAACTTGGCGAGTATTGTCGTAATAGCGTATTGCCAAAGAAAACTGCCCCTTGTTCTCAGCTACTCGCCTTATTCGATAATTTGTAGGGAAATTATCGGAAATGCCTTCTTTAGTCGATAATCGACGTCGTTACAACCGTGAGTAATGGGCTTAGCGGGTGATTAAGTACTGCTATTGTTATAAACATTAGATCTAACTCCCAGCAGAAAAATTATTGAATAATGCTTATTTAGGGACATTAGACAAACATGATATAATATTGCTATTAGCTAGAATAAGACGATTGCATGGGAACGTTCCCTATCCTTGATCTAAGTGAAGACTTTAAGTATATCGCCTTTCAATCCCTTTTGAGATACATCGAAAAAATTGTGTAAAACCTGCAGGTAGATTAAGCAGCTTTCAATCCCTTCTAGGATGCTACTACAAGAACAGGAACAGGGACACTTACAAGGATATAGCCTTTCAATCCCTTTTAGGATGCTACATTTTGACAATGAATTATAGTTCAATTTCAAATGTAGCCTTTCAATCCCTTCTAGGATGCTACATAATATATTTCGCTATTGTATTTTTTGAAAACTGTGACGCTTTCAATCCCTTCTTGGATGCTACTATACATTAAACCCTGAAGTGGTGCTTCTGCTCTTATCACTTTCAATCCCTTCTTGGATGCTACAAGTATGAGACTGTGGATTATTTTGAAGCACTTTCTGGCTTTCAATCCCTTCTTGGATGCTACACAGTTGAACTTCTGCAAAACCCAGCGAGTCATAGAATGCTTTCAATCCCTTCTTGGATGCTACATAGGGAGGCTGAGTGGATTGGGTACCCATGATTTAAGCTTTCAATCCCTTCTTGGATGCTACCCTCTTCGCTTCCGTCATGTTCTTCTAGTTCCACATACCTTTCAATCCCTTCTTGGATGCTACAAGGTTAAGGTTGTGATAAGGACTTACGGCGATAAAACTTTCAATCCCTTCTTGGATGCTACTATTCTGCTCCTACGGTCGTCGAACAAATGGCTGACGCTTTCAATCCCTTCTTGGATGCTACTTTTATACGTATATCTTCAAATCGCTAAGTATGAACTTCTTTCAATCCCTTCTTGGATGCTACTTAAATATACCTGAACCTATCTGGAATTCCTCCTCTTCTTTCAATCCCTTCTTGGATGCTACTTAGAAAGGTCTGAAATAACTTTCTTTGAGATCAATAACTTTCAATCCCTTCTTGGATGCTACATGGAAGAATATCTAAAAGCATTGTTAAAATTAAACAACTTTCAATCCCTTCTTGGATGCTACATTTGGTCGATAGGTATAGTTGTTGCAGGTCAGAAAACCTTTCAATCCCTTCTTGGATGCTACGGAAGAATGGCTTGTTAGAAAAATTATTGTGACAATAATCTTTCAATCCCTTCTTGGATGCTACCTGAGCCAATTGCCAGAGAATATACAACAGTTGATAATCTTTCAATCCCTTCTTGGATGCTACATGTTGCACTCTTGATGAGTTGCAAAAAACAGAAAAAGCTTTCAATCCCTTCTTGGATGCTACAAAAGAGATAGATAATACTACTTATTTACAACAGTTAAGCTTTCAATCCCTTCTTGGATGCTACTATACATTAAACCCTGAAGTGGTGCTTCTGCTCTTATCACTTTCAATCCCTTCTTGGATGCTACAAGTATGAGACTGTGGATTATTTTGAAGCACTTTCTGGCTTTCAATCCCTTCTTGGATGCTACACAGTTGAACTTCTGCAAAACCCAGCGAGTCATAGAATGCTTTCAATCCCTTCTTGGATGCTACATAGGGAGGCTGAGTGGATTGGGTACCCATGATTTAAGCTTTCAATCCCTTCTTGGATGCTACCCTCTTCGCTTCCGTCATGTTCTTCTAGTTCCACATACCTTTCAATCCCTTCTTGGATGCTACAAGGTTAAGGTTGTGATAAGGACTTACGGCGATAAAACTTTCAATCCCTTCTTGGATGCTACTATTCTGCTCCTACGGTCGTCGAACAAATGGCTGACGCTTTCAATCCCTTCTTGGATGCTACTTTTATACGTATATCTTCAAATCGCTAAGTATGAACTTCTTTCAATCCCTTCTTGGATGCTACCTAATGATAAAGTTTGTATTCCAATGTTTGCCAGTGATCTTTCAATCCCTTCTTGGATGCTACCTACGGTACAAAATTTAGGTCAAGTATTTACAAATTTCACTTTCAATCCCTTCTTGGATGCTACTCCAGAAAATAAAACAATATCTACAAAACCAGAACTTTCAATCCCTTCTTGGATGCTACTTAACAAAAACTGTATATCAACTGATTCCAAATATTATAGCTTTCAATCCCTTCTTGGATGCTACGAAGATGTCTTGTTTTTTCTATTAAAAACTCACTATCCTCTTTTAATCCCTTCTTGGATGCTACCGGGATGGGGCCGACTCCTGAGGATGAGGCCCATAATTACTTTTAATCCCTTCTTGGATGCTACAGCTTTTTCTTTGTCCAAGTTATCACTGAAAAAAGTACTTTCAATCCCTTCTTGGATGCTACCTTAAAACCTGCAGATATACAGTATGCTCAGCAAATTGGCTTTCAATCCCTTCTTGGATGCTACTCAAGTTCGTCTAAGTGATAAGTATAACCGACAAACGTAACTTTCAATCCCTTCTTGGATGCTACAAGAACGAGGCAGGCAAAAAATGATATTCCCAGAAGCTTTCAATCCCTTCTTGGATGCTACATTCATCAGGGGATGATGAGGAATGAACACATATGCTTTCAATCCCTTCTTGGATGCTACGAAGATTTTATATTAACTTATTGTGCTAGAATAAAATACTTTCAATCCCTTCTTGGATGCTACGAATACTTTAATAACTTTGAAATCTCCAGACCATGAAGCTTTCAATCCCTTCTTGGATGCTACGTGGCGAGGCTGAATAAACAAATGGTAAAAATTGTTAACTTTCAATCCCTTCTTGGATGCTACCAAAGTTTACCATTAGGAAACCTTCTGGAATGATATCCGTCTTTCAATCCCTTCTTGGATGCTACGTTTGCTTCTGCATGAATACTTAGCTTAGAATTTTAACTTTCAATCCCTTCTTGGATGCTACTCAAACTTGTTCTGAGAGCTTTTGAAGAACCAATAAACTTTCAATCCCTTCTTGGATGCTACATTCGAATAAAGATATTTTCTTTTTTTTCAACAAAACTTTCAATCCCTTCTTGGATGCTACTTAAAAAATCACCAATTACTGCAGTCGTGAAATTTGTCTTTCAATCCCTTCTTGGATGCTACACTTCCACAGACAGACTCTAGAACAAGCTATTGCCTTTCAATCCCTTCTTGGATGCTACAATTTTCGATCTTCCGGGCTATCTCTGATTATCATATGCTTTCAATCCCTTCTTGGATGCTACAATTTACAATTTTGGTAGTTAGATGGTAATGAGTTTTAATCTTTCAATCCCTTCTTGGATGCTACGAGATTCACAATATTTTCAAACACTTTTGGCATACAACTTTCAATCCCTTCTTGGATGCTACAAAAACAACGCCTCCTCCGACCGTAACTTACTCAATTGCTTTCAATCCCTTCTTGGATGCTACTTTTATGAGTGTGAAGAATATGTAAAGAGATGGGAAATACTTTCAATCCCTTCTTGGATGCTACCAATAACGTCACTCGTATTAGTGTGGTCTATAGGTTTCTTTCAATCCCTTCTTGGATGCTACGTTCCTCCTGATGATCCGCTTCCACTTCCTCCACTCCCCTTTCAATCCCTTCTTGGATGCTACTGGCTAAAGCGTAATAGTAACGACGTAGTGTTGCAGACTTTCAATCCCTTCTTGGATGCTACAAAGGTTTACGACTGCAATAACAAGTTGATGTTTACGGTCTTTCAATCCCTTCTTGGATGCTACTAGTTGAAACATCTAATTGCAAACCTTCAACTGTAGGCGGCTTTCAATCCCTTCTTGGATGCTACGTGTGGAGAATAACGAAAGGAGCAAAATACATAGACATCTTTCAATCCCTTCTTGGATGCTACCATACACATACTTTGAACTCCTCTGTATCGGTGCTAAATCTTTCAATCCCTTCTTGGATGCTACGTTTGCTAAGAGCACTGTACCTAGCGAAGAGGCTTAACTTTCAATCCCTTCTTGGATGCTACAAGATATTAATGGTTGACGAGGACGAACTGAAGAACGTCTTTCAATCCCTTCTTGGATGCTACACTTGTCATTGGATTATGGGGAAGAAGTACTGTATTAGCTTTCAATCCCTTCTTGGATGCTACTTAAGATATTTAATGCAAAAAAATAGTTATTCAGAACTTTCAATCCCTTCTTGGATGCTACGAGTGGGAATGGGAAAATGGAGAAAGAAAATGAAAACATCTTTCAATCCCTTCTTGGATGCTACAAGAGAATTTATTCAACTGCATAACGAAACCCTTTTATACACTTTCAATCCCTTCTTGGATGCTACTGATTGGTTTTTATATCTCTTCTCCCTTACTCTCGTTTTCTTAATTTATAAGTTTTTGATTTTTAGGAGTGGCATAATGCGACCGTTTTTCCTAGTAATTTAGTTGAGGTTTTTTGGTCGCATGATACTTCTCACTAATTGAATGAATGTTTTACTTTATAAACGTTAAACCCCTCTTGCGACCTTCGCATTGGTCGCATCTAGTCTCGAATTTTATCGTTTTTAATCTCAACAAGAAATTCGTATATTACATTACCCAGTTTAGGAATTTTTAGTACCATTCTCGTATCATCTTGTTGAAATTCTTTTACGAAATGATAGATGATAACAAATTCTTTTCATTCTCACGAGACAGTTATCCTTATAAAAAGCCTTTTAAACAACGAGAATCTCGTAAAGCCTCTCTCGTCATGACTATAAACAATTTTTAACCACAAAATATAACTTGGTGAGAAGATAAAACTTTACATGGTTAAACTTGTGGCAACGCTCGGTACTTCCCCTGGAGGTGTTGCTGAGACTCTGTATAACCTCTCCATGGGAAATTATGTTGCCCCTTTTGAATCAAAGGAGTTAAGTTTTGACGAGCTTGTCGTAGTGAGGACTAAGGGGACAGACGAAGCATACTACGCTTTGAAGGCTGTACTTATTTGTTGCGTTAATTACGAGAAGGTGAGGGAAGTTTTGTTTCCCTTTGATGACATAAACAACCCTAAGGACTTCGTAACTGTGAGGGAGACTGTAAGAGGGTTACTGAGGACTGGTGACTTTATGGACTTTACTGGAGGTAGGAAGGCGATAAGTGCAGCTGCAGTCCTCTCCGCTAGGGAAGTTGGAGCGCATTTGGTTACTACAATTATAGAACAACAGGAGTACGGGGAAATGATGAAGAAGTTTAACCAACTTAAGGAAAAGCTTGCTGGGGTATATAATAGGAGGGATTGCAGGACAATATATTGTGAGCTTATGTCAAAGACCGCTAGAACTATAGTTTTCTTCTAAAGCCTTATTGCTATGTATATCCGCTAAGCGGCTGTCCTTAGTAATACAGAGTTCTTAGATCACGCACTACCGAAGGGCCATCATTCGGTCAGGGACGTTCTGTAATACATGATTCCCAGACTGCCGGCAAAGTCTCAGCTGTTTCAAATTCTCCTAATCGCTTTCTTGTAACCGGAATTGCTGGAAAAGTTTCTAGGTTTGGCTAATTGAAAGTAGTGAATGTGCTTAGCCCTTTAGAATTGAGGAGCTCCGCAGTTGAAATAAGTATATGTTAAGACTAGGCGAATTGAAAATATTTAAGCTACGTAAAAATAGAACAACTGCTATTCACTAATACTTTCATACAGACCTGGACAAAGGATATAACACTAAATCGTAGTCAAGGGCATTTCCAAAATAATAATGTTTATATGAGTAGTGAAAATCGCCGTAGGATCTCGTCATCAGAGAGTATAATACAGCCTCCCAACCTTCTTAGGCCTGCAGTAAGGGAAGAAGTTGCAGTTCTCACACTTTTCCTTCCTCTGCGCTACCTTTACTTCCTCCTCCATCGCTTCCCTTATCCACTTTATTAGTTTCTCTACGAATTTCCTCTCATCATCGTTATACTGCAGTTTAACCAATTTCTTTTTCCTTACGTAATATAAGAGGGCCTCCTTAACGTTCATCCCTAGCTTTTCCATAATGAATGCGTAAAACAACACTTGGTACTTATGATCTAAAGTCGTGGAGTATCCAGCCTTTACGTCTAGCGGAGTATAATAGTTGTAAGCATGGAGGACGAAGTCAGGGGAGCCGACCAGATTCCTCCACCTATAAATCGGCTTCCTTATTACCTCCTTATACTTAGTGAGGAGGAAACCTACTTCCTTCTCCTTTTCTACAACCTGCCCCTCGTACATTGCCTCTGTAACTCTCTCAGAAAAACCCAGTGCCTCCAGCCTGACTATATGCGGACAGTAAGCATAATGCTTTACAGTAACTCCTGTAATCGGCATTATACAAAATTATTAGAAAGAAAGATATATATGAGTACTTCTAAAAGATTTTTACATTTACGACGTGACTAGTTTTACGAGATTATCGTTGTTTAAAAGTTTATTTATAAGAATAACTGTCTCGTGAGAATGAAAAGAATTTGTTATCATCTATCATTTCGTGAAGAGATTTTAAGGAGGCAATACGAGGATAATACCGGGATTCACTAGTTTGAAACTAGAATTTTCCTAACTTCATTAGTAGATTAAAAACGATAAAATTCGATACTAGATGCGACCAATGCGAAGGTCGCAAGATGGGTTTAACGTTTATAAAGTAAAACATTCATTCAATTAGCGAAAAGTATCATGCGACCAAAAAACCTCAACTAAATTACTAGGAAAAACGGTCGCATGATACCACTCCTAAAAATCAAAAACTTATAAGTTAGGAAAACGAGAGTAAGGGAGAACAGGTATAAAAACCAATCAGTAGAATCCACAAAGGGATTGAAAGTGAAAAATTATTAGAAGAAGTAGAAAAGTGATGAGCTTGTAGAATCCACAAAGGGATTGAAAGTTTATCAAGTAAGTCACCATGTAATTGTATGAACATGTAGAATCCACAAAGGGATTGAAAGCTATTTTGCAAGAGTTGGTAGAGTGATAGACGTAAGTGCGTAGAATCCACAAAGGGATTGAAAGATAGCCTTTCCCCTTTCCTTATCATTAACGTTATGGATTGTAGAATCCACAAAGGGATTGAAAGCGCTCTGCGAAACGGCTTATAATAACGTGGTTAATGCGGTAGAATCCACAAAGGGATTGAAAGACTAATTATTTCATTGCTATAGTAAATTCTGCGATTCATGTAGAATCCACAAAGGGATTGAAAGTTATATTCTTGAATTTCATGTTTAAATATGTATACTTTTGTAGAATCCACAAAGGGATTGAAAGCCTTTTGACTGCTAAACAAATCTCTCCGGCAAAAATCTGTAGAATCCACAAAGGGATTGAAAGAGCGTGACGTCTCATTAAATACCAGACCGTTATATGGTAGAATCCACAAAGGGATTGAAAGAGAGACTAAAGTAAAGAGGGTAATACTGTTACGTGACTTGTAGAATCCACAAAGGGATTGAAAGAATCTATCGTCCCATACGTAAATCTTTAGCATGAATTTGTAGAATCCACAAAGGGATTGAAAGTTGTTTGCCAAAATTAGTTGTTGTATATTAGCTGGGTAGAATCCACAAAGGGATTGAAAGAAATTAAGAGATAATCCTTTTACTCTAAAATGAGAGATGTAGAATCCACAAAGGGATTGAAAGTTCTCTAATTTCTTCTTATGGACACAGATACTAAGCTCGTAGAATCCACAAAGGGATTGAAAGCTTATGAAGAATAATTCGCCTAACGACATTTGACTAGGTAGAATCCACAAAGGGATTGAAAGTTTGTAATATTAGCAATATTTATTATCCCCGCAATTTTGTAGAATCCACAAAGGGATTGAAAGTGCTGTATATCGGGGTCAGCATGATCCATTAGGTAGAAGTAGAATCCACAAAGGGATTGAAAGACGTAAATTTTTACGTGGGGTAGTTTTTCTCAGCTTAAGTAGCATCCTAAAAGGGATTGAAAGTCTGGATTCGTGGTCTGAATCGCCACTCCTACTATGGTAGCATCCCAAAAGGGATTGAAAGTTTTGAAACTGTACATATTGAAGCTGATAATTTAGGTGGCATCCCAAAAGGGATTGAAAGAGTGCAAACTGACGATAATAATTAATTATATGGTCAGCGGTAGTATCCCAAAAGGGATTGAAGGTATACCCTTCAAAAACATTTACCTCATTCACTGTTAGCGTAGCATCCTAAAAGGGATTGAAAGTTTAATCCGAAGAAGATAATTATACAAAGTGGAATACTTCAATTTTTATCAAAATTAACGTAAAACTCACTTTTAACATAACGTATGATTTTGAATTTAAGAAAAGTCAATGAGCTTAACACCTAAAGAAATTGAAGTATCCCACAAAGCACTCATGAACTCAAAGCTAAATTAAGACTTTTCAAAACTCACCGGGATCACTTTTACTTCACCGAAGCCTATCGCCCTACTCTTACCTACTCCAAATAAATTAGCGTAACTCAACAACTCCTTAACCTTCTTTTCTCTAACCTCATAAATTATCCAACCCCAAAAACCCCTTACCGGTTTACCGTCGTAATTTGCAGACACAGGCCTTATCCCGTGGTCCACCTCCTTAAGGTAAACGAATGACTTAAGGAAAGTGATGTTGACTTTCTTATCCATGTTAGCGTTCCAGTGCCTCACAATAGACGCAAGGAAGAAATAGGAGTAAGGATAAAGGAGGAACCTGTTCTCCTTAACCTTCTTAGGAGGTTGTATTAACGTAGGCGTCAAAAAATTCACTTTGTAAAAGGTAGAGTCCTCATACTTTACCTCGTCTATGACCTTTAGGTCTATAATGTCTGCCTCTATTTTTGCACCCCACATCTCTACCTCAGCGTTTACCTTGCCCATTAAGTCCTTGAGTATGTTATTGTCAGTAAAGGTAAAGGAGAAGTAGTAGTCTCCCCCTCCCTTCATCATAGCTTTCCTGCCGTTAACTGCTAGCACTACCCCTTTAGAGTCCTTCAGCACCGTCACCCTTATCGGTTTGAAGGGCTTAGCGTCTTCGGACAGTTTTGTGTAAGTAGGGGAGTAGTAAGCTAAGATCGATTTTGATACCTTAGATGTGAAGGGGGGTAAAACTACGTCGTGGTCTGCCTTAAGCTTGAAAGTTGCTACATATATCATGAAATAAATTTTTCATATTCTAATATTAATAGATTCTTGTTCCCTCCACCTCTGTGTACGTTAGCAGTGTAAGTGTCGCACACCATTAACGGCCCTAGGATTATTGGATAAAGGTAGAACTTTTTGTTGTTTATCTTCATAAACCACGATGCTACGTCTTCCGGGGTTATGACTTTTCTATCCAAGTTAACGGGGACGCCTATCTCCTTTGCAACCGCGTTTATATCTTGTAAGCATTCCTCATTAAACTCAAACTTATGCAATTTTTTGTATTCTCCTGACTTTATAAGCTCGAGGCCCCTCTCAACCATTGCTTGATGGTGGCTCATTGAGGAAAGAGCTGCTATGTCCCTAAGTTCGCTATCGCAACACCCTCGTATTATAGAGTTTACAATGTATCCGCTGTAAAACTCGTGACCGTAATAAGAGCTGGTATAGGCCTTTGAAGCTTTACCTATGTCGTGAAAGGCAACTGCTATTTCAACGCTCTTCTTCACAGTACTTATCTCTACACCGGTCCTGTGAGAAAGTATCGGGATAATATAAGCGAAGTTCCTCCTGAAGCAGTTCAAAGTCCCGAGAGCGTGGTCCTTAAAAGTCTCCTGTCCGTAAAATGCCCAACAAGTCATTTTAACCTTAACCCCTTTTTGCTATCGTAATACTCTCTCTTAACCTTTAAACCGAGGAGTATTTTCTTATCGTGGGTCACCCTCCTGTACTTCCTGCACAAGTCCTTCCAGTCCTTAAACTCTATATAGTCCTCAACTACTTTTACATTATCTGTAGAGCCGTCACTACTGTACTTCTCAAAGAAAGCTAACACCTTATTACCTTCTCTCTCTAAAGGAGCTTTATCTATCATCTCTCCGGAAAATGGTATTAAGTCTTCCTGAGAGCCCGGTTTATCGACTGCTAAGTTTATTATGAAGGAGTTCGTTAGCGTACAGTACTTGTCTAGCAGTTCGTCCAGATCCCTTTTAGTTAGGAAAGGATTAGTGCTTATCTTATCAAGCTCTTTAAGGAGGCCGTAGTTTATTTTAGGTTTTGTCATTATACTATCCATAACTTCAGCGTATCCCTTCTTGCCGTAACACCCGTAAGGGTCTTTTAAGCAAACGTCGTTATCCTTCAAAGCGTTAAGCGTGTTATCAACTTCGCTCTTATCGTAAGGAGCGTAATCCCCGCTCCTCCATATGTATAATATACCTTTCTCCTTTTCTTTCCTCCTCAAAAGCCTGCCGACGCGCTGTACTATTGACGGTAAAGGCGCTTGCTCGGTTATCATTACGTCAGAGGACATGTCTACTCCTACCTCAATCACTTGTGTAGAAATTATCAATTTGCACTCGTCCAGGTTAATCTTCATCCTATCTGATATCTTAAACCTTGAATGAATTAAGCAAGGGTCTAGGTCTCTCAGTTTTTCGTAAATTGAAATAGCTTTATCCACAGTGTTTACTACTATTATTGTCCTGCCGTCAATAAACTTTGAAAAATCGTCTCCGTCAATAAACTTTACATCTATATCAGGGACTTTGACTTCTTCTCTCACTTCAACTACTTTATACAGCTCTTTACCAGTACTGCATTCGTATTCTCCTCTTCCTATTTCCTTGCATTCCCTGTTTTTTATTGAGTCGCCGTAATTCCTTACTACAGAAACCTTTACTACGTTTTTTGAGTTGTTTATTATCTCTTCTTCCAAGCTCTTGTTAGGCGTAGCTGAGGATAGGATGAAGTTTACTCCGACTTTCGATAGGTGGCTGATAGCTCCTATTAAAGAAGTCCAACTGTTACCTTCATTCATTAAGTGGAATTCGTCGAAGTGCACCAGTGAAGTATATATGGAAAATCTGGGAAGGTCATAGTGTCCGTGGACCGAAAAAGGCTCTCCTACACTGGCCTTGTAGAGGTTAAGGAGGAAAGAGTCATAAGTAGTTATAACAAATTTTGCTAAAAAATTGGGGGACTTCAGTTCTGAA
The DNA here is from genome assembly GCF_021655615.1 of Acidianus sp. HS-5. Classification (GTDB taxonomy): domain Archaea; phylum Thermoproteota; class Thermoprotei_A; order Sulfolobales; family Sulfolobaceae; genus Acidianus. The sequence goes on from NZ_AP025245.1 coordinate 1,522,871, forward strand.
GGTGCAAATGAGTATTGTACTGCGTACTTTAAGCCTGCAGACCTCTTAGCTATGTCCTCTACCAAAGACCTAGTAGGTACGACGTGTATTAGCCTGCTGAAGTTTGACGTAGTATGGGTAGATAACCACTTTGCCAGTTCTATTGACAAAGTAGTTTTACCGTATCCCGTTGGGAAGTTTAAGATGAAGTTTAAGTCCCTGCACTCGGCGAAGTCATCGCCCTCTTTACAGTCCATCAATTCTATGACTTTCCTAATACCTTCCCTAAGCTGAGTAAACTCCCTGCTTAACGACAAGGCTTAATGCCTCTTTAAGTCTCCCCACCATCCTAGGCGTAATGAAACCGAAAGCTTCATCCTTTAAATATGTATCCCTAGCTATAAAGTAAGCTACCTGCTCTGGAGAAATACTACCGCTAACGGCTTCAAATACGTAGTTAGATATCTTATTAAACACGTCTGTTGAACTGTGTTCATTAACTAACTTCTGGTCGTTGAGTAACCTAAGGTACCTTTCCTTGTCTTTCTTGTCCTTGTTGTTAATGTTCTTCCATACCTCAATTATGGGCTCTATTGAAGCAAAAGTGTTGTCTTCAATTATTTCTCCTCTGTACTTACTGAGGCTTAGGACTACTAACTTTTGACAAACGTTATCGCTGTAATGCATTGCAAATAGGAAGATCCTGCCCATGTGGGATAGCTTATCAATGTTCCTAGCGCTAATCCTCTCTTCAGCTATCAAGTTCCTGCATAGTTGATACTGCATTATAGTGTCTACCGGGGCAATACCTATAACTTCTGATTTTTCAGTCTTATAGCGGAATACAGTAAATAAGCCTAAAGCTATTGAAGCCAAGAGTGCGGACTGCTTAGAGATCTCAATGCTCTTCTTATTATTTCCCCTAGCGTTCCACCCACCGTACCACCTCTCAGCCTCCATCAATTCCGGTAAAAGGAGCGTGTATGAGTAGTCCTCTTTATCGTCATTAAAGAATTCCTCCACAACTTTCTTTACATCTTCTTCAAGGATATAGGAAGTCTGCTTCTTATAGTTCCTACTGAATCTCTTAACCAAGGTAACTGACTTGCTTTCCCTGAACTTCTTTAACATGTCCTCCAAGTTCCCTACACCTTCAACTTCAGCGACGTCATCCTTTATTTCGAAACTGACCCCCATCTCCAATAATGCACTGACTGCCAAATCTCTAGCCAAGTACCCTCTCGGTGGTAATCTCATTTCAGCCATTTCCATAACCCCTCCTTTAACGTTATTAAGTATTTATCTTCAAGCTTAAAGACAGTACACTCTTCGCTTACTTTACCTTTAAGCTTAACGTTACCCCCTATTAGAGGGCCGTGAGAAGGTATCCAGAACTCGTCCTCAATTCCTCCTACAGGCTCCTTAGAAAGGTTGTACGCGTTTGACACAGAAAGCTTATACGACTCCATTCCCTCAGTCTCCCCAACGCATACTCTGGGTATGAAGAAACTAGTGGAAATCTCTTCAGTCTCAACGTTAACTGCGTCTACAATCTTTACGTCAGTCACTGTTACAATGGACTCCTTACTACCTAAAGAAACTATCTGCCAAGCGTACTTTGAGACCTCTTCTGCCTTATCTTTGACTAAAACGGCTATGGAAAACTTAACGTCCTCAGCGTAAGTCCTCCCGAAGGCTGAGACACCGAACCACTCCCTCATATTATCAATCTCTTTATCCTTTTCTTTCCTTATTCTCCGCCTGTACTTATCCTGCCTATAGGAGACTCTCTGCTCCCTTAAAATGTCTGCATAGTGCAGTAATCTTGGCTCATCAGTACCGTAAGCTACCCAGAAAATATAAGGCTTGTAGTTGCTAATGAACTCCTCAGTACAAGAAGTCCCGTCCTTTACGGCATAGCTACTGCAGTAACCCCTGCTTAAGGCCCCAAGTATAGTTGATATCGGTACGTAAGGATAAGAGCTACCTCCTGCAGAGGCCTTTGGTACCCTTACAGAAAAACCCCAGTGGTGTAACCCTGAGATTAAAATGCCTTTCATTGTCCCGCTTCTTCAAATACCTCTACCGGGTTACTTACACTACCTTCAACTCCCTTAGCGTAGAAAGCTATTGCAGGAGCTTTAATACTAAGGACTTTGCCGAAAGACTCTGCAGTACTCCTCACTAACTTAAGGTATTCTTTAACGTCTCCGTTAATAGGTGGTATATTGAAAGGCTTTTCCGATATGCACAGTGCAATGGCTTCTATTTCAGTGAGCGGGTTATATCTACTGCGTTTTGCGCCGAAGAGGAACTGGGTCAAAGTCAGTGTAAGGGAGTCCAACGCGACTTTCCTCCTCTCTTCCCTCTTTTCAGCTTCCTTAATGGGGTAGTTCTGCGTAATACCGATCCCGTCCAAGTTTAAGTACCCTGAAAGTACGTAGGAAGCGCTGGCAGTCTCCACGTTATAAAGCGACTGTATGTTTTCGTTCTTGTGTGTATCGATTAACTCCTTAGTTGCATACCTGACTTGAAACTGAGAGGCAATTGCTGAAGCTTTTACCGCGTCAAGTGCTGGGATCATGTAACTGAAGGCTATGTTAGAAGTCCTCTTGATCAATTTATCCGGGTTCATGAACCCGGCTACGTCCTCTACTACGTCCTCATTTATTACGCATAGTTCGTAATCCGAACCTTTCTTGTCCTTACAGTTACTGTTATGTACTTCATCTCCGGCACCTCTCTTTAGCAGTACTCCCTGCTTTGCCAAGTCTTCTACTGGCAGTCCCCTCTGCGTTGCTAAGTCCGCCAGATTAGCCTGGTATCCGTGGGCTATCATTTCACCGCTCACTGCGGGGACGTAAGTTACGGTGTACGTCTTCTCGTCTTCCTTAACTACTATTGGTGCCCTCCTATGCCTTACGTAGTTGCCTGCAGACTCTACGTTGTTTAGGTCTTCAACGTTAACTAGGTACCTAACCGAGAAAGATATCCACGTCATTTTACTCACCTACAGCTATTGATATCAAGCTCCTAGCAAAACTTATGTCTTTCTCTACATTCTTGAGGAAGTCCTCAACCTTCTTAGGAGTTACCAGTATAGGCTTGCCTTCCTTAGTCCAGGTAACAGGAGATATGCAGAGGTCTTTGCTTTTATCTACTTCGTGGACTACGTCAGGATAAGCATTTAGGAAAGTAGAAGGAACTTCACTGCTATTAGCTACTACTAAGCAAGGAATTTGCTCCGTCTTTACCTCACCTTTATAATACAACTTAACGCTCCTAACTGTTGCAGAAGAAAGGTAAGAAGTGTAGTCCCTTAAAGCCTGTGCTATTACGTCCCTTACATAGTTAGTGTCCAGAGCGTATATTAATGGATCTATGTAGTTAAAACGCCTAAGGACAATGTAGAACCTAAATACCTTAACTAAACTCCTGAACTCTTTCCCTACAACTTCCGAAACCGATTCCATAATAAACAACGTCGTTTGGTATATTATAAGTATTGCTATAGAGATACTTTCTCAGTTCCAGTCACGAGATCCCATTAGGCGTGAATTTAGCCAATGAAAATGGGTTTAACGTCTAGCACGGGGGGTGTTCTCATAATGCAGTATACTTAGTTACGCCTAGGAGATAGTTTTTATCAAAAAATCCTTGCAAATTTACATAACCTTAAAAACGATAGCAATAGGAGAGAAATTAAATAACTCGGTGAAAGCCTAAAACGTTAGCGTTTCCAGGAAATTTATGGCTTTAGACTAAGGATATACACTAATTGTGGTCTAAGAACTTTTCCAAAATAAGGTCTTCATTGAAAATTGATAGAATTTGTTTTATCACATCATAAAATGAAAATATTTATGAAGAGAAATTCCCGTAGCTAATCGGTAAACAGCACTTTCTGAACTTGCGATTTTTCTGCTGTTTAACCGTACTGCTCTTCAGGACCACTAGCACACTGTTCTTCCTTATCAAATTCTACCTCAGAATCTCTTTTAAATTACCATTTGATTTAGAAAAACAAGACTTAACGACCAAGAAATTCACAATAAAGCATTAAAGCCTAAAATTGTAAAACTTACTTTATTATGTAGCAAAATGTGACTTATGAAGATGAAGTACTATAACCGCTGAGTCAAAAGCCCCTACAATAACTCAAGAAAGGGCACTCATTACTGCACTTCTTAGCCAAACCGGGGTCAACGTTGTCGTCTATAGCCCTTAACCCCCTGTCCCTAAGTTCTATAAACTCCTGCCTAAGGGAGTCACCAATAACGATGAGCCTGCAGTTATCAACTACCTTACCTTGGATAACATTAACGTAACATAAGTATCCTAAGTCCACTGGTACCTCGAACTGGCTCTCAAAGGCTAAGGCATAACCGGCAAGCGCAAGTTCGTGGTCCCTCTTATAGCTCCCCGTCTTCATTTCCGCAATTAAAGGCAGTAGAGGGATGAAAGCGTCCATCCTAAGGCTGCTCTGCAGTCCAATTAAACTGCCGTCAACTGGATACTCAACGTGAAACGGGACAACCAAAGAAACGAGCGACTCCCTCCTTAAGAAAGGCTTACTCCTAACCTTGTCGAGCTCTGCTGAATATACTGAGGTAGCGTAATCCCAGATCGCCTTCCCCAACTCCGGTAAGTCGACTTTCAAGTTATAAAACTCGTCTGTCATAAGTGTCCTAAGCCTGGAGCCGTCAATGTCTCCGTTTTCATAAATCAACCTTTTTATATTCTCAACCGCAGAGGCGTAAGCTTCATGAACTGTGCTCCCTACCTTTGCTTCAGACTTAGCCTGGACTTTATGCCTTAAGTAAACATACCTCCCTGAGTCACATAGGCCGTTAGTTAAGTCTGAGACGCTTAACAGCGTATTCGATGAAGGGTAAAGTGGAGGTTCGTGCCAGTTCCATCCCCTCAGTTCTTCAGATATAGCTCTCGGCATGCTCTTCATCTTCTTTGAAAGCAGTTGTATATCTGAAAGCGTAAAGAACATGTATAATATATTTGTTAAAGATGTAAATCAGCTTTTTGCTCTCATCTACGTTACAGTCCTCTTACGGAACTCCTGGATTGGAGATGCTCTCATGCAGCCATTCGATAGTTCAAAGCGATATCGGAAGCGAATACTTATGATTACCAATCTCTCAGCTTTACAGCGAATACCCCCTTATATGACCGTTCAATTGCGTTTCCGAATTCTTTATTAAAATAGGTAATACCAATTTTATGTATGGAAAAAAGGACAGCATTTGTAAAAGACTGGGGAGCTGTGCTGAGGGTAAACAAGGGAAGGATAGAGTGCTCAGTTAAAGGACAAGTGAAGTGGAGCCTCTCCCCTGCGGAAGTGTCTTCAATAATCTTCCTAGTGACTTCTTCTCTCTCAACAGAAGTGATAAGGCTAGCTAACGACTTCGGGATAGAGCTAGTATTCTTCTACAAAGGAGAGCCAATTTCGAAAGTTGTCCACGCAAACTACGTAGGCTCAATGAAGCTCTGGTTAAAACAAGCAAGGGAGGCTAGGAAAAACCCTGTAAAGTACGCTAGGCAGTTCATCTACGGGAAGATGCACAACCAGTGGGTAACGGTGCACTATTACGAGAAGAAGTACAGTTTAGACTTGAAAGGAGACGAACTAACACAGCTAAGCAAAGAAGTTTTAACTGCAGATGAAGTAATGCAGAAGGAAGCTCAGGGAGCAAAAATATACTGGAGGGCAGTAAAGAGAGTTATCCCTTCCACGCTCGGTTTTAAAGGTAGGAGAAAGATGACGCAAAATGAGGAAAACCTCGACTTGTTAAATAAGGCACTAAACATAGGCTACGGTATGTTAAGGAAAGAAGTATGGGGAGCAGTCATTTCAGCAGGGCTAAATCCCTACGTCGGGTTCCTCCACAAATACAGAGCAGGGAGGATTTCACTAGTATTCGACCTAATGGAGGAGTTCAGGTCACCTTTCGTTGATAGGCCTTTAATAGGACTAGCGAGAGAGAACCCAGAAGCACTTAAAGACCTAAAGAAGGTTTACTCGACCTTCCTCTTCGACAGTGACGTTATTTATACACAAGCCAGGAGGCTCGCAAATTCCTTGTTACAAGGAGAGGAGTACAGACCATTTATGGCGAAGTGAAATGCTCTACGTAGTATTTTACGATATAACCGATAACGGGATGAGGAACAAAGTTGCAGATCTGCTAAAAAAGAAGGGGCTAACAAGGGTACAGTACAGTGTCTTCATAGGAGACTTAAACTCAGCAAGGCTTAAGGACGTAGTAGCCGGGCTAAGAGTCCTGCAAAGGTACAATAAGGAAGGTAGGTTTTCAATATTGGTGCTACCCGTAACTCAAGCAATGTTCAGCCAGAGGATTACCATTGGTGACGAGTTTAAGGAAGACGAGGGCGAGGTAGTGTGGTAGAACGTCTCCTTGGGAATTATTAATCTAAGTATTTCTTTCAATTCAATTAAGGACGCATATTTGAGGAAAACATTATCAAATTTTGGGGAACCGTATTTATTTCAATTTGTCTTAAAATATTACGCTTTTTACGGATCTGTAAATGTTCTTCTTATATTTCAATCCCTTCTAGGATACATCTTATAGAAGATATAGTCGAAGGCGGGGTGAAATTATCAACTTTCAATCCCTTCTAGGATACATCACAGGGTATTGATACTTTTAGGGTTCATTCCGATAATAGCTTTCAATCCTTTCTAGGATACATCTTGTTTATCAAAGGAATAGAAATCAGATGGCAAATCTTTCAATCCCTTTTAGGATACATCACAGATCAGTTTCGTGCCTTCCAATGTATATGATACAACTTTCAATCCCTTTTAGGATACATCATCAGCGTTTCTGTACCCTAAAGATGATAATACAGTACCTTTCAATCCCTTTTAGGATACATCTAAAGAGTTTCGTAACGTCATCCTCAGCTTCCTTCTCTTTCAATCCCTTTTAGGATACATCAAGTTTAAAACTGTATACTTCCAAACGTTGAGTCAAGATGTCCTTTCAATCCCTTTTAGGATACATCGGAGTTGAAAAATGAACCCAAAGTAAAGCGGTAAATATTACTTTCAATCCCTTTTAGGATACATCAGCCTTTATATTACAGTGAGAACAGTAGGCTGACCTACTTTCAATCCCTTTTAGGATACATCTTTAAAAACTTTTAGCCGTACTCCGCTTCTAAGTAAGCTTTCAATCCCTTTTAGGATACATCGATAAATTTTTGATTTCTGAAGAGAGTCAGCTAAATATCTTTCAATCCCTTTTAGGATACATCTAGATAGTACAGAAAGTGAGTAAGGGATGTCTTTTTTCTTTCAATCCCTTTTAGGATACATCCGATGAATTATGAAACTGGTATGCAAATCCGTAGGAGCTTTCAATCCCTTTTAGGATACATCTGATTGGTTTTTATACTCCTTCTCTCTTACTCTCGTTTTCTTAATTTATAAGTTTTTGATTTTTAGGAGTGGCATCATGCGACCGTTTTTCCTAGTAATTTAATTGAGGTTTTTTGGTCGCATGGTACTTTTCGCTAATTGAATGAATGTTTTACTTTATAAATGTTAAACCCTTCTTGCGAACCTCGGATTGGTCGCATCCAGCCTCGCATTTTATCGTTTTTAATATCATCATAAAATTCGAAAGTCAACTTACCTAGAATAAGATTTTAGGGTAGTAATATCGTATCGCTTTGTTAAAATTCTTTTAGGAAATGATAGAAAATAACAGATTCTTTTCATTCTCACGTCATAGTTATCCTTATAAATGAAGTTTTAAATCATGATAAATGCGTAAAAATACTCTCGCCGTGAATATAAATAGTTTTTAGAAGGATATATACTGAAAACGTTAGAAAAAATCCTCTCTATTGAAGTAGAAAATAATGAGAGGTACCTTTATGAGACTTTAAATGGCAGTATCTTCCTATCTTAACCGTAGGAATATAACTGTTCCTGAGTTAGACTAGTTTCAGTACGTCAGCTTAGAGCTCGTTAATTACAGATAAGGTACTTAATAATTTTAATAGGGGCGAAAATTTTTCATCTAAGGACGATATAGTAATTAAGAATAGAGTTTTATTTCGTAATTAAGAAAGGAAAAATAGTAATTTCGAGCAAAAACATTGCGAAATCATTTAATATATGAATAAGACTGCTGGACTACACTGCCCTGGATTACCTTCTTAGCTTTGCAGTCTTATTCTGTAAATTGCCCCGAAACCTAACTCACTAAGGATTCCTAAAGCTTTTGCGTCTTCGCATTCTTCCTTTACTTTAATAACAGTACCTGGTGGCAAGGCTCGGAGCATTGGTCTTCTTTCGTTACCGTAACCTAAGGCGTAATAAGTAGTCTTAACCTTAAAGTCCATATGATTTCCCTTCTCTACAACAACACCGTAAATTTCATCAACACATTGGAAACCTTTTACATTACTCAGTTTAGTAAAATAGGTTTCTTCAGTTTCAAACAATAAGGGCTGAAGTAATATTGCATAATCTCCTTCTCCGTAATCACATTCACAATTTTCAGGGCAAACTTCCGCGTACCTATTTTCTCCTCCTAACATGGATACTCCTTTAATATTCTCTTTAATATTTACACAGTACTCTAGTGCGTACTCGTTTGAGAAGAATTTTTGATAAAATGAGTGGATAGTAGTTCTATTACTCCTGTTCAACTGGTTCATTCTCCTAGTTTGTACCCTCAGTTCTCTTATAATGCTTTCAGTTATTATGCCTTCAAAAGAGTTAATTGCATATTCTATGTATTTTTTGACGTCAAGAATTAATTTACTAAAAAGTAACGGATAATACTTCTTGTCCATCTCATCACGTATTAATGGACCCCAAGTTAAAGGACTATCAGAGTGATAAACGTATTTCAATTCATTCTGAGTAAGTGAGTAGTAAGCATCCTTTAGGTCGTCAATTCCAGGCTTTTTTAGTGGGCTAACGTTCTTCAGCTTTCCTATAATACCTAATATTGTAGTAGGAGATAGAAATGCTGAGACCACGTCAACGTTCTCTATTATTATTCCACTGCTCTGCCTAAGACCTAACCTGTATTCCTCCAAGGGTTTTATTATAACCTTCAAAGTGTACCCCTCATTAGCCTAAATCCTTTGAATATTTCATCTACAATGTTGCTTTTATACTCTCCAGTTTCTAAAGTCATCGTATCAAATTCAAAGTTAACGCCCTTTCCGTTATTCCTGGCTAATACGTAATTAATTAGTTTCTCAATCAGCTCAGAGTTTTTTCCTTTACTCATTTCGTCGTCTATCAATTCCTTAAATCCTTCCTCGTAGTCTTCAAATACTGAAGAGCTTAAAACGTTACTTAAGTTGAGCGTCCACATGCTCTTTAACAGTCTTAGGTATTTGAAATCCCACATGGGTAATATGCTTTCATAACTAGATCTTGAAGAGGAAATAATTACAGAGAACTTTTCCTTGACTGTCCTGTCTTCAAGGTACCATTTTACCTTTTTAACCTTGCTGAGCAACTCCGTAGCCTTCTGTATTTCGTTAGTCATGAAGTCAGCTATGTTAGTAATCCTCACAGACATAGACCTACCGTGAGGTGATATTGAAGGGATATACCAATTTCTCGCTTTAAAGAAACCGTCCTCACTGACAAAGTTTTCCTCTAGATCGATTATGGTATCAATTAGCCTATCTATTGGGACTAATGTTACTACGTCGTCACCTCCTGCGTAAATTATTTGCCCGTGGTTTTCAACTTCCACGGTTTTAATATCCCTAAGTAAAGTTATCATCATTGCAGCTGATAGTGCCACCCTGTAGGTCGGAGTCATTAAAATGTAGCCGTTGCTAATACTATTCGTTATTGTTATCATTTTAACGTAACTACAAGCTAAAGATTTATGTGTGTATGAATTACTTTTTAAACCTAATAATCCAGAAATCACTTCAAAGTATTTTTCTGCCTCTATTTCAGCCCTGGCAGATTCCGTCATATCGTCAACATCAGCTTTAATAATTGCGTAGAATTCCCTATAGCCCTTTATTGCGTTCTTAAACGCTTTATTAACCTCATCTAGCTCATAGTCCTTCTGGACGCAACCCAACGTTTTATCATCAAGTTCTGTACATTTACTAAACAGTTTTCTAGCCTTTATAGGATTTCCTAATTTTTCGTAAATGTTTATCTCGTCTTCGTAAAGAAGATCCTTTAGTTCTTCACATTCTTTTGCGTCCTTAATAATAGGTTGTAAAACTTCCTTATAATAACTATACGCAATATCGTCAGTACTCCTGAATACTTTAAGGGGACTATTATGCAACCTATAATATAGCCCCCTCTTAATTATACACAGCGGGCCTACTTTTTCGCCGGGCTTAAACCAAACCTTTAAGTCGTCAAATAAGTTGTTTACGTTCTGATTGGGAACGAGTTTTGAAAGTTCCTCTTTTGTGGACTCAGAATAGTCGTCGTCTTCCTTACCGAAATTAATTATTGCGGGTTCATTTCCACAAACTGTACAATATTCCCAATCTCTTCTGCCATTTATGTAATTGAAATCCCTATTAACTACGTAGCTTGAACCCATCTTACGTGATGTAAACCATTGCGGTTTGGGTAATATTTCTGTTTTATATCTATCTTTTACCATTTTTCTATATAATTTAGTTGTAATATAATGGAAAAGGTATTGATTTTCAAGGATGTTTATGTCATTACAATTTAAGATTTTATCCACTCCTTTTTCCTTTAAATCTTCATTCACTTCTTCCTTTATCTCATCAATGTCTACAACATATATTGCAGGTCTAATTAGGACTTTATCTACGTATTTTTCTGCCTCATTAATTATTACGTCAATCAGTTCATTATTTCCTTGTTGTGAATTAATGCCAAATGCACTAATGAATTCGTTACATAACTCGGTAGTAATTTGCCCGGATGGGATCTCCTTCAATATGCAGTTGTACGCATTCCTATAGTATTCTAAAACCTTCTGCTCAAGTTTAATAGAGCAACTATCGGGCTCTTTAGGTAACACCAAGCTGGCGGTTGCGGGGATTATTGCTTCTTTGATGAACTGTTTATAATCATAAATCCCGCTAAGCTCACCCAGTATTGTATTCAGTACATTTTCGACCTCACTCTTTGTATCATCATCTATTGCACCTTTGTTCTTTAAATAACTCAAGACCATAGCGTAGTATAACGGGTTAAACCTAGCAGTGGGTGCTAATAATACATCAGGTCCGTATTCCTTAATTAACTGCCATACTGTTAGCCAAATTATCATTGAGAGCATCCAGCTTCCCGCCCAATAATCGCCGGCCTTCCTCGCGGAGTTAACAATTTCCTGCACTCCCGGGATATCTATTACTACATAAAAGCCTTTAGGTTCGATACCACTTCTGTTTTGTGGTCTTGTGCCATAATATGTCCAGTTTATCATTGAGGCCGTTGCATATAGGTGATCAAAGATTGTAAAATACGGGGCTCTAGAGTCCTCAACCTCGACCGGAAGGTTATGATAAATCCATAATGGCTCGTATATTGTATAGATGAGGAAATACAAATATTTTATATCACTACTAAGAGAACTTAATTTATCAATTATACTCCTAAATTTCAAAACGAAATCTTCAAAGTCGTTCTCATTTTTAATATCATAATTTAGCGTCTTTGATAAAGTTGGCTCGAAAATGTTATGGAATCCAGAATATTTTACCATTTTTCTATTGTTTGTTAAATAATTTAGTACCCATCTATTAAATTCTGAAGCATAAACGTCAGCAGAGTGGACCATATCTTTAGCCTTTTCTGCATTAGAATTATGTGGTGGTTGTAAGGCTATAGAACAAATAGTGTCCTTTGTCCTTTCAAGTACGGAACAGAGGAGGTACATTAAGAATAATAAAGCCTCGACTTCATGGGCCTTTAGTCTACGTTGGTCTCCACGCTTACCTTTTTTCGTTTCGCAAATATCTTTACAGCCGTTTGAAAAGCCTGAACAGTCGTATATTTTTGAGGCAAAATAATTACATAATTTCTGATTTTTGATAAATTCTCTAAAGAAATCATGACCTCTTCTTACCATCCCCACAGTCATCTTGTGTGGAGGGTCGTGGAATAATGCATATATTTTATACAAAAAGAAATCATCGTCCATTTACTCTCACCTTACCTACCTTCTTTGGCCTCGTAAAATTAAACGTTGATAAAGAGAAATCTTCAAGTGCAAACTCACCGTAACCTCTGGAAGTTTTAGCACCTACACCCTGTTTAAAAGCGTAAAGTATTGGTAAAAGGAAAGATAACCCTCCACCTTTATAACCTATGTTGAATGCCCAATCTTGGAATAATGGGATAGCCTCTTGATGAACACCAATTATAAACCTAAACTCCACCCCTTCAGCTACTGCTATCCTCAGTATGGGTACGGGCTGTGCTTCATATTCGTTCTTAATGAGTTTACCACCTCTGAAGTAATGAGGAGTTATCACGTCACCGGTAAGTATTTTATCTGCACTTACAGGGTAGGAATCCATAGCAAATATTAAAGACGAGGAAACATCTAAACCGGTCACGTAAATCTCTGCATTCTCAAATCTATGATTTTCACTTTCTGGCACTCCGAAAATCTGATAAACTATGGAAATGCACTCTTCGTTCCTCTTACATAGGTCTATCATATAACTCCTAAGGATACCCTTTATTACAGAACCTGGAATATAAGGTAAGTTGAGTGCGTTGTTCCATACTAACCCTGACTCAAAGAACGTATAAAAAGGAGAAATTTCGGAAACGCCTACGTAAAGCTTTTTAGCGGTTTTAGCCCTAACGTCGATTACGCAGTAACCTAAGCTCTTTAATGCGTTTACGACTTCCTCCATCGATTTTTCTGCAGTCGGCATGTTCCTTGAAAAAGAACAGTTGGACAAAGCCTTTACAAGATCCTTTTTCACGTCATCAAGGATTTCTTCCTCCGCAAGGATTTTTTCTGTTATGTAATCTTCAATGAGTGTAATAATGTTGCACTCATTGTCCATGACACCCACCTCCTAAAATGAATTTCAGCCAACTCATTGTGGCGTATACGTAATCTCTTACGTTATTCGAAGGGTTTAAATAACCTTGACCTGGCACGATCATACCAAATTTAGGTATTGATGAGCTTGAAGATTTTCCTTTTAATTCGATTTTTCTAAATTCGTCTTCCCCATAAATAAAAGGAATCAAGTATATCTCACTACAAGTATCTCCATTACATATGGGGGAGATGGTTATATATGATATTCTCCTTCCAGGATCTTCTTTTGTTTCATCTTTTATAAGGTATCCTAAACCCTGTTTATCGCTTCTAGGTAAGCCAAGAGGCCAAATAGGATACATCTTACTAAGATAAGCACAATTGTCCTCAACCGATGTTTCCCAGGCTTCTTTCAAAGTTGCGACTCCAATTGCAATTAGGTATGTTATCGGATCTTTTATAATTATCTGTTCATATTTATTTTTCTTATAATTATATAAACAAGGATTTTCTATCTTTTCCACGGAAATTTCACAGGGAGGAATTTCTCCTATAATTCCACTATTGGTAATATTTTTACCTAAAAGTAGCAATTCGTTAAGATCCTGATTCAGCTCAAACTTCCAGTCATTTTCAAGAGCAAATCTTCCAAATCCTCTAGTTGCGGCTTTACCAATACCCATGTATTTCATTGTGAAAATTAATGATGACTTAAAGAAATCGAATAGTTCATCACTTACTCCGTTATTAATTAACTCCACTTTTATCCTTACGCTTTTAGGCTTAGCAGGTTGATTATGATAGTAAAACAATGGGTCGTCCCTATTCATATGCGCTAGGAAAAACCTGGGTATGCTAAAATACCTTAAGTATTCTACTATAGATTCCGACACTTCTTTAAGACCCGCGGTAATCGTGTCAAACTCATCGTTAATAATTATGTTAAACTTACTATTCAATTTTTTATCCTTAATAATCTTAAATACACGATATGCTTCCTTTTTTGTAAAATAAAAGGACTGTTTCTCACCTTTGTATGCCGTAACCCTTACGGTTATCTTAGATTTATTATCTAACGTTCCCAGTTCTTTTAAAAACCTCTCATCAATGTTGTCAAAACCGTTTATTCCCAAAATCTGTGCTATAATGTTCCTCATTAGCCACTTAGTCCTACCTACTATCTCATTAGCTGAAGGTACTGTAACGTTTCCGTCGTCGTCAAAAGTATAGCCGAATTCGTTACCTCCCCACCACGGCGTAGTATTTACAAACGTTAGCTCAACTCTCTCAATGAGGTTATCTACGCCTTCAAATATATTCCCTTCAGTCATTACTACCGCCGTAAATACCATCAACTATCTTCTTTAGTTCAATTGAAAAATTAAGTACCGACTCCTCGATTTGAGATAATAGTAGATTCTTTTCTTCCTCTTCTTTTAGCTCTTTAAGAGTACTTATAATATCTTTCTTAATGTGATCATTTATCAAAATTTTCATATCGTCTAAACTTTCAAACTCTTTTATGCACTTGTCGAAGAACCGTAAGTCGTAAAGTTTGCATTTAATCCACGCAAAGTTGACGACTAGGTATGAAGTATAACCATCATCTCTAACTTCTCTACAGAGATTCGTACTACGGTCTATCTTTTCGCCATAAAGGAAGTATTTAATGGAAGGAATTAGTATATCATCATCAACCTTTGAGAGGAGGAATGTAATAGAAGATATCAGACCCAACTGTTGTACCATTTGAGGAAACTCTCTAGCCCTGCTCCTAAATCCTTTAATAGCTTCTTTACCTCCACACTCAATGTGTAAGTCTAGGACTTTCTTACCGATGTCTAAAGCGTAATCGATCTCGTCCATGCTAAACACCTATGAAGACCTTAACAAAACCCTTTCCTATACTTTCCTTCCCGCCTATATTTAAGTAGAAGGAGTAAACGTCGTCACGGACTTTACTACCGTGAAGAACCGTAGAGAGAGTAGGCAAGAATAGTAAATTGTCACAATATTTCTTTTTCAGATCTCCGCAGTAACGGTTCTCCGAGTTTTCGTCTATTATCATACCTCCGATAAATATCGACCCCATCGGGACGTATTCCTCGCTCCATAGCCCTTCTCCGCTCACTACCTTACTTAAGAGATTCAACCTATTCCTAGTATATATTATTAAAGACTTGTCCACAACCTTCCTATCGTCAGCGATGCCAAGCTTTTCAGTAAACAACGGCAATTGTTTAAGTATTGAAACACTTACTGACGTAACTCTCACCCTATTACCGTATACTGTTCCATCCTTGCCTTCATTACTATTCAAAAGATTGGAAATTTCATTGCCTAAAGTTCCTAAATAACTGTTTAGCTCGAGTATTGTATTAAATATGTTTTTAGTTCTATTAATTAGATATTCAGTAGTAACTTGCATGAAACCTTGAGTATTTGGTGCGGGCAAAGAGAATAGAGGGAGATCTAGAACGTCGAGAACCCCCTTACTGCTTTCCTCTTCTTCCGGCTCACTGCCGAAAAGACAACAACATTCAGGCTTCTCGTTACAGTTAATCCTACCATTATCATTGAGTGAATTTCCTGCACATAATGCCTTCAAAGGTCCCTTAAACGCTGAAGAGTAAATTATTGGGTAACCTAACTGGTCCCTTTGTACGGGCAAATCTACTATACCGTATCCCCTACCTGCACCGGGGTGGAGGTTGGTTATAGCGTAAGCTAGAACAAAAAGCCCTTTCATTGGTTAAAAGTAGATTAACAGTTTAATAAGTCTTAATTACTCATCCTAGCAAGTGCTTTCTTGGAGGTATGGATTAAAAAGTAAGTTTAAGTAGTTGGTAAAAAACTGGACAGTCCTACAAAACATAAACCAAGCAGTTGAACTCGACGACTAAGTGAAGTACGCAACAAAACGACAACTGACTAAAACATTTTTATTATAGGAATTAGTTAAGAATACTGGGTGGAACCTTGAGTACTACACAGCAGGAGTATGTTTTCGTACCAATAATTAATGGCATAATATATAATTTTATGATAAATAACAATAATAATGATAAATATTCTGTTGATATTAATGGCAACGTGTTATCTACTGATATTAAAATTATTGATTGTAATGGAAATAATGTTAAAAAATTTAATAATGTTTTTGTGTTATTTGGTGCTGTAGCTAAAGCTGAAAATAATAAAATTAAGATTCAACTTACGCTGAATCCTTGTGATTACGTAAGAGGACTTATTTTTAAAGAAGATATTAGTAAAACAAGTGCAATATTTGATAATTGTGATAATTGTGATGGACGTAATATATCTCTCAAATCGTTTGCAATACTTAATAGAGATGGTAATTTACAAATGAATAGTATTAAGGTTTATATAAGCAAAGATAACAATCGTCCCGTCTCAATCTATTCTGGCAATACTGAAATAGTATCGGTAAAAAAGGATAACGGAGCAATAATTAAATTAAATAACACCTCAATTGAAATAAATAATGTCTTAAGTATATTTAGATATTCTACTCCTAAAGTATAATGTAAAAATTTTGGATAATATTATATATATTCTCACCGATCACTCATATATTTCTTGTAGTTTAAAATTTAAATACAATCAATTAAAATTTTTGGATATACCATCGGAACTTATGAAAGTCTATTAAATTGTTATACATAATTTAAAGTGTAATACTGCCTCTTAGATTACTTGAACTTTTTCCGTAATCAGTTTGAAGGTTCTGCTCTTTTAGCTCAGATTTTGCCTTGATAGCCCAAAATTTAAGGTTAGATGCTGACAAAGTAAGATTAACTCTAGACAACAAATATTATGAACAAGTTTTACTGATCTATGATAAAAATTCAGTTAAATATGACTCATTGATGTGAGGAGACATATACTTCTCCTATTACATAATACAGAAAGGTAGAAAGAGAGTTTTCTATGAAAGTTACTAAAAGAGATTAGCTTTTTCTCTAAATAGTTTTTATTACGTCCTTCGCAAAGAGGGATTTAAAAAGCTTACTTTGTTTTTTTGACGTTTTTCATGCTTAACCCCTAGTAAATTAAAAGAAGATCGAAGAAAAATGATGGATGTATACAAACTAAACCTAGGAATAAGGTTAACAATAGCCTTACTTGGTCTAGCATTAGCAGCTCTAGGAATGGCTCATATATTCTTTGCGGAAGAAAGTACATCACCTGATGCAGCTTAAAGTTTTTTAATATTATAAGGGATATCTTTTTAAGTTAATATTCGACTTTTTCTCGTGTTAATTGAGAAAGAGAAGTTAATTCTATCAGAGGTTCTATATTACTTACAACGTTTCGGAGATTTAAACCCTAAGGTTATTGGTGCAATATCAAGGATTAAGGACGTTGACAAATATATACTCTGGTTAAGGCAAAATTTCCAATATAACTTATATCCTTTTTCCAGGTGGCAGACTTTAGGATTAAAGAAGTATTATGTTACTATTTATTCTAATTATCCTAATATTTCCTTAGACGACTTATATGAATTATTTGACGGCACTCCAACCTTTATCTTAAGGGACGTCCTTAATCCTCTAGTAATTAACCTTTCCGTGTATTATAATTCATCAAAGTTTGATGAAGTTCTTGATTATTTACAAGGTGAAGGAATAATTTACCATTACGATATTCACGAGGTCAAGGAGGAGAAGTTTTATCCTATTGATTACTCAAACTTTGATTTTGAAAAGAGGGAATTTACCGGCATTCTATCTTCGCCTAAAGAACCCTTCGAATTACCAAACCTTACAGAGGGATTTTCTCCAGATGACATTGACGTTAAAATTATTGGTAAAAAGCAAGCTAAAGCTTATTCTTCACTTAAGGAAATATCTACAATGCTAGGAATTTCATTTAAGGATGTTCTTTACCATACTCAAGCCCACGTAATAGGTAAGGGATTAATAGTAGGATATGCCGCACGTTTATTTAAGCCGGATTTTAGACTTGAAGTTAGTTTTGGCGAAGAAGACACCTTAGAGGAACTGAGTAGGATACCTAGCATGCATTTTGCTCATAAGTTAGATGACGAAACTTATTACGTTCACGTTGTAGATAACTCATCTAGGCTATTGGACTATCTAGATTTTATTTCTACTCTAAAGAGTAAGGATACAATAGAAGTTTACATACATCCGATTAATAAGCGGTACGTCTTTACTGCCTCAATTCCTTACGAGCACTTCCAGAACGGAAGGTGGAACTTTAACACTCAAGTCATGATGTTAAGGGCAGAGAAGTTTGCAAAGAAATTGGAGAAGTCAAGCGACAAAGAGTAATTTTAACGCCTTTTTAATTAATATTTGCGACAAAGCGTTCTGGATACTATTTTTATTTATCTACACAATTATTCAAGTTTGAGGATGAGAAATAAGAGAGCAATAAAAACTAAGTTTTATTTATTTAACCTATCCTAATGATACATATCTTGATTAATGACTATTAATATGAGCGAATGAAGGAAATTTTTATTAATTTTTCTAAAGTGATAATATTTTATATTTAGAATAGAGTTCATATCTTTATGGCAAAAGTCGTATGGCTCTGTAACCTCTATTAGATTTTAAGAGAACCGTTTTAATTACGTCTACGATATAACCCAAAAGAATTAACATATCTATCGATAAGGCTAAGTACGTTATTCCGTGTAACTTTCACATTGCTGCTTTGCGGGGTTGTTCAATTTTTATTAAAGTAAACGTTAGACTCACTTTTAATTTAACATATAATTTTGAATTTAAGAAAAATTAACAAGCTTAATACCTAAGAAAATTGAAGTGTACAACAAAGCATCACATTGCCTATACTCTTAGCAAGTTCCGGTAAATTATCTTTCAGTATGTTTACAGTTATAGCTGTTATCTCGAGTATAATATTTGAGCTTAAGCCTTGAGATTTATACTTCTCATATAACATTAACGCAGTTTTACTTTTATCTAATATAACGAATGAGATAAGCTCATTTGTTACGAATTGCAATGCAGTACCTAAAGTTCTCTCCAAATACATCTTCATGTCAGGATTATTTCTAACCTTACTATATAGCATTACATAGTTTTTCTCATACTTATTTGCCATTGCACTGCTAAACTCGGTGACATAGTCTTTACAAACCTAAATAGCATATTATCTTCATGGACATTAAAGATCTGCTTGGTTCCGTAGTAGGTTACTTTAAAATGAGGAGACCAAGATAAGTTGAAAGTGACTAGACTCCGCGTTAGGATTTTTCAAAGTAACTCTTTCTGTTCACTGCTACAAGCTTCAACATATTACCTTATGAGTCAAACATACCTTGTTAATTTATTAGTCAAATCCATTTTTAACGTTTCATAATCCTCA
Source organism: Acidianus sp. HS-5 (assembly GCF_021655615.1). Lineage (GTDB taxonomy): Archaea > Thermoproteota > Thermoprotei_A > Sulfolobales > Sulfolobaceae > Acidianus. The sequence goes on from NZ_AP025245.1 coordinate 1,542,268, forward strand.
ATTTCTTTCAATCCCTTTAGGGATACTACTTCATCTATGTTAACGACACTTCGACCTCTGCAGCTTTCAATCCCTTTAGGGATACTACATCATTACTTACGTCGGTATACAGTATTATTTTCATCAACTTTCAATCCCTTTAGGGATACTACAGCAAGTTGTCAAAAACTGTATTTGCGGAAGATGGTCACTTTCAATCCCTTTTGGGATACTACTTGTCTAACAAAGATGAACTTCCTCTGTTCTACTATTTCTTTCAATCCCTTTTGGGATACTACTTGAATTTCCGATTAAAACTAATTAAATATTATAGAGATCTTTCAATCCCTTATGGGATGTTACCTTAGCACATGCAGTTACAGTTACTTTCAAGCTATCTCCCTTTCAATCCCTTATGGGATGCTACAATCGTAATAGATGGAGCAGTACTCTACGTATGCGAACCTAACTTTCAATCCCTTATGGGATGCTACGTCTGGTTACATCATCAACGGAGTTATTCAATTACTGCTTTCAATCACTTATGGGATGCTACTAGATTTGGTAAGCTTTCTACAAATTTATATTTCTTTCAATCCCTTATGGGATGCTACAAACTACATACTGTCAAGGATGAGTTCAGGAAATACCGTCTTTCAATCCCTTATGGGATGCTACTCTGCTCCTTCTTTTGGGTGTCTGTGTTGAATTCTTCCTTTCAATCCCTTATGGGATGCTACATATAATCTTCATCAAAATCGGAGATGAAAATATCCACTTTCAATCCCTTTTAGGATGCTACGTAACTAATTCTTAGAATAAACTCTTCAGTTAACTGAACTTTCAATCCCTTTGTGGATACTACAATTAAGACAAGTCCTAGAAAACACGCCCTTTATTTTCTTTCAATCCCTTTGTGGATACTACATACAAAGGAGTCAAAGGTACATATACGGATATGAGCCAACTTTCAATCCCTTTTGGGATACTACGAAGCTATCATATTTACATAAATTAACCAAGTGAAATTACTTTCAATCCCTTTTGGGATACTACGAGTTTGAAAATTGTAAAATAAGAATGATAATGTACAAAAACTTTCAATCCCTTTTGGGATACTACATGCGAAGAAGCTTTGTGAGATAGAGTTCTGTGAACTCTTTCAATCCCTTTTGGGATACTACGCAGGAAGACTTCAATTTTTTCTAGGCTCGCTAACATCTTTCAATCCCTTTTGGGATACTACTATTAATGGTGAAGGATATGTTTGCGGTAACGATGAACTTTCAATCCCTTTTGGGATACTACAAGATTGAATATATGTTTTATAATAAACATGGTAGGATCTTTCAATCCCTTTTGGGATACTACATGGAAACCGTTCTAGACTCAATTTCAACTATGATTAACTTTCAATCCCTTTTGGGATACTACAATTTAGTATATTTGCACGACCTCCTAGAAAGCATAATCTTTCAATCCCTTTTGGGATACTACTAAATATAGTTATAATCTCCACCATTTTGCGGATATTTCTTTCAATCCCTTTTGGGATACTACTACAACGCCTGAATGCGTTCAGCAAGCGATAGATGATTCTTTCAATCCCTTTTGGGATACTACTATATCCCGCAACGCCGCATTAGACTGGTCGCTACCACTTTCAATCCCTTTTGGGATACTACGCGGTCCTCAAGACAGTGCGAACATCTACTTGATTGATACTTTCAATCCCTTTTGGGATACTACGCGTATACCATACCTTAATCTATCGTAAGCAGGGTTAACTTTCAATCCCTTTTGGGATACTACATTTGGTTTTAATAAACTTGAAAAAACCATATATTGTACTTTCAATCCCTTTTGGGATACTACTTGTTAAATTGCCTTCCAGTTCCTCATGGTCTAGCGACTTTCAATCCCTTTTGGGATACTACCGAATATGAATTAATTTTGGAGCAAATGGAAAATTTCTTTCAATCCCTTTTGGGATACTACTTAAAAGAAAGACAAAAAGGGTTTTTAATAGGATTTTTCTTTCAATCCCTTTTGGGATACTACTTCTCCAGTCACCTGGAGAATAGGATTTCCCTCTATGACTTTCAATCCCTTTTGGGATACTACACTTATTCAATATCATAAACAGCATTGATGACATCTTTCAATCCCTTTTGGGATACTACTCCGTTCTATCCCATGTCTGATTGCGTAAGCGTCAACTTTCAATCCCTTTTGGGATACTACGATGATTCTACATATAAAATACTCTATAGTATATGTAATCTTTCAATCCCTTTTGGGATACTACGAAGGATATACTTGAGTAACTTTACTCGGGACCAGGTCTTTCAATCCCTTTTGGGATACTACGCATTAACTGACCCGCTTACAATATTTACATCTAAATTCTTTCAATCCCTTTTGGGATACTACCAGATATTATTACAATATTTAAGCAACAAGGAGCTGTTCTTTCAATCCCTTTTGGGATACTACCACATATTTTTTATAAGCATGCAAACTAGCATATTTTGGCTTTCAATCCCTTTTGGGATACTACCAATTCGGGAAAACGGTGTAGACCTTAGAATAGGTAACTTTCAATCCCTTTTGGGATACTACTGATTGATTTTTATACCTCATCTCCTTATTTTGCGTTTTCCTAATTTATAAGTTTTTGATTTTTAGGAGTGGCATCATGCGACCGTTTTTCCTAGTAATTAAGATAGCGTTTTTTGGTCGCATGGTACTTTTCGCTAATTGAAAGAATGTTTTACTTTATAAACGTTAAACCCCTCTTACAACCTTCGTATCGGTCGCATCCAGCCTCGCATTTTATCGTTTTTAATCTCAACAAGAAATTCGTATATTGCCTTATCTGGTTTAGTATTTTTTAGTATTATTTTCGTATCATCCCGATAAAATTCTTTCACGAAATGATAGATAATAACAAATCATTTTCACTTCCACGAGATAGTTATCCTTATAAATAGACTTTTAAATCACGATAAATACGTAAAAATAACTACGCCTTTACTATAAACAATTTTTAAAACGAGACCTCTAGGGAAATTCTTGACCTACAGTATAATGGGATAGCACAGTAAATGATAAGGAGTGAGAGATTGTGAGTTTTTCATACGCAATTAGGACGCAACTACACGTTAATGTTATAACACAGTAATAAAATTTCTTAATCTTATAAATCTCCTAGATAATGTGAGCATGAGTGTCCTCTTCCCTCCCTCGCCTTCCGAAGACTTTTTGATTGACCAGCTCGAGTTAGCCCTGTCCGTGTGTGGTCAAGTGATTATTATGAAACGCGATTCTACATATTACTGGGAAAGGACTTACTGTTACTAGAAAGTGAGCACACGAGCCAGTATAAGGAGTTGAACTTTAAGGTCGCTTTAGCTTAAATGCCAGAGTTCTATAGCTGAAAGCTATTTTATTTGCTGGGTAAATCTTTACTCATGGAAGCCGTATACTACGACGAGAAGTTAGAGGACGTAGGCATGGAGTTCTTAAGGGGGGAGGAGGTTAAGAAAGTCATTGGCGGAACTAAGAAGTTGGATTACCTTACCGTGGGCCAATGGCTTTTAAATCACGGCAAGGGCGACGTTTTAGTTTTCCTACAAGACGTGTTGCCTTACATAGCTTTCAATTCTTCGTATATAGACTTTTTAGCCTTGACAATAACCTAGGTAAATTCCTTAGCAAAGGGGGTACTGTACTATGGATAGGTGAAACACCGTTTTTCTACAGGCTTAGGTGCGAGCAGGTGGATATAAGAGAAGTGGAGGAGAAATTTGAGGAAGGTCTGAGGTTTGTAACACCTAAGGAGTTTTTCCTCAGTAAGTTTAAAATTAAAGAAGTTGAGGGATACGGCGTCTGTTTTAGGGATATAATTTCCAATTGGCACTTTGATGAGGGGCATAACCTTAGGTTCATTTCACTATTTACTAAGTATTTGGGGTTTTTCGACATCTCAAAAGTATGCTATTTGGACAGGGAGATAAGCGTGGAACCAACCTTAACTGGAGGGCTTTTAAACTATAAGTCTAGGAGGTCATTTAGACCCGTGAAGTTGAACATTGAGTACACTCCACTTAACGTCACTAGCCTCCTTACTCCTTCTTGCTCTGGTAAATATATTGACTCTTGGGTTAGGAAAGTGGGCGAAGGTTACTTTGTCAGGTTACTCGATTATTCTCCAACTGCTGAGGAGATAAAGGATGCAATAAGTATAGGTGAGAAAATTGCAAGCGTCGTTACTGAACTTACTGAAGAAATATCTCAACAAGAAAAGGGATGAAATGTTAGCTGAGATACGACAAGACGAAAGAGCTAGGCGATATTTTTCAAGAGAATTGGAGAATATATAGATGCCCTAATGAAATACAGGGATGACCCTAAGCACATAGCTAATATACTTTCGTCATTTAGAGGTAAATATGAGAAATTAACAAACATCAATGCGATGAACTTAATATTGGCTAAAAACTGTTGTTGTGATATCCTAAATAAGTTGCAGAGAGAGAATTGCAAGAACTTTACTCAAGTTACGAACTGCATCAGGAAAGAGGCTTGGAAAATATGCACTAGGGACCTAGTAAGTGGAGCGTTACAAGTAAGCGAAAATGATATCGAAGAAATTTACAACACCTTGAGGAATATATACGACTTAGCTAGTGGTGGTTTCACGGTAAAACTGAGAATATGAATATAGTAGTGCAAAATATGGGCATAATTATTGATAATTTTTGCTTTCTACTATATATTGAGTTTAACAAACTAAAGCAGACTGGTATAAAATGAGTCATACTCTAAACAAACTACCTTGTATAAAATTAAATGATAGCAGTTGTTCCATTTTAACACAGCTTAAATATTTTTAACTAATCAAGGTATTAGCATAAACTTATTTTGATGAATCTGTAGAGCTACCCAGTATAAAGGCTAAGCACGTACACCTACTTCACATGCCTTACACTTTTCAATTAGCCAAACGTAAAAACTTTGCTAGTAATTCTGTATTACCAAGGAAGATTGGAACAACTACTATAAGTGACTTACGACACACTTCGTGGGACAGCCCAATTTTTGTCAAATCTAGTTAAATTCACTTAGTGATTTAACTAGCTTAACGCTTATTGAAGTGATCCACAAACATATCTGGAAATAAAAACAGTAATCAGAAAAACTATCAGCTTTGCCTCTTTTTAATTAAGACTACTGACACTACTATTACTGCTGCCGCTGCTATTATTAAACTTATCATTATATATAAAGGTAGTGAAGTATGCGTAGCTTGTTCGGTAGCAATGATGCTGATAGACCCTGATAAACAATTTGTCACATACATGTACCCGTTATTGGGGTCGTAAACGATGTCTGACGGACCTTTTCCAACCGTTATATTCGCTATTACTTGGTTTGTTGAAGGGTCAATAACCGAGACCATGTTAGATTTAGTGTCTATTACGTATATGTACCCGTTACTGGGGTCGTAAACAATACTCGACGGCCATTTTCCTACAGATATGTTAGCTACCACAGTGTTATTAGAGTTAATTACAGAAATCGTGTTAGACATAGCGTCTGTCACATACACGTAACCGTTAGAAGGGTCGTAAGCAAGACTTAATGGGTATTGTCCTACAGATATGTTAGCTATTACCTTGTCAGTAGAGGTGTTAATTACTAAAACCGTATTCCTATAATTTGTCACGTACAAGTAACCGTTACTAGGGTCATATAAGATACTTAACGGACTTACAAAATGAGGGAACTTTCCGAGTTCTATCTCATGGATTACTTTGTTTGTGGAGGAATTAATGACAAATAACGGGAAGACTACAGTACAGCTTATTACGTATATGTACCCGTTAGAAGGGTCGTAAGCCATACTATCCAGTACCGGTGGCGGGAAAAGTGATATATTATGTATTACCTCGCCGGTAGAAGGGTTGATGACGAATAATAGGTGTAATGGACTCGTGACGTATATGTACCCGTTAGAAGGGTCATATAATAGGCTAAATGGGTGCCCTTTAACCGTTATATTCCCTATGACGTGATTTGTAGTAGAATTAATTACAGATATTGTGTCAGACCCGGAATCTGCAACGTATATACGACCATTTGCGTAAATAATACCGAACGGGCCTAGGTCGCTCTTAGTGCTTATTACATTGCCTTTTAGTAGTGTGTTATCGTAAAGTATTAATGTGTATTTCACGTAACCTACGTTTGTATTAGAGTACGCAAACGGCGTCACTTTATTTATTTCCATATAACCTGGTATCATTAAGACTGATATGACTCCTAGTGCAATTATAGATGTTGTTAGAATAGCTAATGCAATTCTTTTCATATAGTAGCGTAAGAGAATTGAATATATAAAATTTTATACAAAGAGTGAATTCAATTAGCGGTAATCTATTCCTTACTTTATCTCGAGAAACTTGGAGTCTGTGAGTTTTTCATACTCTTACTAGGAACTAAGAGTAAGTGATATACTTTCTCGTTATTGTACAAATTCTCCTAAAGCCGTTAAGCCTATATTCTTATATTCCCGAATATATGTTCATAAAAATAAGAGAATGTAAGGAGATAAGGGACTTAAAGGGTTAGAGACTAAATGGAAGATAGGGAAGACTTTCCTTGCATCAAAATGCCTTTCATTACATACGAGGTGAAAAACAAGTTCGGTGAGAGTGAAGCCCAGAGGGCTATAGAAAGGATAAAGGACTTTGAGATCTCGAGGCTGGGCTAATAGGAGTGAGGATCCTTCAAAATCAGAGTACAGTATAGAACCAAGTAGACTAATACAGGTTGCTAAAGCAGTAGCAAGAGCGTCGCCATAATGGTGATATTATATGTAAGGTTTATTATCGTCTACGGATAATAGACATATATGTCTACAGTAATAAGTGTGAGGATAAAGAAGGAGATTAAGGAGGAGCTTGAGAGATACGGAATAGATATAGATAAAGAGGTCAGGGAATTCCTTGAGGAGCTTTACTTAAAGGTAAAGGCTAAGGAATACGTTGAGTCTTGGACTAAGCTTTTAGAAAACGTAAAGCCTAGCGAAAAAGGGTTTTCAGAAACTTCAGTGAGGGAAGACCGTGAAAGTCATTGACTCTTCTACTCTTGTTAAATTCTTCTCTAAGGAGGAGGGCTGGGAAAAAGTAGGAGAAGTAATAGGAGAAGGTGTAGTAACTCTTGATCTAACAATTAAGGAAGTCGCAAACGCATTATGGAAAAAGGTTTTAAGAGGGGAAATGAGCGAAGATGTTTCGGTTAAGATACTTTCAGATTTAGTTAATGGTGAAGCGATTAAAATTGTAAGTCAAGAGGAATACCTAATAGATGCGTTCAGAATAGCAGTTAAGGAAAAGATAACGGTGTATGATGCACTATTTATTTCCTTGGCTAAGACTAAGGGGATAGAGTTAGTTACATCTGATAAGAAACAGTACGAAGTAGCACTAAAGGAGGGATTGAATGCCAGCATTCTAGTATAAACTTGTATTCATACGATAACATTTTTATTAAAAGGTGACGTAATTGATGACACCGGTGCAGTAAATGCTGAGGGTTGAAATTAAAAGGGCCTTTCCGATGTTCTTCTTGGTAGCTGTGTCGTTACTTGTTACACTAGGTATTGCGTCATTACCTCCTCCTTCTTTTAACGTAGTTGGGGCAATTGCTTACTCTCCCGCTGGGGTAAAGGTAGGAGGTTATGCGTTTAATTTTTACGGTCAAGGGGTCCCAGTTACTATTAACGTTTCAATTGAGGGCTTTCACGAGATAGTAAAGAGCAATAACGGTACTTTCCTAGTTAATGTCCACGTCCTTTTCCCTAATGGTTCCACTCTGGTCGTTTGTGTAACTCATGGTAAAGAAAAGTACGTAACGACGGAGGTGTTGGTTAAGGATTTCATAACCTTTGCTAACGCCTCTATGAGTTATTCAGTCTTAAATTACGACAACGTATCAATGGTTTACGTTAAGGGGGAGACCGTAGTAGCTACTTTCTTAAAGTGTATTTACGTGAATGGAGAGAAAGTTCCGGTAAACTCTACTGTGTTCGTAGTAAACTCTGATAACGTGAGACCTCCTTTCGGCGAATATTCGTTAAGTGACTCTCAGATAGTTGGAAAGTGTATATATACTATCCTTACAATACTAGGAGTTAATATGGGCATCATTATCCTCACTGCTTATTCCTACCTATCCGTGTTCCCGCGTAAGCAGTTGGAGTTAATAATGAGGCTTAAGGGGATAAGCAAAGTTTTCTTAAGTAAGATGTTAGTAATGCTTGCCTTCTCTTCCTTACTCTCTTTTCCGTCACTACTAATCTTTTCAGCGATTAGGGGGATATTCCTCTCGTCCGCCCTTCATTACGTCCTTGTCGTTATTATGTATTCCCTGGCTGTCTACGGTATATCTCCTTTAGTTAATAGTAAGGAATTAGTTTATTCTTCCATAGTCATAGCTTGGTATTTGCTTGGATCTTTGCTTTATAACACGTTTAACCTCTTTTTCCTCCTTTTTCCCTTAGTTGGGTTATTTAAGTTGTGGTGGGTGTATAGGAGATGAGAAAGGCATTCCTAGTCTTAATATTTATACTCCTCGCGTTAGTAGTTCAGGCAGGAGTTAAGGAGCATTATAAGATAGAGTACTGTTCTGCCTCGGAAATTGTTTACGTCCCTCTAAATAATACTTATGCCATAGTAGCTGTAACGCTAACCAATAACGGTACCTTTGTAACCATATACGAAAACGGTAGGTCTGCTAGTATATATTGTGGAGCCCTAACCTTTAATGTGAGTGAAGAGAAGGTTCCTTATATATTCTCCAACATCGTGAACGCCAATAATAATGCGTCAATTACACATTTCATTACTAAATTGGGAGAAAACCTTCCTCGAATAGGGATATTTGCTTATAACGACTGCATAGCAATAGAGCTCCACGCACGTCATTATAAATTTCACGTATTTAACCAAGAACTGGATTTGACTAACGAATTCACTCTGAATAGTACTAGTAACTTCTTAGGGATTGTAAGGAATTACCTCATATTTTATAATGGAAAAGTAAGTTATGAGAATATTACAATTAATGGGGAAAGCCTTATTGAGTTCTTGTGTCCATTCTTGACTACACTTTGTGCGCTTGGAAACCGCACTGAAATTACCGTCCCCGAAATATCGAACGTAACTCTATCAATGTACAATATGCTGAACGGCAGCGTTAAGGAAATACATTTGAAGGACGTTGTTATCAGGGAATATCCTTCCCTTATTTTAGGAAACGCCCCAAGACTAGATTCTATTTGTCGCTGCTTTGTTCTAAATGATTTTATATTCGGGAAAATATTGGATTTAGAAACTTTATGCTATTCTAATAATTCCGTACAGGATAGGTTTTACATAATAAATCTATGCAACGGTGAAGTAAATTTATCTCCTAAATTTAGTGGGCAGTACTTTATCAAGCAGGAAAATAATATAATAATAGCAGAGGAACTCCTACCTATTTATAAAATACTGTATTTATATTCCCCTAACTTTACGTATTTAGGAACTACAAAAGTGTGTTACGTCTGCGTGTCCTTCCTATCGGGACCTATCAATTTAACAGAAAACCTTGTGACGATATTAATACCAATATATTCTATATCTAAAATATGCTCGCCCTACGCTACGGTGAAAAATTATGTTTGTTACGACGGTTACGTTTACGTAACCCATGGAGATTGCGTATTGATTATTCATAATAATGAGGTTACTAAGTTCAAAGACTCCGCATTGTTTTTCTCCGGAAAACCGGTTATTGTTGAGCATGAGATGAAAGGTTTTAAATTAATGGAGCTTAACGGTGATAAAATTGTAAAATGTGTTTTCATAAACGCTGAAAACTACACTACACGGAACATAATTGCAGTTACCAGAGGGGAAAACATAACTTGTTATAAGAACATTACTGAAAGTTACGGAATCACACATATATCGTATTCTGGAATAGGGAATTTCTTAGTATTCAACAAAAACGGCACGAATGTAGTAGTTACATTACCTAACTTTTGCGTAATTAAGCTTGCGGGCAGTTGTATTATAGGAGTGTACAACGGAACTCCTATCTTGTTTAACAAAGAATATCTACAAGCTTACTGTAACTACCCGACAGCTAATTGTTATAATTTAACTATCGGAAATACCTCGGTTAGGTACAGCAGTACTTTCTTCTTAATCCCAATATTTGTTCTAATTATTATATTAGGAATTATAGAGTTGAGGAGATTCATGAGGTAAGATTTTTAAGCAACTTTTTACAAAAATATTATATGAATCAGAAATTAATGGTAGTCTTGATAATTTCGATACTCTTAGCAGGGATAGCGGCAGTTTTGGTTATTCACTCGTTTTCTATTAGTGAAAATAAGAAGTACTGTTTTTCTCCAGTTTGTCCGGTACACAAGGTTATAATATGCAGTAACGTCGCTAACGTTATAATCAGCAAAGGGTCTACACCGAAGCTTATAATACACTTGATGGCTAAAGGTATATTCTTGTCATCAAAGATCTTCAGCGTTTCGTATAAAGAGAGTAACGGTGCTCTGATAGTGAAGGTCAAACAGTGCCCATTAGTATTCTTTTTCAATAGTCGCATCTGCTCATACATTTGCATTACTCTCCCCAGTCCATTACTAGACTCTATCAGCATTAGTTTAGGCAACGGTAATGTTAACATTGAAAACGTGAGCTCAACACAGGTTAAAATATACGACGGCAATGGAAATATAGGGCTGATGGGAGGAGATTTTACCTCATTAACTCTCTCCGATATCAACGGGAATATTGAGCTAATAAGCGCCAATTCCACGAACCTTTGTGTTAGCGACAGCAACGGTAACGTGGAGATTGAAGGTTCAAGCACATCAACTTTACACGTCAATGACCTTAATGGTAATATTGAATTACAGTGCGACAATTTCTCCAACGGTAATGTGAAGACGTCAAACGGATGTATAACGTTAAATAACGCTTTAGGGAATTACTTAAAAGCTTGTACTAGTAATGGTAATATAAACGTGATGGTTAGTAAGTACTTCAAGCTAGTATACTACCTAGCTTCAAGCAATGGGAACATTCACGTTACCGCATTACCTTCAATCCGCATAGTCACTAACTCTGGCGTAAAATATTCTCCTCCAGTAATATATGCCAGCACAGCCAACGGGTCTTTGTGTACAAGCTCAATTTAATTACAAGTCCTTTAGTGTTAATTAAAAGAAAGTAAATTTCACCTATCCTAAGCCGACTGGTTTTGCTGGACGTCGGTTCCACTAAGACCACTACACGTTCAGATAATGTACTAAAATAGCTTGATATGTAGAAATCTTATACCGTTACCATAAATTTTTTAAAAAAGGGGAGATTATCATTATCATGAAGATAAAATGATAAAAGTAATGAATATTTCTAAGAGGTACGGGAAGCTTATTGCTTTACAAGACGTTTCATTTACCGTAAATGACGGTGAGGTAATGGGCTACGTAGGTTTGAACGGTGCAGGGAAAACTACAACAATGGAAATAATAGCAGGAGTAACTGAACCGACTTCGGGCGACGTGGAAATTGAAGGGCACAGCGTAACAAAGGAGAAGAAGGAAGCTGTTAGAAACTTAGGTTGGGTCCCTGAACTTCCAATATTTGAACAAGACGTTAAGGCTTTGGACTACTTCGTATATTTGGCAGGGTTTTACGGGATAAGCAAGGACGAAGCTAAGAAGAAAGCGGAAGAACTGTTTTCTGCATTGGGCTTAAGCGGGAGGGAGAAAGATAAGTTAAAGAACTATTCTCAAGGCATGAAGAAGAGGTTTGCCTTGGCAGCGTCTATGATTTCAGACCCTAAGAACTTCCTATTTGACGAGGTGCTAAACGGTCTGGACCCTGAGGGGATAGCGTTCTTTAGGGATCTGGCAATTAAGCTTAAAAAGGAAGGTAAGGCTGTATTGTTTTCTTCCCACGTTTTGTCAGAACTGGAGAACATTGCAGACAGGATAGTATTTATTCACAAAGGTAGGATAATTAAGGAGATGACGATGGAGGAAATTAGGAAATCTGCTTCAGCTAACGCCTTTAGGATTACCTTGGAAAAAGTGGATAACGAGGTAATGGATATTGCCAAAAAGTACGGAAACCCCAAGCTACAAGGAAATACTATCATAATAGAAGGATTTAACGGTGACGTCGCAGGTCTGTCTTCTGCACTTTCTAAGTACAATATAGTAGACATGGGTAGGGTTGGCAGTAATTTGGAGGAAATCTTCTTTAAGTTAATAGGTGAGAGACAATGAGTAGTGTGTTTTACGACTTTAAGAGGAACTTCCTTAGGATCCCGGTTTTGGTCATCACTTTAGCCTTTGTGCTTTTAGGGGTCGGAATGGCTTATAACGCTTACTCTACCGTAGTTTTACCACACACTTATTTGTACCACGACGTAAACGTTGTGGGCATGAGTGAAGGTTCTGAGGTCATAGGTTATGTATTTAATAACCAAGGGAGTGGGATAAGCCATGCAAAGGTGATTGTAGGAGGAGGAGGGAATACTTATTATACTAACTCCTCAGGTTACTTCGTAATTACTACAAATTGCACTAAGCCAATCTTAGTGTGTTATGACCACCAAGAGGTATCTTTTACCGTCACACCTCTATTTGAAAACGTTACCTGCTTTATATCAGCCTCCGGGTTTATACGTAGTGTACCATTAGCGTTTATTCTAGTTAAGGACAATTTAATCATGCTTACGAGTAATCCCGCTGGACAGAACGTGTCAATCACCTTCGTAAACGTTACTACTACTAACGTTACTTACGTTGAAAGGCTTAACGGGTTCTTCAACGTTTATAAAATCAACTCTCCAGTAGGTAGTGGGAGTCTGGTAGTTTCTAGTTCTGGTAAAAGTGTCACTACGACTTATGCCTACTGTGGTAGTGGGTATATTAGCCTAACATTGAATGGTCTAGACCCAGCTTTTGTCTTTGCTTCGTTAGCTTACCCATTAGTAATGATATATCTTGCATACGTGATGTTTGCCAGACCTAGGGATACTGGTGCGTTAAAGTTTTTACTTTCTAGACCTATCAGTAGGACTGGGCTTTTCCTTAGTAGATATTTAGGAGGGATCGCAATAGCGTTGGTAGCTTCTTTCTTGGTGTCAGCACTGACATACTTTACTTATACTGCACTCCTTTCTTCTTCCAATATCTCAATGCCCACAAATGTCTTCTTTTACTTTTTAGATTACGCAATAGCAGTGTTGGTAATAATGTTCTCGCTAGTCATGATGTTCTCTACCTTCATAAAGTCAAGTACTGCAGTACTTGGATTATCTATAGGCGTTTTTCTATTCTTCCAAATAGGTTTTGGCGAAGTGTTCCCGCTATCCGGAATAATACCAAGCTTCATATATTCAGCAGTCCATAATTTCTTTGATGCGGTAAAAATCACTGCGGAATTATACTATTTCAACCCGTTTGGGATAGGGTACTATACCATTTATTATACGGGGAAGCAATTCCACGCAGTGTGTATGGTCCCTACAATCCATTTACCTTTAGTAGTCCTATCAGTACTTCTGTGGATTATAGTCCCTGCAGTGATTGGTCTAATAAGGTTCAGGAAGATAGATCTGTAAATTTTTTACTAATAGACTTTTTTGGATCTGTTCAATTTTTGTCAAACTAGTTAAACTAACTCCTAGATTTAGACTTACCCAAGATTGTACAACAAAGCATAACGCTCTAGAAATAAAGGTGTGAGCTGATCTAGTAATTAAGCTTTTATTTTACGAACAAGAATTTGGTCTGATGGAGAAGGCGGGGGAGGATTACATTGAGTCCAGAGTAATTGAGAGTCTGTCTGACCTTCTCCTTTCTCTTACTCTGCGGAAGGAAGGTTACACTAGAAAATCCGCTGGAAAAGCTTTCAGTGCTGTGAAAGCGTTAATGAGTGCACTCATAGTAACTAATGAGGATAAGTTACTTGCTCTAGCTAAGGATGATAAAGAAAGCGAATGGATTAAGAAGAAAGCCCACATTGTGTCCACTCAGAGTATGTACGCTTTGGCGCAGATACTGAAAGATATAGGGATCGATATTGTAAATCTTGTGAACTTTGCTTTAAACCTTCATGAGTATTAATATAACGGTTACGAACCAGACTTTAGTAAATACAGTAGAAAAGAAGACGTTTTAAGGGATCTAATTACGGTAGTGAAGGAGACTAAGAGGGTAATAAACACTTATTTTCCCAAGTACGAGGTTAAGGAAATTTCGAAGAAAATTGACGAGTTATTAAAATAAACGATAGAGGTATACATACTCTTTAACATCTCTTCATTATAAATGGAAGTTAAGGGGTGTCAATCTATACGACTTATTCAACTAAAGTTATACTTATCTAAGTGTTAAGTTTAGTTTCTATTAACTAAAATGTAAAGGTGAATTTAACGTCGACTTAGTATACACAAAGCACGACACAAACATTTTTTGCTAATGGTAATTTCACTAATATGGAAAATACCGGGTAATAGAGAAAATTGACTTATTTCGGGACAATTGAATAGCACGTTTATCGTTTGTTTTATCACTTTCTTAGACTTCTTTTATACTTAGTTAGACCTTAAGGTCAGGATAATGCAGTATATAATGTAACAACACCGTATGAACGCATGATTCCTACTCTTCCACAAAGTTAAGCACATTATATACCCTAGTTTGCCCTTTGACTTTCAGGATCTGACTAAGTATACTTCATCGTAGAAAATGTGTAATATCAATACTCGTATTAGCCTTGAATTTCACTCAATAGCTCATCTATCTTTTCTGAAATTTCCTTAACCTCGTACCTGGGGAAATAAGTAGTTATCACTTTTTTAGACTCCTTCACTACTGTAATAAGATCTGTAAGGACTTCTTCCTTCTTACTATATACACTGAAGCCCGGTTCAAAACCATTATATTGATAATCGTGAAGATCCAATGCAGTCCTCGCTAAGTTTTCAATATCGATTCCTATTTTCCTTAACATTTGCGCTAAACCATACATGCCGTGGGTAGGCAAAGTGTGAGCTTTCTTCTTAATCCATTCCTTCTCTTTGTCATCCTTAGGCAGATCTAGAAGTCTCTCTTCATTAGCTACTATGAGTGCACTCATTAACGCTTTCACAGCGTTGAAAGCCTTCCCTGCAGAATTCCTAGTATAACCCTCTTTCCACAGAGTAAGAAAAAGGAGGAGGTCAGACAGACTCTCAATTACTCTAGCTTCGACGCAGTCTTCACCAACCTTCTCCATGAGAATGCATCTATCTTAGTAAAATAAAAGCTTTAGGCTTTTTGTTATTACTCCAACTTAGGTTATTAGATTTTCCTTAAATCAGACCTCATAAGCTTTAACTTCATTTGCGTATCCAACAAAGCAATACTTTGCAGAAATAAGTCTACGCAGACCTTAGCTTCCTAGTCACTTCACTGGTTATTTCTTTAGACGCACTGTTAATGTCTTTAGTCTCAAGGCTCCGCTGTAACTTCCTGGTAGTCTCAACGAGGTCTACATTTTCAGTCTGTTGGGTTATTTCCTGAATTTCGTTTATCGTCTTCGTAACTTCCGCTAGGTTACTCGTGTTAATTTCCAAGACCAAATTATTCATCAAAGAGTAGTACCTATACTCTAAGAGGAGGTCTTTATTTACCCCGCTAAGGAACGTACTAGGATCTCTGGCAGGAGTTATTTGTACGGGCGTCTCTAAGTACTTCCTCCCCCCTTCCGGGTCTTCGTAAGTGAATTTAACAGTCATTAATCTCCCTTGGTAATATGAGGGTATTTCAACTTCTCCCAGTACCTTTATTGCCCCTTCAATTGCCCCTAACCTTACTGGGGGGCCTTGGTAGTTAAGTAATTTGACGGGAGTTGCAGAGTCGATCTCTACTCTTACGTCCTTTGCCCCTATCTCTTTCACGGCTAACTGGGGAAGGACATTTGCGACCTCCCAAGGGTTATCAATGTGGTATAACAACCCGCCGGTTTTATCTACTAGGATCTTGAGGATCTGCTCCTTGTAGTCTCCACCTATGCCTATGGATATTGCTTTAAACCCAGGAGGAAAACGCAGGTTCTCGTAAGGCTCTGGTTCTACTACGTCAGTGGGTTCGCCGTCCGTTAAGAGTATTATAAAGCCCGGGTTTCCGTATTTTTCTGCTATCTGTATTGCTGTATTTAACGCTTTGTAAAGCGCTGTAGCAGGCTCTACTGTTATTCCGTCGATGTGAGGTATTATGGAAATGGCGTCTGAAAACTCACTTATTACCCTCACTACCTTGGAAAAAGTTATGAAAGTTACCTTATTACCTTCTGGTATACTGTTAAGCAGGTTTATTGCCCCTCTCTTTGCGGTCTTCAGTTTTTCTCCTTCCATTGAAAGCGAGTTGTCGAGGAGGATTATGTAGTGGAATCCTGTAGCCTTTGTTTTCTTTTCCGGAACTATCGTTATCTTGAATACTGCCTTTACTGGTGAATTAAAGGAGAAAGCATGACTAAATTCAACTTTAGTGGAGATTGCCATATTATTAATTCTTTCTTGTTCCTAATATATATTAAGCAAATTGCTTATATGTGCTGTTTACAGAGATTGTTTTCATCATCATATTCGGTAGTGAAAATATATGCGTAACTGGAAATCCCTTCTTTAGATAATTAGCATTGTAACTAATTTAGTAGGAAATTATGTACGCGTTTTTAATATTAGTGGTCGACTTTCATGAATATTCAATATCAACTCTCGTCCTCATACCACTCGCTTGGCTTAGATGGGAAGTATACTTCTCAGCCACAACTAGAGAGCCTCATTGAATCCGTCACATTGCTCCTCGAGTTCTAGTCTACATGTATGGTAAAGCCCAAGAATTCTTCTGTGGAGTTAAAAGAGCTAGGAATGATATTAGATAGTAAACTTTACGGCTTATCGAAAACTGTTAACAACGGCATTATGGTCTACTCTAAGAGGAGAACTAAGGGAGTATAGCGTAAAACTTGGTATAATTATAGAAAGATAAGATGTCCGCATGAGAACACTCCGGTTATTTCCCCTTTATTTTTTCCAAAATTTCTGGATTTTGAACTTCTATAATAACAACCTTATACTCGAAACCGCAGTCCACGAATATCGCTAAAGAGTTTTCTAAATCTTTAGTAGCAAAAAACGCTAGGCCAAAGCCCGTAATGAACCTACCATATATGTCCTTCGATATATACGTCCCGCCCACCCTTAACTTAGGGCGTATTTTTCTCTTCTCCTCTTCGTCTAAGTCCTTCACGTAGGCTGCTTTTTCTATGCAGTTCAACGGGATCTCCAGTTCCTTCTTTATTGCCTCAATTTCTTCTAAGCCTTCAAGGTGGACGACTAATTTCTCTCCTTCAATATCTACTTTTGTCATCTGTATAACAAATTAGATAAGGTAGTAATAAATTTAAAATTTGGCTTGGTGCACATTCTCTTATTGCATTTTACAGCTTATTTTCCTATCCTAGCGCTTATTAACTTCAGTATTTCAAGTACTGCACCAATGCTTATGGTAATTATTGAAAAAGTAAAGTACCTAGTGTTGTAGAATATTTTGAACCCCTTAAAGGTTATTGTTGCATTCCCTTTACCTATTAGCGTGAAATTATCTAGGCAAATTGTGTCCCCCTTGGTTATATTTTGTATAAACTGTTTATGCCCGGAGACGTCAGAATACACCATAAAAGTTCCATTATTCACGTGGATTTTTGCAGAGGAAAACCACGACGGTGAAGTGAAGTCTGACTTTACGCTAGTGCTTACATGTAGAGGAAAAGTGACCTCGCCAAGGAAGAGGATTAAAATTCCTACTGAAATTAAGATTATGCCTAACCTCATATTGATGCACCTTTAAAGAGGTAATAGCTAATGATTAATAGGAATAATCCTAACACTAAGAAGAATAAATACACACAAATTGTAAAAATCTGGGAAAGCTTAAGTCCCATAAAGCCCAGTAAAATTCCTACAGATATGAAGAAAGCCCTAAACGGCCTCTTCGTTAAGATCGTTACAACGTAGGAAGCACTGGTGAGGAATAAATAAATGGAGATGAAGTCCAGTACCCAAACTAAACCTGCATTAAATGAAGCTAAGTAGAACACTGTTAAGGAAGATAGGATAAAAATAATCCCAGGTATGAGGACGTCTACAGTGTATAATGAAAGGAAGACCATCTTCCTGCCCTTCATTTGCAGGAAAGTTATGATTGTCCCATCGTAAAAGTCTTGTCCAGCACCAAAGGATACGTTTTTTAATGCTAAAATTACCAGGATTAAAGAAATTAAAGTTAGGATAAAGTTGAAAGTAAACCGTTGGTCATAGTTGGTAATACTCCTAGTTGTTGGGAAGAAATTGTCATAAGATAGTACTATTCCTATACTTAAAGCGAACTCTAAGTCAACGTATGATAAAATTCCATAGTTACCGTACCTATGCTTTATCAAAAGGTTAATTAACCCCAACCCACTTCACCTTGTACGCTCTTATCTAACATGGAATTCCTTATATAAAATATCTTAACTCCTTGCTTCGTAAGTTCTGAAACTATTTCGACAAGGTTTCCTCTTACCTTGATTTGGTTACCGTAAACTTCTACGGTGTAAGAGCTTAAAGCGGAGATAGCTTTTTTCACGTTATCGACTGTAATGTAGAATTCTTCAAGTAAATCGTTCCTTAACATTTTAGATATTTCCCCTACATACCTAAGGACTCCGTTGTTTATCCCTAGGAGGTGGGTGGATATCGCTATTAACTCTGAGGCAATGTGTGAGGATATTAAAACAGTAACGTGCTCTCTTTCCCTCAACTTCAGAAATATATTATAAACCTCGAACCTAGAGGCTACGTCGAGATTTGCAGTCGGCTCGTCTGCTACAATGATTTTAGGTCTCTTCAAGAGGGAGAATACTATCTGAACCTTTTGCCTAGTTCCTGTTGATAAGTCCTTAATCTTGTTTTTGAGGAAATTAGTGAGGTTAAGTTCCTCCATGAGGGACAAGGCGTAAGAATAGTCAGTGCCGAACTCTGAAGAAGCCTCTTGTATTACTTCCTCGACAGTAAGGAAAGAAGGTAAAAAGGGTTTATCTAAAATTACCGAGATTTTTCTTGGCAAACTTTGACTTCCCCAAGGGTCTTCTCCTAACACTCTGAGTTCTCCAGAAGTCCTATTTACCAAACCTGATATTATCTTAATCAAAGTAGACTTTCCTGCACCGTTTGGCCCAACTAGTGCGGTTATGCTCCCTTCCTCAATTGAGAAAGTTAGACCGTGGAGTGCCTCAAAGTCGCCGTACCTTTTAGCTAAGTTGTAAACTTCAATGATACTCATTAAAATATATCCTTATACTGCGTTTAAAATTTTTAAGAATACAGTTGTCTACTGAACATTTTTATTATTAAACTGGAAAAGTAGGTAGGAGTGTTGCAGGCAATTAATGTATCAAAGAAGTACCATAAGGAATACGTGCTTAAAGACGTTAGCCTAGAGGTTAACCTTGGGGAAAGGCTTGGAATAATAGGTCTCCACGACACAGGGAAAACAGTATTAACTAGGTTACTTGCAGGGTTGGAGAGACCTTCTTCTGGAAAAATACTTCTTGACGGGAATAAACTGGACAGAAAGAAGATAGCTTACGTCCCTCAAGCTCCACTCTTTGACCCTCTCTTAAAAGCTAAGGAAATAATGAGGTATGTGGGTAATGAGAGTTACCTAGATCTGGTTAACGTCGATAGGGAAAAGAAGGTGAAGGATATGTCCTTAGGAGAGAAGAAGAGGTTAGCTTTAGCACTTTGCCTTCCTTTTTCTCCCGATTACTTACTAATAGACGATATAGGAGAGGATGGGGAGTTTTTCCTCAATTTTATAAAAGGCTTTAAGGGGGGAGTAATAATTACTTATCATAACCTTAGGGACGTTTGGGAGACCGTGGACAAGGTAGTAATCCTATCTAAAGGTAAGGTAACTTATAAAGGGGACAAGGAAGGGCTTAGGTTTAAGGTAATCAGGACGAGGCAGTTATCCATAACCCTTAACCAATACGTGATAAAAGAAGGAGAATACATGGAGGTCTTTGAGAGGATTAACGATAATTCTGTTGAAGATGAATTAAAGAGGCTTGGAGTTAATTATGATGTTGAGGAAGTTCCGCCTGACGAGGTATTTTTGCGCTTTTACGCTTAAACGTTTTAGAGATCTGGCGTACTTGTTGCAGGTAGAGCTTATTAAAGCATGCAAGATAATAATAGCCTAATGGAAGATGGTACTGTACCTCAAGTCAAAGATCTGCAGAGTTACATTAATTTTAAGCTTGAGGAGGCGATTGTGGAGCTTAACCTTGCAATAGAACTATTGAAAAGAGGTTACAGCAGGAATGCCTCACAAAAGGCATTTATGGCGTGGAAGTCGTTACTCAGCGTCTTGGTTTCAACTAATTTAGATAAAATGCCTAGAGATGAGAAAGAAAAGGAGTGGTATTATAAGACCGGTTTCCTTGCTCCTACTAACGGACTTAATGGAATAGCTAGGAGGTTAGAAGAATTAGGTTATAAGGATGTAGTAGGAATAAATTCTTTAGCACTAAAGTTACACAGATATGCTTATAACGGCAGAGGAGCCAGCGATTACGCTGACAGAGAAGACGCGATAGAAGATTTGAAGATCTTAATAAGAAAACTTGCTGAAGTACTGACAGCTCTAGGCAAGGATAAGGAGGTTAAAGAAGTTTTAGCTAGGCTTAACGAGTTATAACACATAAAAGGGTATTCTTAGCTTTATTGAATACTTCGATTTTTATCAAAATTACAAAACTTACTTTTAATTCAACGCCTAATTTAGAATCAATGAGCTTAACACCTAAAAATTGAAGTAAGACGATTCAAGTTTACATTACTAATTGAAATAATAGAGAATTGTAAGAAAGAGAGGTATTCAATTAAATTTAGCAGCTATTCCATTTTAACGCGCCTTAAAGATTTCATTAAACCTAATGCACTCCCTAAACGAACCTGGAGAGCTCCTCAAGTTAAGGGAGCTGACCAGCTTAGTAGTTTACAGGAATTTCTCTGCATAAATATTTTCATTTTATGATGTGATAAAACAAATCTTGTCCATTATACAATGAAGATGTATTAGGCTTTACAGTAAGCTATTTAATTCCTCTTCTATTATACCTGGTTAGACCTTAAAGCTCAAGGTAATTAGTATATGCAACAACACTATTTAACATATGATTACTATTATTTTACATAGTTAGATGCGTTGTGTACTGTCCTATGTTTACCATTGACCTTCAGTGTCTGACTAAGTAAAAATTACGCTTAAAATCACAAGACCGAATCAGACTACAATGCTTATATATTACCCTTCAATTATCTCATATGGATAGACTGTTCCTCGTTCTGTTAACCTTTATACTATTACTCGGTATAATACCACCTAATCACACACAAGACAATATTCATACTCCTTTAATGTTTCCTCCTGCAAAAGGAAATATAACCTTAGCAAATAGATACTGCCCTACCGGTGTTAATATTTATGCTATTTATTCTCACGAACCGGCTCCAATGGGAATAGCAGATTACGGAATAGGTCCTAATGGACCTTTCATAAGGGAGACCACACAGTTTCTGGGCAAGGTTTACCTAGACAGTTTAAATGCACACAGTAGTCTTAACAACAATTGTGTAGGTTTTCAGTTAAACGTAGTACTTAATTACGAATATGGTGGAAGCACTTACGCTCTTTGGGTTCAAGATGTAGCTTCTTTTAACACTTCAAGTCACGTAATTATATTTATAGATAATATATGGAATTTAACTTCCTATAACGCAAACGTTACTTGCGTTAATGGAAACGGTAAAATATATGTCCATAAGTTCTACGCAGACGTTGCATATGGTTACCCCGGAAGTCCAGAAGTACTTAACCTTCCTACAAGTTTTTGCATGCTAGTTAACGTATCTACTAACTGTAAAGGTCAGCCCGTAATTTACTTCTGGTATAATGATGGCTATGGATGGGTTAATTACGATACGGTTACCGTCGAAAATGTTCACAATGCGAAAGACGTTTACTTCTTGATTGATGGTTATCGCTATACTGGGTCTGGGAATTTTTATGATGCTGAACTAGACGTGACCGGACCGGGAGGAGGTTCTTGTGCTTATATTCTGTCTTCAAATGTAGGATTAAGCTTAGAGTACTGGAACGGACATAATTTCCAAGAAGTTAGAAATGCTTATAACTTCGGTTCAGACACTGCAGAAACTTCAAACAACGTAATAGCTTCTGCCTACTATTTCATATTTGGCGGTACACTGATAAGTGAGTTAAAAACAGGTCAAGGGAGTCTTGGTAACTTATGGGACCAGAACAGTGTTTCAACTTTAACCATAAATACTAATATAAATTGTGGACACTTATTAGTATATAATTCCTCTTATGCTTACTCCTCTTATTACTACAGTTTTTCAATTCCGTTTTATGGCGGTAAGGCAGTATTAACTCTCGTGCCTATGTGCTACGCAATATTAGTTTACAATAACCAGAGCAGGTTAATGGGAGAAGCACACTATCACACCTATTACGGTTGTTCAAGTATAGGAGTTACTCAATTCAGTACTATTCCTTCACTCAACTGTGTTAAGGTCTCTCAAGGTAGTTCAACTACAGTAGGCATAACTGTTGATGCATACGGTTCGGTAAATATAAGTATCTCTGCACCTCCATGCATTTCCTACAACATTCAAAGTCCAATCTTCGTTAAGGGAAGTACTGTAGATTACTTGACACTTTCCGTTAGCCCTAATGCCCAGCCCGGAGAGTATACCGTAACAGTTAATGCATCACTATTTCCAGGGTTCTATAAAGTATCTTACATAACTGTTATAATAGGCAAACCTTTGTACCCCGTTTCCTTCTCTTATTCTGTTGTAGGCAATCCTTTACCCGTACTTCCTCAAGTTACTCTGTACTTTCCTAATGGAACTAGTGAGACATTATCGATGGTTAGTCCAATGGCACTTAAGTTACCGGTAGGGACGACTTATGATATTCAGAGTACTATATACAGTGGTACTAATATAAGGTGGACTACTGATAACTTGACTTCTGGTACAGTAAACTCTGCCGAATCGATAAATATAGTGTACTACGAGCAAGTGCTAGTTACTTTTGAACTAGATGTGCAAGGAGGCCAGGGATATGGCGAGCCGGAAATTACGTACTACTATTTTGGACATGAAACTACTACGCCACCTGGGACAGTATGGGTAGACTATAGTTCACCTTACTCTTATCCGGAATTACTGTCTGGATCAAATTGTCATGAAAGGTGGATAAGCTACTCTTACACTGGAATGGTTACTTCGCCTACAACGATAGATGTATACTATTATAACCAGTATTACGTTAATGTAGTATCGCAAATACCAGTTTACGCACTAATTAACGGAAAAAACATAACACTAAGCTCTGGCTGGTACGACCAAGGCTGTAATATAACAGTAGAGAATATTACATACTACACGTCTCAAGGAGAAAGGTACATAATAGTATCAATATCCCCGTCAGAATCATTTACAGTAGACTCTCCAATTAATTTAGACATTATAACTGCAGAGCAGTTCTACTTAAACGTCAACTCTCCTATCCCACTTTATGCAATAATCGACGGTACTAATACTACACTAACTACGGGTTGGTATAGCACCGGAATAAAAATAGACGTGGAGAATATTACATTTTATCCAATACAAGGAGAAAGATATGTAATAACTCAGATATTGCCTTCAAGCTTAGTACTAAATGGTCCTTCAACTATTTCAGTAAGTGTATTATTACAGTTCTATATACATGTAAACTCTACGATATCTGTGTACGCTCTTATAAATGGCACAAATACTACATTAACTTCAGAGTGGTATAACGCAGGGACATCTATTACAGTGGAGAATATAACTTATTACCTATCACAAGGAGAGAGATATGTAATTACATCTATTTACCCTCAATCATTTACATTAAAATCACCAACTGAAGTTAATGTAAAGGTCATTAAGCAGTTTTACGTGAACGTAGTATCGCAAATACCAGTTTACGCACTAATTAACGGAAAAAACATAACACTGGAGACAGGATGGTATAATGCTAGCTCTAGTATAATAATAGAGAATATTACATACTACACGTCTCAAGGAGAAAGGTACATAATAACTCAAATCTCACCCTCGACTTTCATGTTGACAAGCCCATCGACTGTAATAATTAAGGCTCTACAACAGTTTTACGTTAATGTAAGCTCGGTAATACCCATGTATGCACTAATTAATGGAAGTAATACTACCTTGATGTCAGGATGGTATAATGCAGAAACTACAATTAAAGTGGAGAATATTACATACTACCCATCACAGGGAGAAAGATATGTGATAATATCAATATCCTCGCCCTCTCTACTAGTTAAGTCTCCTACCACTGTAAGAGTATTTACCATTCTCCAGTACTTTGTCAAAGTAGACTCCCCGATACCGGTTAAGGCGTACATTAACGGTAGTTTACTTAGCATTAACTCTTCGTGGATTAACAAGGGAACTAAAATAGTGGTAAAGAATTGTACTTACTATGTAAGCTCTGACGAAAGGTGTGTAGTAGTTAATGTAACTCCTCAAGTAACGACTTTGGCGAAACCCATTACAATTAACGTTGAGACTCAGAAGCAGTATTTGGTAACAATAAACGGCATCTCTGTCTGGTATAATAAGGGATCTACTCTAATTCTCAATGCTTCGATACCCTTCTACGAGGTTGGTAAATTTAAAGGAACATATAACGTACCAGTGGGCTCTGTAATAGTAGTAAATCAACCTATCCAAGAGACCTTAGTTGAAACTCCTAATTACATAGTTCTAGGAAGCATTACTGCTGCAGTAGTAGTTATAGTAGCTGCATCTATTTTAATCATGCTAAAGAGAAGGAAATAATTTTTATTAACATTATGTAGTAATTTGTATCTCTCTATATTATACTTGGTTGTAGCTTAAAGTGCGACAGTGCCTCTTGACACAAATGTCTTCCGTAATTTAGTAGGAAATCTTGCCTTTTAAAATCTCAGAAAGTATCTCCTTTTTATATACTTTTCAAAGTCCTGGGATTTAAGGGATTTGAGAGATTAACCACTTACGTTGAAGGTAATACTCCTTACCATAAGCTTAACCCTTTAACTAAACTCGTAGTGGCCTTCATTGTAACTGTAATTTCTGCAATCTCAATATGGTGGGTCGGTCTAATTATAGGAATGTCTTCCCTTTTCTTCTACTACTCCCTTAAGAGGGTTAAGTTAATACTCTCCTTCTCATCACTCCAAATGGTAGTCTCAGTCCTCAACTACTCCTTTTTTGTTTCTCCTACAATTTTAGAGGAGATATTCGGGAATAATTTGACTGTAATATGGAAGTTTCCTTCGTATTTCATATACATGGGCGTGGTTCCTTGCTTGACGTTACAGGCAATAATTTATTCCTTTCAAGTCAGCATGAGGATATGGTCTCTTTTCATGTTCTCTGGGTTAATTTTCCTCGCTACTACACCTTCGCAGATTATTAGGTCTTTTCATAAGCTCAAAGTTCCCATGCCCATAACCTTTGCAGTTACTGTAGCGTTAGTCTCCTTACCTAGGATATTCGATAGCGCTGATACTATAATGAAACTTCAGCTCATGAAGGGGATAGGTTATAAAAAGAGGATAAAGTTTCCTTATACTCTGAGGGCATTAATGGAATCCGTTGTGCCTCTCTTCATTTACGAATTTAAGAAGGCTAAAACTGTGAGCGTTTCAGCTGAGACTAGGGCTTTCATGGCTTATAAGACAAGAACCTATATTGAGGACGTTATATTCTCGACAATAGATAAGAGCGTAATAGCGTTAATGATGATACTACTTGTAGTTGATATTTATTTCGTTAGCATTGGCTTGATACCTTCAATTCCTTTTCACCCTTGATTTTATGGTTTGACTCTGAGAGTAGTAATAAGAGTTTCTTATGTTCATCGTCTTTGCTCATCCTTAGATGTTTAACTAGACCGTCATAAGTTACTTTCTTACCGCATACCGGACATTCATTTACGGTCTTTTTTAAGTGTATTAATAGGTCCCTCTTTGACTTGAATTCTTTACCACATTCGGGTATAGGACATTTGTTCATTGCTCTTTTTAGAAGCCTATACCCTAGAATAAATAGGAAGAAAACTAGTTAAAAAGTTTTCTTTTATACTTAAACCTCTAGCTTATGTACATTCGACACAGACATATATATACACTGATTTAAAGTAACCTCCGTCAGCAGGGTACTTTATACTTACAGTGAAACAGTAGCATTGTCCTGGCGATAATTCCTTTCCTACAGCTCCTCCACAGCTTACTACGGTAAAACAGCTAGGAGAGACCTTAACTGCAGTTATCTTCACTGGAGGACCAAAATAATCTTCTGCAGTAACTTTTATAGTATAATTCTGTATTTCCCCTCCATACGTAAAGATATTTGCAGGTAATGTAGGATGTGTTATCAAGGATGTTGCGATACTATCATTATTTGTACAAGCGTACACGTCACCTATTGCTATTATGTATTTGTTTGGAGAAGGTAATGAAGTGCATACAAGCACGTTGCCCGTCAGCGTTTTATACTCTATCTTTTCTGGAGTAGCAGATGTTGGTATTTCAAATGCTATACAACCGCTTATATGGTCACCTTTTTGCAGTGTAGCTTCTGACAAATAGTTGGGTGTCCCTTCGAAGAGTGAAGTAAAACAAGCTTCATACTCTCCTTCATTAGTTATTATATAGAAATCGCTGGGCTTTACAGTAAACGATGAACTACCTTCATAATTAAAAGTGAAGTTTACTATAACGAACGTTTTACCGCTTTCACCGTCATATTCACTTAACGCATGTCCGTTTATGACGTTTATAATTGATAGCTCATATGGAGACGGTGGTGTAGTTGAAGAAGGTGTTGTAGTAGTTGTAGAAGGTGTAGTACTAGTCGGTTTATATAATACTGCTATAGCTGCAATTACTACAATTACCGCTACCACTACCCCTATGATTACTACTTTATTCATATTGATCAACTTATTTTATACTGATAATATTAATAAGTTTTATTTTTTACACTTTCAATAAAAAGAGAAAAAAGATTTTACTGACCATCTTAAAAAAGATATATCTTTTTCACTTTTACTTGTAAGTCATTGCACCTACTGCGCCAGCTATTGAAAGGATTATTCCTATAACTAAGCCACCTAAAGTATTTATTGCACCGAGTAGAGCTACGACGATGATTAAAATTCCTCCTATTTGCCTCATTTTCCTATTCTGGGATCTTAACATACCAACGGATAAGGCAATAATTATTATTCCTATTACAAATCCGAAAGCTAGCAGAAAATTTGCATCACTTGCACCTTCCTTCGCAAGACTTTGACTGTTAGCGAGTCCTGCACCGAAGCCGTAAAGTGCTGCAATCGCATATGCAGCAACAATTCCTCCTATGATGTACATTGCACCTCCTATTGCTCCTAAGATTGCTGAAGTTGAAGGTTTCATATTTTCTATTCTGAATTTGTAGACAAAAATATCATTGCTGAAATTAATAAGGAAAACATTTCAGATTTGTCTGAAACGTAATGGTTATAAATGTTCTTCTATTTTCTTTTAATTATGATTGTAGCAAACGTGAGTAAGACTGAAGAGGCAGTAGTGAGGAATATAAATACTGAGGAAGAATTCGTACTTGTCTCGTTAGATGAATCCCTGCCTTTGAAGTTCTCTAAGTCATTGCTCGGAATATTAGGTATTAATGCAATGAATTTGATCTTAAAGTCTGACTTAGTTCAAGATGCTGTGGAGTTTATTAAGGCAATAAAAGTTCAGGGAGAAATAACATTAGCTTTAAATGCGGAAGAGTACCAATTCCTGAAAATCCTTTATGCAATAAGCGTTATGAACGTCGAAGCAAAGTTCCTATATAACGGAAAGGAAGTCGGAAAATTTTCCGACCTTAAGGGGATTAAAGTGACAAGAGATGAAATACAGATACTTAAGTATGTATCTGCGGGTATTACAATATCTAAGCTTGCCAAAGTTTTTAATACTTCTTTAACTACAGCGTGGAGAAAAGTCAATGAGCTGGAGGCCAAGGGTTTAATAGAGAAAAAGGAAAAGGAAATAAGGCTAACTACTAAGGGTGAAATAATTATGAGGATTTCAGCTTAAGCATAAAGACATTTTAATTAAGCAGATTATTTATTAATGTGTACAAAATAGCGATTTATGGAAGTCTGGAAATAGAAAAGATACCTACATTTAGAATTAATTCCATTGAAGACTTTGACATAGGTGATGTACTGGTAATACATTCCAACGATATTAAGGTAGATAACCCGGAAAGTTTGGAGAAATTCCTCGTTTCATTATCTCAGGGAAAGATAGTGATCTGGGTGGGAATACCTTTCCATAAGGTTTACGTAAAGGACTTATACAATGCCAGGAAGGTAGCAGATATCCTAACAAGGTACATCCCTAAATTAATTATAGATGACGTTTACGTCGGGTATGAAAGTAATAAGGGGTATTTCGTCAACTTAGAGTATAAAAAGCCGAAGTCTATTGTAACATGCGAGGAAATATCAACTTCAAATCTGGCAGGAATAGTCCAAGGAAATAGAGCCGAAGACCCAATACCGCTTTCATCGGAAATAATACCTTATAATATTTGTAGATCTAATGATGGGCTCTTCACCACGTCATATTCTATCATAATAGGAAAAGGGCAGATACTTAGGCCATATAGTAGGCTTGAGGATAATGAATTTTTTCTGCAAGAATTAATAATAAGGATTGCAGAAATTAACAAAACGTCCAGGGTTAGGGTTTCCTCCAATATAAATGATTATTCTATTCATTTGGCAAAAGCTTATGCCCTGTATGAAATGGGATTTGCAGGTTCGGCAGCAGTAGAGCTGAGAAAGTTAGCAGAGTCCGTGTCAAAGGATATTTTAACGCTTTGCTGTAGCGGTCTTGGTAATTTAGGGAATTCAAGACTAAGAAAGACTTGCAAGATGCTAGAGAGCGGGAAGACTAACGTTGCAGGGGAATTTGCGGATATATTAAGTAACCCAGAAAACGTAATATCGTTACTTATGAACACAAATGACTTCGTTCCTTCCCTGGAGGAGTGCAGGACTACTCTCGAGAGGCTTAATACTAATAGGAATAAAGTAGAACTAATTAGGAATTATATTGAACTGGCAAAGAACACAGGTAATTTAGGGGCTCACACTGAAGACCTTACTCCTGGGGACGTGGAGCCGTCGTTAATAACAATGCAAAAATTACTCACAATCCTTGAAGAAATAAACACGCCCAAGGCTGATACTAAATGAAGCCCAAACCCCTAACGCAGGAACTCCTTAATTCTCTCCAACATCACGTCTGCGTTCCTGGCCTTCTCTAATTTAATTTCCTTGCCGTCTTTTAAGATAACTATTACATCTTTATATAATGCATTTCTGCTAGAGACCTTTATTTCTTTAATTTCACTTATAGGTATCTTCTTACTTCCAACTCTAAGATATTTAGAGTTTATCGAGTATGAAGCAATCACGACAACTGTTACACTAGCCATTACTAAAATTATTGAGATAATAAAGAGTATTGCTCCAAAAATTTCAACTACAATAATATTATAACCATATCCAACTCCCATGAGTACAAAACTTGAGATAAAGACCACAGCTGATACTATAAATAATATATCATTGCGGAAGTTCCTTATCCTCATTTCAGATAATTTCTCATAACCCAAGATAATAAAAGTAGTGAATATGAAAGATAAGCTCCGTTCTTCTCTTCCTCCAAGTAAAGCTTACCTACGGTAGCGTTAGTTATTACGTTCCTCCAGTGGTTGTAAGCCCCTTCGTCGTCTGTCAAGATTAAAGTATCCCTCAGCAAAAGTGGGTCTATCATAGACATTATTGCGTCACAGAAGAAAGTCTGAGTTGGGATTATTCCGAACCTAGATAGAATCTCCTGAGTCTCTATCCAGGCTAAGTCTTCAACAGCCCTCTCGACCTTTGTCGACCTTCTCCTTTTAATGCTAGCCCTATTATTTGAGACCTCAACGTAAGCACAGTAAGGTAAAAGTAAGTTTAAGTCTGGGTAAAGTGCTATACCGTTGTATATTAAGTTTGTGTCAACTATAATCCCCCTGAACTTCTTGCTAAGTTCTCTAATGTTATACTTTTCGTCGTCTAACATCACGCCAATTGAATAAAGTCCAAGTTCTCCCGCTAAAGACCTCACTGTACCTTCTTTTGTATTTGAGTCCTTGAACTCCTTTAAAAAGTCGAGGAAAGTAACACTCTTTCCATCGCTGGTTAAACTGACTAAGTTCCAGTTCTTGTCTGCACGTAAATTTAAAATACAGTCTTTCCCTTCCGTGTTTACCTTTCCTTCCCTTGTTAAGCAAAGCTCTACGTCTTCATCCTCTAGGTAGTTCTTGTCGTCCGCAATATTATAATCCAATGATTCTCTGGCAATGATCTTGCTCAACTCCCTATTCTTGAGCCACTTATCTATTGCTTGTTTGGCTAAGTTGTAGTCAAATACTTTTCTCACCTCTTTTTTACCTCCTGCAATTTTTAAAATAAAGCGGGGGACGTAAGGGTAATAGAGCCCCAACCAAGGCCCGAAGGGGAACGAAATATGGAGAATCCTATTTCCTAACTTCGTAGCTCTCGACACGAACTTTATTATGTAGATTACCGAAGAAGCTGAAGGAACAAGGATTCCTCCATCGTTTAAATATTTATCTATCTCATCATATGAGATGTCCGGAGTGATCTCTTCGTAATTTATTGTGATTTTAAAGCCTATATCTTGTAAGAAATTAATTATATCCCTTAAGTAGTTGTTTGCGAATTTTGGGACTAGGAGTAATACTTCGTCAACTTCGAAACTTTCGCTAACCCTTAGGATCGAAGTTACTGCAGTTTCAAACACTAACAGTGAGGAACCAATTGGTAAAACTACCTTCATATACACTAATACAAGGCTTACTGATAAATATTTTGATAAGCAAGTTTACGCTGAGATGCTAAGAAGGCGGGCTAGTTTGCGTATTATCTGAGTGCATAGGAGAGATCGAAGTAGTAAATTAGGTAAGACTTTAGTAAAACCAATTTCCTCATATCAAAGTATATAAATACTATATACGAATGCAAAAATCTTCATCTCTAAAAATTATTACATTGCTTTGGAAATTTGGACTATTATTGTACTTCATCAATGTTTCCTTTCTATAAGGGTTCAAAATCCGTGGAATCTTTTCATTTACTACCGTCTACTATTTCATTAATTAGCTCGTCTATCTTTTCTGAAATTTCCTTAACCTCATACTTTGGGAAATAAGTGCATATCACCTTTTTAGTCTCCCTCACGACGATAATCAAATCCGTAAGCACGTCTTCTTTTTTACTGTATTTACTGAAGTCTGGTTCGAAACCGTTATATTGATAGTCGTGGAGATCTAATGCAAAGTTCACAAGGTTTACAATATCGATCCCTATTTTCCTTAACATTTGTGCTAAAGCGTACATACTGTGAGTAGGTACAATATGAGCCTTTTTCTTAATCCATTCCTTCTCTTTGTCGTCTTTAGTTAGATCTAGAAGCTTATCCTCATTAGTTACTATGAGTGCACTCATCAAAGCTTTGACTGCACTAAACGCTTTCCCGGCAGAATTCCTAGTATAACCCTCTTTCCACAGAGTAAGGGAAAGGAGGAGGTCTGACAAACTCTCAATTACTCTAGCTTCAACATAATCCTCTCCAACCTTATAAAGATCCTTCTCCATAATTATTCATTTGTAGTCTCGCTTAAATCAATTACTCTAGAGCACGAAACTATTCTTTATATTGCATACTAATCTACCATTAGAAAAGTGGAAAGAAAAAGAATAAAGTTATTTATTTAAAGTTTCCACGACTTTCCCTATCTCGTCGTAAGGTGGCTCCTTTGTAGGATCGTCTGAAACCCACTTATATTTAATAACTCCATCCTTATCTATTACGAAGACAGACCTTTTCGCTAATATATATCCTGCAAGCGAAGGGAACTCCCAATACACTCCGTACTTCTTTACTATCTCCCTATTGTAGTCGCTTAATACTGTAAAGTTAAGCTTGTTCTGTTCCTTAAATGCCTTATTACTAAACGGTGGGTCCACACTTATTCCTAAAACTGCTGCATCCATCTTGTTGAAGTTCGCCATAGAGTCTCTGAAAGTGCACATTTCCTTTGTACACACTGCTGTAAAGGCTGCCGGGTAAAAAGCTAAAACTACTACCTTACCTTTGAGGTCTGACAGCTTTACTTTCTTTAAGTCTGTGTCCACTGCCTCGAAGTCAGGTGCCTTTTCACCAATTTCTGGCATAATAATAATGATGCTTTGGAGAATTTAAATAAAGTTTCAAAAAATGCTTAAACAAACTTCTATCTAAAAATTAGGAAATATATTTTATTTAATTTTTGAAAGCTAGTTTATCAGCTTAACGAGCAAATGAAGGAAGTTCTCCTAGCAGTTTAGGAAACATTACCGTAAAAATTATATGATGCTCTTTCATTAGATAATAAATGCTTACTTATAATCTTACGGTTTTCTATAGAAATTTTTCAGATATAATAGACCTTCTATTATATATTTTTAATGACGACTACGGTTCTCCTTACTAAGAGAACAGTTTTGTATTCGAGGGTAATCATTTTGAGACTAGAAAATTACCTTGTAAAATTTAAAATTTAGGAAATCAAGCTATTTTAGGGGATTCTCGATGAGTATAGAGTCAGTCCCTCCAACGCCTCGTGACGCCGTGTACCTTCACGAGGGAATCCCATTAATCTTTGACCTTTCTTTGAAGGGATTTTATTACTGGTCTAGGAGGAGGTTAAAATATTTAGGCTTTAACGCGTTCATTACGCCTTATAAGCACGACCACCAGATAATGCTTTATGCGAGGTTAATAAACGGTTATATTGTAACTACAGATAAGGGATTCCTAAAGTGCAAAAGGGCAGTTGTCCTCAAAGTCGATAAGTACGAGAAAATGTACATCGCAATGGTCAAAGGATTACATGAAATAATACATGGAGATTAACTTTCAATCAGCAACCAGAAAAGTTTATAAAGGAAAATTTTTTAAATTTCATGAAAATGATAAAAGCCTCTGTTGCTCAATTCTTTGGGTATTTGCTAGATGCGTACGACTTCACTCTGGTTACAATTTTATCGCCTTTCCTAGCTAAACTCTTCTTCCTGCCCGGAATGACGTTCATTAACGTTATATTAACATACGGCTTTACTGTAGTTTTTAGACCTTTAGGAGGAGTAATTCTAGGCAGAATAGGAGATAAGTTAGGGAGGAGGACGGGATTAATTCTTTCAATGGTTTTCATATCCTTTTTCATTGTAGGTACTGCACTGATCCCTCCTTACAGGATTTTAGGAATTTTTTCAATGGTCTTCTTCATACTAATAAGGATAGGTATAGGAATATTTACTGGAGGAGAGTACGCAAACGGTTACGTCTTCGTTGAGGAGTGGAGTAATAATAGGAGAATTTCCGGAGCATTTGTGCAGAGCGGTTTCGGCTTTGGTTCATTACTTGCGACCTTGTTGTTAGTCGTTCACGGTCTGTGTTGGAAATACTTGTTCTTCATAGGAGGTTCTTTAGCTTTAATAGCACTGTGGATTAGGCTAGGGATTGGTGAGACCCCAGTTTTTAGGAAAATTAAGGAGGAAGAAAAGTCCGCGAACCTTCTTACGGCATTTAAGCAGAAGGTAATTTTGAGGCTACTATTCTGGTTCTTGGGAATGATGGGTTTAGCTTTATCCTTTTTCCAGTTTGTACCATTAATTTTAGGAAGTGAAGGTAGAATTTATTACGCCTTGGCAATGATAATTACTCTACCTTTCCTCCTCATCTTCGGGAAAATTTATAATAAAAGGATACTGGCATTTTGGGGAGTTTTAATCGTAGTAACCGCGTTGCCTACTTTCTATTATTTACCTAAATTGTATTTAATGGCAATAATAATAGGTATAATAACGCAAGCACCTTGGGGAGCAATGCCTTCTTTAGTCACTTCGTTCTTTAAACCTTGTATAAGATCTACATCAGTTGGGCTTACGGTCTCCTTAGGAATGGCTTTAGGGATTTGGTACACTCTAGCAGTATCATTATCTCACGAGCCGCTTTGGTTATCTTCATCAGTCTTCCTCAGCATAAGCGGGATATTAGTTGCGGTATCTTCACTTATGCTTTAACAACTGAGAAATGTAATCTCTCCTTAATCTTGTTAAGGCTATATTATCGCGTTTTTACGTGAGAAAATATACTATTATTCACGCTTTAAATACTTTTCTCCTATATCCTTAAAGACTGAAACTAGGTCGTCGACAGTAAACCCGTAAATGCTTCCCTCTCTTAACACGTCTTTTATAACTACAGCTGATTCCCATGGAGTCTTGCCTTGTAAAGCCTTCTCCAGTTTTTCAATTAAATCTCTGGGTTGTACAAAGAAATCTCCAGTAATAGTTACGTCGTCTATTTTACCGTCAACCAACCTAACAGTTACGTTAACCAATTTCCTAAACTTCCTCTCCTCGTTGCACAAAAATACCCTTGAAGCGACTTTAAAACAGCCTTCTACATAAGATAACCTGTCCCTATCATCTCTCTCTTCAGGCTTTGAAATATCGTCCCAATATTTTAAGTCCTCCTCCTTAAGTTCGTAAACCTTTGCGTTATACTTTCTAAGTAGGACTTCCCTCAACTTCTCCCTAACTTCATCAGTAGTAACTTCCCTACCAACTTCTTCTGATAAACCAGTAACCCAATCCTTTATTGACATAGCTATTTTATCCTTAAACTTCTCAGAAGACACGTTAAGTAGGTAAGCTAGTTCAGCAATGTCGTTTTTTACTATAATACTCCCGGTTATGCAGGTAATATTATCGTAAGTTACCGCACCGTTACCGCTCACCTTTTTACCGTTAAGTAAAAGGTCCTGTCCCCTTATTTCTACTTTGCCGTATTCCTTCAGTACGTCTATTACTGGGGTTAAGTAAAGTGAATAGATCTCCTCAACCCTTGAAGGCCTATCATAAATTCCTATCCTATAACCTTGCTGGTTTTTGGTAATGATTACCGTACCTCCTCCTGTATCCCTCCTTATTACCGGAATTCCCCTTTCTTTAGCTAACTTCAGGTTTACAGTTTTAGACATTTGCTCGTGGTAACCTACGCTTATGAACGTCTTCCTAGTAGGAGTCATTAATGCAAATACGTTATCTTGCAGTTTCTTGGTTATTGCTGATATGAGCCTTGTTGCAAATAACATGTGGTATGGGTCTGCCTCGGGTAACTGAACTAGATACATCCATAGAAAGTGTGAATCTGAGATTAAAGGGTTTCCTGTTACGAGTGGAGCAATTTTATTTAAAATATCTTCTCCTCTTGTTCGCCTTAAAAATATAGATGTGCTTAGTGGGGTGGTTCAATTTTTATCAAATCTAGTAAAACTTACTTTTAACGCAACGTCTGATTTTGAGAAAAAATTAACGGGCTCAAGAAAATTGAAGTCCAACAAAGCATTAAAATTCATTCTGCCTATTTAGAATAGATCTAATAGTGAAGTGGCTAAAGAAGCACAGCTCCCAATTGAATTTTGTATCAAACTAACAAAATCCATACTCTTAAAAGTTGGTAGTGCTATTTTACACTGCGAAACTGACGTAAGTGCTCGAAAAGTTAAAGGCATTTAATTGGGCTAATTACGATTTATACTTTTCAGTACTATTCGGTTCTCTAGCTAAGAAAGGTGAAGGGAACGACATAGATATCGCAGTAGAATTCAAGAAGAAGATGACGTTAGAAGATTATACTAAGCTTTGGGTCGATTTGACTGACTACTTAAATACTGAGAAAGTAGATTTGACCGTCATAAATGAGAGAACGAACTGTTACTTAATCAATGAAGTGTTTAACGATAGTATACATGGAGGACTGGTGGAGAGTACATAGGAGGGCAGTTATTTGTGAGGACTTCTTAATTGACGCAAAGAAATTGAACGTAATAGAGAACGCGGCAAGGGCGTTGGTAAGGAAATGGCAGTCCTAGATAGGTTGCTTAAAAACCTTGAAGATGTTACTTCTAGACTTGATGAAACTGTAGAGAGTGGCTACAATTTAAATGACTGAAGAGACCAAATGGCAGTCATTCACGGTTTACAAATACAGACTCAGATTGTCCTCGATATCATCCAAAGGCTCTTATTGGGTACGGGTGCAAAGGGGTATAAGGATGCCGTAAGAAAATTAAAGGAAAAGGTATAATCAATGATGATGAAGAGAATTTCTTCAACGCAGTAGTTGGGTTCAGGGACATCGTAGTTCACGAGTATAGTTACCTGGAGACTATAGATGAGATATTGAGAAATAGGGAATATAGGAGGCTGTTTAACCTCGTTTTGGAAATTAAACAAAGGGCTAACGGTTACTGGGATCCTTAGATATAAAAGAGGTAGCTTATCTAAATAAGGTTCTATTAATTTAAAGCCGAAAGCATAACGCCTACTAAACTCATTTTGTTAATTCCTTTAATAGTTCGTCTATCTTCCCTGAAATTTCCTTGACCTCATACTTAGGAAAATAAACGTTTATTACTTTTTTAGTCTCATCCACAACGGTAATTAAATCCGTAAGCACGTCTTCTTTCCTGCTATACCTACTGAAGTCTGGTTCGAAACCGTTATATTGATATTCATGAAGGTCTAGTGCAATCCTAACAAGGTTTACAACGTCGATTCCTATTTTCCTTAGTATTTGTGCTAAAGCGTACATACTGTGAGTAGGTACAATGTGAGCTTTCTTCTTAATCCATTCCTTCTCTTTGTTATCGTAAGCCAGAGCAAGTAACTTATCCTCATTAGTCACTACGAACGCGCTCATTAACGCTTTCACCGCACTAAAAGTTTTTTCCAGCGGAATTCCTAGTGTACCCTTCCTTCCACAGACTAAGTGAGAGGAACAGGTCTGATAAACTTTCAATTACTCTAGCTTCGACGTAATCTTCACTAACCTTGTAAAGATCATTCCCCATAATTATTAATTTCTGGTAGATCTTAAAATAATTACTTTCAGCACAATCTTACGATTATTCATGAGTCAAATTAGAACTCTCTTGACACACTCATTAAACCGATTCGGTAATTTGCTACCTCGTACACTCTACATAGTTAAAAGCTCCAGGGGAAGGAAATGAAGTTCTCCTAATTATTATTGCGTAATTCCTGTCGAGACTTCAAGTTCTGTGGTTCATTTTAGGCAGGATAGTGTTTGGATTCATATAATAGGTTAACTGGCGTTAGTTAGATGGGGATCACAAGCAATTAATGAAAAGTTATATGTACTAAACTCGTCTTCGATCACGAAGCTTAAGGTATAAGTATAGCCCTCCCTAGAACTCTTCCTTTGCTTAGATCTTTTATTGCATTATTTACGTTTACTAATTCATATCTTTTATAAATTGGAACAATCTTTCGGTTATGTATAAGATCTACTGCCTCAAGTACTTCTTTTCTAGTATATGAAGCAGAGCCTATGATCTTTTGTTGTCTCATTATAGTTAAAGCCGGTCTCTTAAGAGAAATTTCCCTTCCATTCACGTTACCTATTAAGATCAATGTACCATCTCTGGATAATGACCTCAAGCTCTCGTTAATAGTTTCACTGCCTACCAACTCCATTACGACATCTACTCCTTTAACTTTCTTAGAAAATTCCTTCTCCGTTACTATCGCGTCGGAGAACTTTCCTACTCTCTCTTTCTTTTCATCTGAGGTTACTGAAATTACATAAGCTCCTAAACTTTTCAGAAATTGAATCATATGAATACCTACTCCTCCGCCTGCCCCCGTTACTAGGACTACTGTGTCCTTCCTTACATTAGCTAATCTAGCGGCATGAATGGACGTAGCTAGAGGACATACAGCCGCAGCGTATTTTTCGTAATCCTCATCCGGTAGAGGAAAAACTGAATCTCTGGGAGCGTAAACGGCCTCTGCATATCCTCCAGGTCTTCCTTCTCCGAAAAAGACCGAGTTTTCACATAGGTTTTCCTTACCTTTTTTACAATATATACAGTTGTTACACACAACTGTACCGAATACTCCTACGGGTTTATCGTTTAATTCTCCAAAAATTTCATGCCCTAATATTAATGGAAGTTTTAGATTTCTGAATCCTCCTTTCCATATAACTAAATCTCTTCCGCACATTCCAGAAGCTTTAACTTTAACTAAGACGTCATTATCATTTCCACTCATTTCCACGTCCTTTATTAGTAAGGGTTTTCCGTATTCATCTAAAACGGCAGCCTTCATTTTATTCTCCCTTAAATTGTGGTCTTCTCCTTTCCATAAATGCTTTAACTCCTTCTTCAAAGTCCTTAGTACTGAATAAGATACCGAAAAATGAGGATTCTAATGCCTCTCCTGTCCATATATTTGTTTGGTTACCTAAATTTACTGCATATTTTGCTAAAGCTAATGCTAACGGAGACTTTTCGGATATTTTGCTTGCTATCTTTTTTCCTTCATTCTCTAATTCTGAAGGATCTACAACTTCATCTACAATCCCAAGTTCCTCTGCTTCTTTTGCGGATATATTTTCTCCAGTAAGTATTAATTGAAGTGCCTTTCTCCTTGATAACTTAGGTAATCTCTGAGTCCCTCCACCGCCGGGTATAATACCCAAGTTAATTTCAGGTTGTCCGAATTGAGCATTCGACGACGCTATTCTTATATCCGTACTCATGACCAGCTCTAAACCTCCTCCTATTGCATAACCATTGATCAATGAAATTACAGGTTTTGTTAAAAATTGTATTTTATTATATAATTCTTGTAATTTCCTTGATGCTATCATTGCTTTTATTGGGGTCATCCTAGTGAATTCAGATATGTCGGCTCCGGCACAAAATGCCCTCCCGCTCCCTTGTATTATGATTACCCTTATTCTATCGTCTTCCTCTATTTCGTCAAGGATTTGATTTAACTCCTTTATCATTTCCTCGTTTATCACATTAAGTTTCTCCGGTCTGTTTAACGTTATAATACCTATTTGCCCGTCAATGTCGTATTTTATTGTATTAAAATTCCTTTTTCCGTATTCATAAAATCCTTTTCCAGCTTTTTTGCCCAATCTTCCTTCGTTCTTCATTGAGATAAGCAAAGGATCTGGGGTGAAGTTCTCCAATTTCGTTTCCTTCTTTAACTCTTCTAAAGCATTTATCACTTCATCTATGCCAAAAGAGTCCGCGTATTCAAATATTCCTTTTGGCCATCCTAATCCTAATTTGCATCCTTTTTCTATATCTTCTTTAGACGAAATGCCTTCTCTCAGTAGATAAGAGGCTTCATTTATTGCAGATGATAAGAGAAGAACTGTATTAACTTTCTTTGCTCCTTTAAATTCTGGTCTAACAAATTTGCCCGGATAGGTATAAAAGCCCTTCCCGCTCTTTACTCCGAATTCCTTAGATTTGAATTTCTCTTCGAACATTTTGCATTCGTACATTTTTACACCCCTTTCTTTCATTGCCTTAGCTACCATGTATCCTACATCTAAACCGGTATAGTCTTGAAGGAGGAAAATCCCCATTGGAAAACCAAGATCTGTAATAGCAGTATAATCTACATCCTCTATACTTGCTTTACCTGATTCAACAAGCCAACATGCTACTTCGATTACCCTAAATAATATTCTATTTACAAGAAAGCCGGGTATATCCTTATTTACTATTACAGGGTCTTTTCCTAAGTTCTTCACTAAATTATAAGCTTCCTTTACAGTCCCCTCTGACGTGTTTTCTCCTTTTACTATTTCAACTAAAGGCATAAGGACTGGTGGATTAAAGAAGTGCATTCCAACTACTCTTTCCTGATTTTTAACATACTTCGCAATTTCAGAAATCGGTATACTGCTAGTATTAGATGCCAGTATAGCGTTATCTGAGGATAAAGCATCTGCTTTTGAAAATACCTTAGATTTTATATTAATATCCTCTATTACTGCCTCTATCATAAAATCCGTGTCTTTAAGTGCTTCTTCTTGGTTAGTGGTTACATGAATTCTGGACAGAACTTCATCTTTGCTTTTTATTTGTCCCTTTTCCTCAAGTTTTGATAAACTCCAAGAAATTTTCTCTATAGCATTCTTCAATATTTCTTCAGCAACGTCGTTTAGCCATACTTCTAACCCTGATATAGCTGCTACTTCGGCTATTCCATGACCCATCGTCCCTGCTCCTACCACAGTAAATTTTCTTATCATGGTTTTCAGCCTACATAATTTCTATGTTTGTACCGACAATCTTTCTTACTAAATCCCTTATAATTGTTAATCTTTGAATATCGTTTGCCCCTTCGTAAATTGTAGTAATTATAGCGTCTCTTAGATATCTTTCTACCCCATTTTGTTGATCCACTCCTGCTCCTCCATGTATTTTTATTGATAATGATGATACTTTTTCTGCAACTTCCGTGGCCATGAGTTTTGCCAATGACGACGCCATTACCGCTTCTTTCTCATTTTTATCATTCATGTTGGCAGCCCAATAAGTTAAAAGCCTCGCTGCTTCCAATTCAGCTAACATGTCTGCCAACTTGAAAGCTATTCCTTCATACGATATTAACGGTTTATCAAAGGTTTTCCTAAAAAGAGAGTAGTTAAATGCTTTCTCAAATGCTCCTTGAGCGATTCCTACAGCTTGAGCTGCAACGCCTACTCTACCCCTATCATATGTCGTGACTGCAACTTTGAATCCTTCGTCCACTTTACCTAGAATGTTTTCCTCTGGAACTTCAACATTATCTAATATAACTTCGTTAGGCTGTTCTCCTCTTAAGCCTATTACGTTTATTTTACTACCTATCTTTACTCCGGGCATTTCCGTATCTAGTATGAAGAAAGTTATTCCTTTCCATCTTTCTTTTGATGGAAGATTTGTCCTTGCAGAGACTACTAAATATTTTGCCCTATCAGCACCGGTTATGAAATATTTCCTTCCATTTATTATGTACTTATTTCCTTCCTTCCTTGCAGTAGTCTTTATTCCTGCAATGTCGCTTCCTGCTCCGGGTTCGGTATTAGCGTGTGCTGCAAAAACCTCACCTTTAGCCACTGGAGTAACATATTTCCTCTTCTGCTCTTCCGTACCGAAAATGAGTAATGGAATCGTAAAAAGGTAATTAGCTCCTATAAGTGCTGCAAAAGCTGGATAAACTCTAGCTATTTCCTCATTAGCTATGGCAAGCATCAGAGAGTCTCCTCCTTGACCTCCATATTCTGGAGGTATTCCTATACCGAATAATCCTAGTTCTTTTGCCTTGACTATCGCTTCATCTGGAATAGAATTAGTTTTTTCTATCTGCATAACATGTTTAGCTAAAATTTCCTCCGAGAATTCTCTTACACTTCTTCTAAACAGCTCGTGTTCCTCACTTATCTTGATTTCGAAATCTTGTACACTTTCAAACGGAAACAATCTTATTCATTGATAATTATAATTGTTAGCTAAAAAAGTAAACGATATATCTTGTCATCAACATAATGATGCCTTACTGTCGTACTTAACCTATCATTTGCTGACTAAGTTTACGTAATTATAAATGATGGATTTAATTTTAGATATATCTAATTAGATTGAGGTCAATTTTATTTAAAATATATATAATATATTTATTTAATTTTAATAGATACTTTTAAGTTTCTACACAAATAATAGAATATGAGTGAGAATTATAACTACCAGTTAACTGTAGATAAGATCTTAGAGTATGGAGAAAGAGTTTATCCGGATAAAGAGATAGTATATAGAGATAAAAGAAGATATAGTTTTGAGAATTTCGGGAAAAAAGTTAGAAACTTAGCAGGAGGTCTGCAGAAACTTGGAGTCAAACTCGGAGATAAAGTTGGCGTATTAGATTGGGATACAGACGTGTACTTAATGAGTTATTACGCAGTACCAATGATGGGGGCAGTACTCCACACTGTAAATATAAGATATCCACCTGAACTTATAATTAAAACAATTCTCCACGCAGAGGATAAGTGGTTAATAGTAAGGGATGATTTTCTCCCATTAATAGAAAAAGCTAAAAGCTACCTAAATAACGTTAAAATCCTTGCCTACAGCGATGAAAATGAAGTGAAGTACACGAACGTAATGGAATTAATAAATAACGATGATAATAAGTTCCAGCAACCTGAATTAAGCGAAAACACTCCAGCTACAATATTCTATACTTCCGGAACAACAGGGGAACCTAAAGGAGTATGGTTTACTCATAGAGACTTAGTACTTCATGCAATGTCTTGTGCTATAGCTTCTGCAAAACCTCCTATCAACGCTACACCTAAAGATGTTTATCTAATATTAGTACCTCTATTTCACGTCCATCAATGGGGGTATCCTTATCTTTTCATGTTGGGAGGGAATAAGTACGTATTACCCGGTAAATACGATCCTACAATGGAGCTTGTCTTATTGAAAAATGAAGGAGTAACGTTTTCGGCCATGGTACCAACAATCCTTTACATGATTTTAACTCACCCGGATGCACCAAAGTACTCAGAAGTTTTTAAAAAATGGAGGATTATAATAGGAGGAGCCGCTTTACCTAAGGGATTGGCTGAAACTGCAAGGAAATTCGGAATTACAGTCATATCTGGATACGGACTTTCAGAGACTGCTCCAGTGCTAACTATATCATACCATAGTTCTAAAGTTGAAAAATTGCCTGAAGAGAAGAAATTCGAACAGCAAATAAAAACCGGAGTACCGATTCCACTAGTCGAATTAAGGGTAGTAGATCCAGAATTTAGAGACGTACCTCATGACGGTAATACCGTCGGCGAAATAGTCGTTAGAACTCCATGGTTAACCAGGGAGTATTATAAAGATCCAGAAAAGACTATGAAACTCTGGAGTGGCGGATGGTTACATACAGGAGACTTGGCGGTAGTAGACGAATACGGATACATAAGAATTGTAGATAGAGATAAGGACGCAATAAAGAGCGGTGGAGAATTTATACCTTCATTACTTTTAGAGGATATAATATCCTCTCACCCCAAGGTAGGTCAAGTAGCAGTAGTAGGGGTACCAGACGAAAAATGGGGAGAAAGGCCAGTGGCGTTTATAGTGCTAAAAGATAAAATGACTGAGGATGAGCTGAAAAATTACCTCATGCAAAAAGCTGAGGAGGGTGTAATAAGAAACTGGTGGATCCCAGACAGATTCATTTTCGTTAATGATTTGCCTAAGACGTCAACTAATAAAATTGATAAGATGAGTCTACGGGAAATGGTAAGAAAGTAATTTTTGGGTTTCTCTTTTTTCTTTCATAATTAAAAAGAGTTAAATATCGAAAAGATATATCTTATCTTATGAGAAATGTAGCTATAATTGGAACAGGACATAGTAAGTTCGGAGTTAGAACTGATGTAAGTTTACAAGAGTTAGCTTGGGAAGCAGTTAAACAGGCTTTAGAAGAAGCTAATTTAGAACAGAAGGAAATTCAGTATTTTTCAGTAGGAAATGTAGGCATGTGGAGTTCCGAGAATCTACCTGCTATTGTCATAGGAGAATACTGCGGCCTAACTGCCAAGGGGACAATGAGAGTGGAAGCAGCTTGTGCTTCTGGGAGTGCTGCATTAAGAGAGGCATATCTTGCAGTTAAGTCTGGAGAAGTTGACGTTGCCATGGCGATAGGAGTAGAACAAATGCATCAATCTCCGAATCCTAACGTTGTGGAAATGATAGGTAGGGCGGGAAGTTACTTCTGGGAATTTGAGAATTTCGGCTTAACATTTCCAGGATATTATGCGTTATACGCTACCGCCTATATGGCTAAATATGGATTAAAAGAAGAAGATTTAGGAAAAATAGCTATCAAAGCACATCATTACGGTTCTCTTAATCCTTACGCTAGTTTTCAGAAGGAAATTACAATGGAAGAATATATGAAATCTAAGCCTGTAGCTTGGCCGTTAAAAATTTACGATTCCTCTCCAATAACTGATGGAG
Source organism: Acidianus sp. HS-5 (assembly GCF_021655615.1). Classification (GTDB taxonomy): domain Archaea; phylum Thermoproteota; class Thermoprotei_A; order Sulfolobales; family Sulfolobaceae; genus Acidianus. The sequence goes on from NZ_AP025245.1 coordinate 1,586,599, forward strand.
CGGCAGCAGTAATTTTAGCCTCTGAGGAATTCGCTAAAAAAGTAACAGATTCTCCTGTATGGATAATCTCTCAAGGAGTATCGTCTGGTCCTGCCAACCTTTCGAGGAAAAGCGATTTTACAACGATTGAAGCTGCTAGAGAAGCCGCAGGCATGGCATATAAAAAGGCTAAGGTAGATAGGGAAGACTCGTGGAAAGTATTCGATGTAGCCGAAGTACATGACTGCTTTACAATAGCTGAGATAATAGCTTATGAAGATCTAGGATTTGCAAAGAAGGGAGAAGGAGTTAATTTAGCTAGATATGACCAGACGTATATAGGGGGAAAGATCCCAGTAAACGTTGATGGAGGATTGAAAGCTAAAGGTCATCCTATAGGCGCTACTGGAGTTAGTATGGCAGTATCATTAACTAGGCAATTGCTCTATAGAACCCCTAATAAGGGAATGCAGGTTGAAGTAAAAAATGGCATGGCGTTAGCTCATAATGTAGGCGGTACTGGACATTACGGTTATGTCACAATATTTTCTACAAGGAGGCCATCATTATGATGAGTGTTAGGGATAACTTACAAAAACAAATAAATGAGTCCATAAAACAGTTAGATTTTCTGGTAAAGCAAACAAAACTACCTATAATCCAAGATAAATCCGGAAATCCATTATGGATAGATGTTAGGGAACTGGACTTAAGGTATCAGATGCCAATAAAGAAAGTTCAAAAGTTCTTTAATGGACTAAAAGAAGGTAAAATATTAACAACAAGATGTCAGAAATGCGGTACAATATATTTTCCTCCTCAAGACGATTGCCCTCAGTGTAAATTATCCGGACTAGAGTGGATAGAACTACCTAGAGAAGGAAAATTAATAACTTATACTAAGATATACGTTAAACCACCGTCCTTCTCTCACTACCAAGATTACGTAGTAGGTATCGCTAAATTGGATAACGGAATTAACATAACTGCGTGGGTTGTGGGAAATCTGGAAAAACTTAACGTAGGAGCAGACGTTAAATTAGAAGTAGAAGAAAGAGAACCGGAGGGTTACATAACGTATTATTTAAAGATAGAATAATTTTTTCTTGAAATTACTCTATCAACTAAAGGAGATAGTTAACATTAGAAGAAAAGAATTATTGAGCACAGATCTCACTAATACTTTTAGGTTCCACAGTTAGTTTCAGTTCTCCGTAGACCTCGTCTTCATCAACAACTAATTCGAAACCTAATTTCTTTCCTAACTTTATCATTGGTATATTCTCATTTAATGTGTAAAACCTTATTTTCTTAAGTCCAGTCTTTTTTGCTTCTTCAATTAAAGATTTTACTATAATACTTCCTATTCCGCATCTTCTGAACCTTGGATCAACTACTAAAGAGAACTCTCCATCATTATAAAGAGTCCCTTCACCTATTATTTTTCCATTATATTCTGCTAGAATTGTAACATGATCTTTTTCAGTAGTTAACTTTCTTACATCTTCAACTGTTGGTCTATAAAGGTGGAAATACCTTAAGTATAGGTCATCATCGGATAATGTGGAATACAATTCATATATCGCGTTCCAATCTTCCTCCTTAGCTCTTCTCAAAGTTATTTCGCTAACGCATTCACTCATACTTATAAATTAGATACGAAGTTTAAATATTTTGTTATATATTAAAGAAGATAGACTATATCATAAAAATATATGAATTATTTATGATAAACGTTTTGAAATTAATTAGTTTTTAATCATGTGGCAAATCAAATGTAAAGTAAACAACAATTATCCAGGAAAAATATAAAACACACTCTAAGTTTATATGTTACAATTTTTATAAGAATAATAAGTAAAATAACTTGGGGCGATTTCACCATTATAATCTTTTAATATAATAAAACCTTACAAAACTAGCATAAATCTTGAGAATAAAGTATTTATAGATACTAGAAAGATTTGTGGAATTAAATTTTTTATATTAAGATTCATATCTTACAATAGATGATATCAAATGGGAATCGATCCAAACTTCCGCACTTCCAGACCCATTATAGGAGACCATGAGGGGCATAAGATTTACGGACCCGTAGAACCACCTAAAGTACTTGGAATTCACGGCACTATAGTTGGAGTAGATTTTGATCTATGCACTGCAGATGGATCTTGCATAACTGCCTGTCCTGTTAACGTATTCCAATGGTATGACACTCCTGGACATCCTGCGGCTGAAAAGAAAGCAGACCCAATAAATGAACAATCCTGCATATTCTGCATGGCTTGCGTAAACGTTTGTCCGGTCGCCGCAATAGACGTAAAACCACCGTAAATGCGAAAACAAAATCTATACGTTAAGAGATTTTTAATAATTTAAAATCTATCATTTTAATAATTGATATACGAAGCATATTAAACTGCATAGGACTTTAAGGATATTTCACATACTATATAGCATTACCCTGGAAATCATGTATTCTATAATTCTTATGAATGCATCAGTTAATTTATATTTTTATTTTAATATGCTATAATCTCCTCATGATTGCTTTGTGGATTCGTTCAATTTTATCAAAACTAACGTTTAACTTACTTTTAATTTAACGTATAATTTAGAATTTAATAAAAACCAAAGGACTTAACATCTAAGGAAATTGAAGTACCCGACAAAACACTTCATAATCTGCTTATTCTCTCTTAAAACTATTAAGACCTACAACTCTCCGTTAAACCCATATTAAAGATATATGCACTGTTTTAATTAAGTCTTATTATTAAATTGAGATTAATCGTTATGATAGATTTTATTTTTATTAGAAAATTAATTTTTAAAGATTTATACCTCTTCATTGTAATAAGCGTATTGATTTTTATCAAAAACTATCTCTGAACTAGACTCAATATGCCTAATCGGTGGCAAGGATATTGAAAACATAAACTTTCACAAAACTCAAGGTTTTTAATTTATTTATCGACCTGACTTAAGATTTTAAAAGGAAGCTGTAATATCTCACTCCTACTAAGAAAGAGAAGATTACGTTATTTATACTTGGTTAGACCTTAAAGGTCAAGGTAGTGCATTATATGTAACAACACTGAACTCATAATTACTACCCGCAAAGTTAGGTGTTTATACGCACCCTAGTTTGCCCTTGACCTTCAGGATCTGACTAAGTATAATCTCTCACATCACGATCCGCATCTCAGAACTGGATTATATTTTTAATATTCTCTTAGCGTTGTCCCTCATTATTTTCTCATCTTTAACTTCATTATAAACTTGGAGAGCATATTCTGCTAGGTCTTGCCCCTTAAATGCGGGAAAATCACTCCCATAGATCACTTTATCCGAAATTTCCTTCAATCTAGGCAAGACTTTTAGTATATTCTTAGGAGGTATTGAGGAGATCTCTAGATATACATTATCCATAAACCTGGCCATGTAAAAAGCAGTAGAATACCATATTGGCCTTCCCGCGTGAGCTAAAATGATTTTAATTCTAGGAAAATCCTTAGCAACATCATCTACTAGAATGGGATCACCGTATTTATTTCTGCTTTTTACGCCAGTGCTTGTTCCAGTATGGATCATTACGGGTAAGTCGTGATCCTCTGCGAATTCATAGATGTAAAGTAAGCTCTTCAATCCTCCTTCTTCCTCCCTATAAGCATTAGGTTTAAAAGCATGATGGACCGGATGTAACTTGATTCCTATTATACCTAAAGAGTACTGCCTTTCTAACTCTTCTTTAACGTTACAAGTTAATGGATTGACTTTTCCCCATTGAAGGTAAAGATCCGGGTTCCTTCTCCTCTCTTCATAGTCTATATAAAAACCGTCATAACATTCCTCAGTATAGCATGGGTGGGACGGTACCAGTAATACCTTCTCAATTTCAACTTCATCGTTTTTAGTAGTAAACCTTGTCCCTTCCACGTTAGCTAAGAACTCTTTACAATGTTCCGGAATTTTTTTAACGAAAACGTGATAATGCACATGCGCATCAATTACCTTTAGCATAAAACAAACTCGCTAGCAAACTATTTAAATAAAATGATTTAGTTAGCCGAGTTTGACAATGTTTTTATGATAATATCCTATACAAAATCGTATAATATATTAGCTTTTAATAGTAATAATAATAAATCTTATCTCTAAAAAGAGAATATACTTGATTTCCCATTTTACTATACTCAAGAGAAGTGACTCTAAGAGAACCTAATGACAAAATCATTTTCCGTATCAAGCACTTTTAGATAATACTTAATTACTTCTATCCTAAACTTTTAATATAATGATAAGGAGATCCCAATTATACGTCCCTGCGATATCCGAAAAGATGATAAGGAAATCTGTAGAGTTAAATGCGGATTCAATTATTTTCGACCTAGAAGACGCAGTAGCCCCTGAGGATAAGGAAAAGGCTAGAGATTTGCTTGTAAAACTCCTAAAGGAGTTGGACTGGGGAAAAAGAGAACTGTGCGTTAGGATAAATTCTCTACAGCTAATTGAGTCCTATAAAGACATTGCAACAATAGGAAAAGAAGACAAGATTAACTGTATTGTAATTCCCAAAGCGGAGAACGATCTTTCGTTCTTATATATGGCAACCGGTAAATTCTTAATACCGTTGATTGAGACTGCTAAAGGAATGACGAAAATTGAGGACATAGCTAGATCTGAAGGAGTTTCTGCAATAAGTTACGGTATTGCTGATTTATCGTTATCTTTAGGAGGAGATTACACTTATTATGAGAAGAACGAATTTGTGAAAACTCAAATTGTAATAACTGCAAAGACTTATGGTGTAGATGCGATTGATAAAGTGTATTTTGATCTAAAGAACCTGGAAGGATTTAGAATGGAATGTGAAGAGGCAAAGAAATTAGGTTACTTAGGAAAACAGGTTATCCATCCCTCTCAAATTGATATAGCTAACCAAATTTTCTCGCCAAGTAAGGAGGAAATGGAGTGGGCTAAAAGGGTTATTGAAGCATACGAGAAAGCTAAAATAGAAGGGAAAGGAGCAACAAGGCTTGACGATAAGTTAGTTGATTACGTCCATTATAAAATAGCTAAGAAGATAATCGAATTTCAGAACTCATGAAATTATGAACGCTTACTCCAGACAGATTGCATATGAAAACATAAATGATAAATTAGGATAGCTAGAAGAAGTTTTGGAAACAACAATATATAAAGATCAATGTTGCTTTGCTAACAAAATTTTATTGCTTAAAACTAAGGAATTATGCTCATGGATATTCAAAGGTTGTTAGAAGATAACGATAAAGTATATAAATACATAGGTATTAAAATCTTGGAACAGAGGGAAGGTTACGTAAGAATTCAAGTACCATACAAAGAAGAATTATGCAGGAGGGGAGGAGTATTAAATGGAGGAATAATAATGACGGCAATGGATTTTGCAGGCGGATTAGCTACTATGTCAGTAAATGATGGAATTGATCAAGTTACTCAAGAGTTAAAAACTAATTTCTTAGAGCCCATGTATAGAGGACCTTTTACAGTAGAGGCAAAAGTTGTGAGGAAGGGAAGGACTACAGTAGTTGTTGAAATAAAGTTTACAGATAGTGAAGGAAAATTAGGAGCAATAAGTTTAGGAACATGGTATATCATAAGAGATAGGATGATAACTAGATGACCTTTTATTTTTTAGAATGATAATTTCTAACTTCATTATTTTTATGCAATGATTTATCAAATGTTGTCGTGCTAACTTCGTAAAATTAGATGTTAGCAATGCAGTAATACGACTTTAGTTGATTTAGATATATCTATTTATTAACTTGAGAAATGCTTTGTTATGTACTTCAATTTCCTTAGGTCTTAAACTCATTGACTTTTCTTAAATTCAAAATCGGACGTTATGTTAAAAGTAAGTTTTACGTTAATTTTGATAAAAATTGAAGTATTCCACAAAGCAAGAGATGTAGAATATTTATCAGTGTATAGGTATGATCTAAACTAATAATGAACAATACCATTTGATCCTTTATCAGAATATTTTTCTTTATGATAATGAGATTTAGAAAATATGTTGATAATAAAAAAGGTTAAATTGGAGGTGGAGAAGGAACTCCTTCAATCTTTTTCATATATTCCTTATACATACATCTATCTTGAATGACAATTAACCCCGCTTTTCTTGCCCTTTCTGCAGCTTCGTCATTTCTTATGCCTTCTTGTAACCATATTACTTTTATGTCACCTTTTTGTTTGACTCTTTCTAGAACCTCATCTACTATTTTAGGAACTTCTGAAGATGGCCTAAAAACTTCTACAATATCTATCTTTTCAGGAACGTCTAATATTGACTTGTAACTTTTCCTACCTAAGATCTCATCAACTGTGGGATTTACTGGAATTACATTATATCCCTTCGAAATCAGAAATTCAGGCACTTGATGAGATGGTTTAGTAGGATCTTTAGAAAATCCTATAGTAGCTACGTTCTTATATCCCTTAAGGACGTTTAATATTACAGTTTCTTCGTCCTCCATAATTATACTTTAATTCCAGATGTTTTTAAGCCTTTACTTCTTTTATACTACTTCACGTATTACTTCAATTCTTATCAAAGGCAGTTATGGCGAGCTAGATCACCAGAGCCGAATGACATGATGCTTTGCGGATTGTTGAAATTTCTTAGACTATGAGGAGCAAAATAAATTCTGAATATTGTATTAAGTTAACATAAGTCCTTATTGAGAAAACTGTAGAATTCCATGTAAAATTGAAAGAAAAACTTATATACATCTTTCAGGAAGTAACTCTGTGGTATATGGTAACTTTATTAGAAATCAGGGGATAAGGAGAAAGGTCATAAAGGAGGAACTTGGGATAGAAGAAGATGAAACCCCAGAAAGAGTAGTCGTAATGCCTATGCCGTTTAGTACTCAATTTCCTAAAAACTTTGAAGATACTTTAACTAATTTAGGAATTAAAGTAAATAAGGCAGAAGTTGGAGACCAAATACTTAGAGAGTTTGGAGGAAATTTGTTGCTTGAAAAAGACGGTAACAGAGGACTTATTACTTTCATAGGCAGAGGTTTAATAGACTTCACAGAGAGGATAAGGATTTTAGCTACAATTTCACGCATTAAAGATATATTATTTATCGGCACTGCAGGATCATTATCCAATGAAATACTAATAGGAGATTTAAATATACCAAAATACGTCGTCCCTTTCGAAAACGTAAGTGATTTTTACGTTGATCCTACCATAGCAATTCCACAAGCTGATGAGAAGTTGTTTAATGAAATTTATGAATACGCAAGGGAAACTGGAGTTAAAACTCATTCAGCCTTACATGCAACACTACTTTTCTTCTATTCCGAAACTACAGATTTCCTAAACTACTTAATGGATATAGGAGTTTCCACAATAGACATGGAAGTTAGTGCTTTTTATAAGATAGCCAGATTTTACGGTAAAAGAGCCGTTGCACTATTACGAATTTCGGATATGCCTTTAATAGAACAGCAGGAACAACAGAAGCCGATTAAAGCAAGGAGGGAAACTGCAGTTAATGCTACGTTTAAAATTGTCTTAAGATTCTTAAAACTTATTTAATGAGGTTAAGAGTGTATAGTTTAATTTTACGTCTACGTAATTATTACGGAGACGTTACATGCTTTTCCATATAAGAACTGGGGAAGAAAGAAGACGAACATTTTGGCATAACTTATAGACGATTTTGCGTTAACGCACGTTGTTAAAGATGGTTATATATTAAAAATACACGATAACGTTATTGACATTTATAATAGAGTTACGGAGCATGAAATTTATATGATACCACTAACTACCGGTGATCTTACACCTATAGACTATAATGTATACCATATTAGTACTTTAATTTCCCCTTGGTTATATACTCCGTCTCCAGTTATAGGCTTAGCAACTGTTTCTAAGCGAGAAATACCGGGATATGAGACTGGAGTGCAAAATCTAACGATGCTTGAGCACGCGTCAAGATTTTGCATTGAACTCATAAAGTATTCAGAAAAAGGTGGAAAAGTATACGACGAAAACGAATTGATAAAACTAGAAGATAGTGTCTTCATTAAGCTATTTATATTCCTAATATAAATAAGGCATTAAAACGTTATTTTGCACCTACTATTTGTAGAGATTTACCTTATTTAATAAATTTAAATGCTAATGATGCCACTATCCCTTATATAGAATGCCACATTTGCAAAGGACTAGCTTTACCTTAAGTTAACTAAATAATGAAAGCTGTAAGATGTGCTTAGTATCGATAAAATCATTTACCTTCGCATTTACTATGAAAAAAGTATACTTTCTTCTCAATAAATCTAATTTTTTATAAAAAACAAGTTATTAATTTTATCTCCTACAAATCCAATAAAAATTATTAAAAATAAAATGCGAAGAGAAAGTTATGATACTATTGCTTGCCTAATTCCTCCTTGAATTCTTGAATAGCTTTCCTTATTTCGTCTACTGACGCTTCATCTTCCAGCGTTGTAATATCTCCTACTTCAGTATTCATGGTTACCGCTCTGATAACTCTCCTCATTATTTTCCCACTTCTAGTTTTTGGTAATTTGCCTACAAAATACAGCTTATCTATTGTAGCTATTGGACCTACTTTTTCTCTTATTAAGTTTATAATCTCGTTAACTAGTTTGTCAGTTGGTTCGTGTCCTTGTCTTAAAATTACAAAAGCCACTGGCACTTCACCTTTAATAGGGTCACTTACTCCTACTACTGCAGCTTCAGCTACTGCAGGATGTTCTATTAATGCCGACTCAAGCTCGTAAGTCCCTAATCTGTGTCCAGCTACTTTAATTACTTCATCTGCCCTACCTAATATCCAGAAGTATCCGTCTTTATCTTTTACCGCATAGTCTCCCGCATAGAAAACTCCGGGAAACTTACTCCAGTAAACTTTTACGTATCTTTCAGGATCCTTATAGATTGTTAAAGGCATGCCAGGCCATGGATTCTTTATGACTAGATAACCTCTTTCTTCTAATTTAGCTGGATTACCATTTTCATCTAATACATCTGCTTCCAAACCAGGAATAGGCATTCCGTTGCTTCCAGGTTTCATTGGAATCATTAAATATCCAGGTAGATTAGAAATAAGTATTCCTCCTGTTTCAGTCATCCACCATGTAGATCCGAAAGGTATCTCATTTCTTCCTACAACCTTAAAAAACCATTCAAAAGCCTCAGGATTTATCGGTTCTCCTACGGAATGCATTAATCTTACACTCCTCATATCGTGATTCTTAACCCATTCCTCGCCATATTTCATGAAAGACCTGATCGCAGTAGGAGACGTATAAAGAATACTAACGTTATATCTTTCAATTATAGATGTCCACCTATCAGGTTGAGGATAATCTAGAGCGCCCTCATACATTATTTCAGTTACTCCCTCCATTAATGGACCAAATACTATATAAGAATGACCGGTAACCCAGCCAATGTCTGCAGTACACCAGAATATATCTTCATCTCTAATATCGAAAACCCATTTCATTGTTCCATGAAGTAGTGTCATGTAACCTCCAATATCGTGAACTATACCTTTTGGCTTTCCAGTAGTCCCGGAAGTATACAATATATAAAGTGGATCTTCGGATTTTAGTCTTTCAGGCTCAACGTAAACGTTGTGCGGGATATCTCTCATAATCTCATCGAAATATACGTCCCTACCTTCTTGCATTCTAACTCCATTACCTAATCTTCTTACTACTACAACATTTTTTACGAACTGAGTCTTCTCAAGAGATCTATCAGCAATTCCTTTAAGGTCTATTACTTTGCCCCTTCTCCATCCGCCGTCTGCAGTAACTAACACCTTAGCTTCGGCGTCATTTATCCTCGTTGCTAAAGCGTCTGAACTAAAACCTGAGAAAACTACAGTAAACACTACACCTAACCTAGCCGCAGCCAACATAAATATAGGTAATTCTGGTATCATAGGAAGATAAATAGCTATAGAATCCCCTTTCCTTAAACCTAATTTTTCTCTCATCATGTAAGCGACCCTATTAACTTCTCTGTAAAGGTCTGCATAAGTTATTTGCTTAACTTCTTTAGGATTACCTTTTTCATCTACAGGTTCTCCTTCCCATATTATCGCAACCTTATTCCTTCTCCAAGAGTTATAATGCCTATCAACAGCTAAGTAAGAGGCATTAATTTCTCCCCCTGGAAACCATTTATAGAAGGGGGGATTTGAATCGTCTAATACTTTATCCCACTTCTTAAACCATTCTAGTTCAGAAGCTACTCCTTCCCAAAATTCCCTATAATTTTCTACCGTTTTATTATGAATCTCAGAATAAACCTTTTCATCTACAACCTTATTTTCTCCTAGTTTAGGTTTTATTTTCACATTAAATGGTAATGCCCATGTTACTGACATATTTAATATAATAGTTAATGATAATTTTAAACATTGTGTATGTTTATATATTAAGGAAAAGTTTTTATTTTAGCAAAATAATTAGTTTTATCATGACAGAAGAAAAAAGAGCAAACGCCGCTCCTCTGGGACTTTCTGGTTTCGCATTAACTACATTAGTTTTGAGCGTATTTAATGCTGGCTTGTTATCTAGTGGTTCTGGAGTAGTACTAGGCTTAGCAGCATTTTATGGAGGATTAGCGCAGTTATTAGCGGGAATCTTGGAATGGAGGGCAGGAAATACATTCGGTTACGTGGCTTTCTTTACATACGGTGCTTTTTGGGAATGGTATTTCTTAACTGCTCTTGGAATTTTCGGAGATGTAACAGCCGCAGGAATAGGTCTCGTTTTAATAGGTTTCGGAATATTTACATTAGTAATGTGGTTCGGTACATTTAAGAGCAATCTAGGTTTATTTATGACGTTCCTTCTTTTATGGATAACATTCTTCCTACTAGGAATAGGTTCAATGATTAGTAATACGACATTAATTCATGCAGGAGGCTATGTAGGAATATTAACTGCAATAGCAGCATGGTATACAGGGCTGGCCATGGTAGTGTCTGAAAGCCTCGGAGCAAAAGCGCCATTAGGTAGAGCACCTACAGCATAATTTTCAAATTATTATTTTAAACAGAGTTATATTATAAGAACAAGATTAAAGCCATAATTTTTCTTATATTGAGATCCATTCTCTGTAACTCTCTAATTATCAAATAAAAACGCTTAAGATAATTTGAATAAATTCTAAATGAATGAAAATCTCATTTCAGTCGTATAAGTGACCAAAACTTCAAACAGCGTTAAAGGTAACAAAATAGATATATTTAGATACACCGGTTAAGATATAATAACTACTAGTGTTTACCCATAGCGTAACTTATGCTTACTTTTAATTACTTCTAATCCCGCCATAAGTACGCCTCTTAAGGGATCATATGCAGTCTCCCTGAATTGGACTTACAGCTTATTGATTTTCTGACCATTCTTTGAAATCATAACTCAACTCCGGTTGAAAGTATTTAACCGTCTAATCTATAACTCTATATATGAGTTCATGCGAGATATTTGCTTTGATCTCCAAATTAAGTGCAGAAGGAAAGAGATTTGCAATTGTCTCAATTTACAAGGGCAATAGGTTAGAAAGAACTATAGTCGCTGACGGGAAGGTTCTGCTAGGCAGTTTGGACAAAGAAATATTAGAACTCTCACTTGAGGCACTGGAGAAAAATCAAGTAATTCAAAAAGATATTGAAGGAGGAAAAGTCGTAATTGAACCTATTGAGCCAAGGCCGGCAATAATAATAGTTGGGTCAGGAGTTATAGCCAAATTTACTGCAAAATTAGCAGTTGACATGGGATATTATGTTGGCGTAATAGGCAACGGAGACGTCAGAGAAGAGGACTTTCAAGGAGTACAGGCAATCTCTAACAGCTTAAGTCTTCTAGAACAGTTAGTAAGTGAAGACTCTATAGTCATAGTAGCTAATGAAGGAGGAAAGCCGTATGACCTAGACGCTCTATATATTTCCATGAAGAAGAACGCAAAATTCGTTGGACTATTAGCGAGTCAGAGAAGAGCAGCACTAATGATCAGCTTATTAATAAAAAGAGGAATACCAATAGAGGAGATAAAGAAAAGGTTCCACTCCCCGTTGGGACTCGACGTAGAATCTAAAACTGCAGAAGAAATAGCGTTAAGTATACTGGCTGAGGTAGTCCAATTTATCAGAGGAGGCACTGGTAAACCTTTACAAGAAGTTAAGAACCCGTACCTATTATTGGATGATGCAATGGCGGGAAAAATTGAGGACAAATGCATGTTTATACCTAAGTCAATGAGCGAGTAAAAACTGGTTCATTTAACCCTTCCTTTTTCCATACTAGCTTTATAAAAAATGACTTGAGCAAATAAATTCCCTCCATCTGTTTAAAAACCTTACTTATTTTCTCAAAATGACATGTTCTTCGGGTTTTTGTAAACAATACGTAGGAGTTAAAATAACTAATCAGTAGGTAAACCACTTTGTTGCTTTAATCTTTAACCGTTAGAGTGAAACTTCGAGGAAAACGTTGAGTGAATCTATTTATTATCTTCCTGTAACATATTCTTATCATGCCGGATCCAATTGAACTTTCGAAAAAATACGAGGGAAAAATAGAGATTTACCCTAAAATCCCTATTACGTCTTACGATGATTTCGCCCTCATTTATACTCCGGGAGTAGCTAAAGTCTCTGAGGCTATTTATAGAGAACCGGAGAAGAGCTTTGACCTTACAAGTAAGTGGAACACGATAGGCATAATTACCGACGGAACTAGAGTTCTAGGATTAGGGAAGATAGGCCCTGAGGCTGCTATGCCGGTCATGGAGGGAAAAGCACTCCTATTTAAATATTTGGGCGGAGTTGATGCAATACCTCTACCTATTAATGTAAAGAGCGCAGACGATTTTGTAAATGTAGTAAAGGCGTTAGAGCCTTCCCTCGGAGGTATCAACTTAGAGGACATAGAATCCCCAAAGTGTTTTTATATATTGGAAAAGTTACAGTCTTCCTTAAATATACCTGTGTGGCACGATGACCAACAAGGTACTGCAGGGGCAATCTTAGCAGGGCTAATTAACGCTATGATATTAACTAACAAAGACCCAAAAGAGAGTAAAGTAGTGCTTTACGGTGCGGGCGCGTCAAATATAACAACTGCAAGAATATTATCAAAGTACGGGTTTAAAACGGAGAATATGGTAGTAATAGACAGTAAAGGCCCCTTATATGCAGATAGGGAAGACGTAGACCACTTGATGTTGCACCACAAATGGAAGTATGAGCTAGCTATAAAAACAAATAAGTGGGAAGTTAAGGAAATAAATGATGCGTTTAAAGATGCAGATGTAGTAATAGCTGCCTCTAAACCCGGGCCCGATGCAATAAAGAAGGACTGGATAAGTTTGATGAATAAGGACCCTATAGTATTTGCATTGGCAAACCCAGTCCCGGAAATATTGCCTCAAGACGCTAAAGAGGTAGGGGCTAAAATAGTGGCAACGGGTAGGAGCGATTTTCCTAACCAGGTTAACAATTCCTTAATATTCCCCGCAATGTTCAGAGGGGTCTTAGATAGTAGAGCGAAAGCAATTACTGATGATATGATTATAACAGCATCTGAGGCCCTGGCAAAGTACGCTAGGAATAAGGGAATAAATGAAAACTACATTATTCCAAGAATGGACGAATGGGAAGCTTATTATGAAGAAGCTGCTGAAGTAGCCAGTAAAGCAGTTGAGTTAGGGTTAGCAAGGATTAAGAAAAGTAAAGAAGAATTTAGGGAAATAGCAAAGCAGAGAATATTAAGAGCCAGAAAGATAATGAGTTTGGTGGTGTCTACATGGTCACCATAAGGAAAGCAAATAAAGAGGACGTAAAAACACTTGCTGACTTTTTCAGTAGAATGTATAGACTGAATAGCGAGTTTGATCCATTACTGTCAATTCCAGAAGACCTGGAGGAGAGAGTTACTAAGGCAGTTGAAAGAAGTATGGAAAATCCCAACGAGATCCTCGTTTTAGCCGAGGATGAAGGAAAAATAGTTGCGGCAGCAAGGGTAATAATAACTGAAAGATTATTTTACGTTCCAGACAGAGAGGCCACGATCAGAGAATTTTACGTTCATCCGTCTTATAGGAGACAGGGCGTAGGGGAAGAAATTGTAGGATTTATACAAGAAGAATTAAAGAGGAGAGGAATAGAACTAATAGCTGCCGAGTTCCCTGCAAGGAATTTGATAGCTACATCGTTTTATAAAAAGATGGGATTTAGAGAGATATACTGTGAATTTATAAAGAAGATAAGTTAATATACACAAAAAAATTTAAAAGATATACTCTATTTATTTTTAAATACATAAGCACAGGAAAATTAGCGAGTATCCTATTGTAAGCTAATAATATCGTACTTTATTCTATTCTAATAACTTTCCCTTGATATTATATTCATAAAAGGAGTAATTTCCACGTAAAGTCTTACTGCCACCAGATCATTACACTAGACATTAAGGAGTCAGTTTATAACCTTAAGACCTCCTAAAGATAGGTATTTTCCTTCCATCTTTTTCCGTGAATTCTACCGTAACTTTATCACCTATTTCTGCATCATCCTCAATATTTGCATACATTCTAAAACCTTCATCCAATTCTATGATACCGTAGTATATCTTTCCTTTTGCGCTTTGGAACATGGTAATAGAGAAGACCTTTCCTTCTCCTTTACTTACTTTAATCTCAAGATCTTTAGAATCGCATTTAGGACAATAATCCCTAGGATAGAAAAACACATATCCGCAAGACTTACACTTAATATATGGTAGTTTTCCATCATTCATTAAATTTATGTATTCCTTTCTTATCTCATCAAACATTTTATTCACCCAAAATCATGGTTACTGCATGACCTCTATTCCATCCTCCTATTCCATTGACTAGAACTCTATTAGCATTTTTTACTTGATGCCCTTTTGCCATGTTATTAAGCTGAGAAAGAGCTTCTTCTAGAATAACTCCTCCACTCATGAAAGCAGGTTGTCCCACGTTTAAGGAACCTCCCCCAGTGTTTATAGGTACTTCTCCACTAAAGGTAGTATCTGTTTGTTCCACAAATTTTCCTCCTTTACCTTTTTCCGCTAGTCCTAGGTCTTCTATTTCTAATAATACGGTTATTGTGAACGAGTCATATAACTCAAATGCGTCAATCTTATCTAAATTAATTCCTCTACTGCTTTCTACTGTAGGAGTATATATTATGTCTGGTAGTTCTGGAGGCATTTCAGCCCAATGAGCTTCACCATAGAACTGAATTTTAATAGGTCTTAAGTTAGAATTTCTCTGATGTTTACTAATTATAAATGCGTGAAACCCGTCTACAGGATACACAATTTCGAGTAGCCTTAGCGGATCACTAACTAACCTTGAAGAAGTTACATCGTTTACTGAAAGAGGAGATTTATATAATGATTTTTCGTTATACATTGCGTTTTTCCTTTGATTTACAGCTATTGTTGCCCTTTGTTCGTCAGTGGTACCAAAAAGTTTCTGATGCCTTTTAGCTACTAGAGCGTAATCCGTTACTGGGTTCATGTCTTCATAAATTCTAAAAAACTCATCGAAAGGTGTTAGACTAATGTTATATAATCTATCTATGGAATCTGCAGTGACTTTATTTTCTCTTAGAAAAGAACCTTTACCTCCTACTATGCAAAGTGCAGTATCTATTTCTCCGGAACTCACAAGTTTCTCCGCCCTATATACCATAGTAAGTGCAGAAGGCCCACCGTAATCTATTACATCTATATATTTCGGTCTTATCCCTAAAAAAGACGGAATCTGAAAGGAAGGAAAATGGACATTGGCTTTACCGTCAAAAGTCCCAGCAAGTATAGTGAAAAATAGCCCGTCTATATCCTTTGGATTAACTGATGCCATTTCCATAGCGTTATTAACTACCTCAGAGAGTAGCTGAAAAGTCGAGCCCTCGTACTTTTTATACGTTAATCCTGCGAAACCAGTTATCATTTTTACACCCTATATTTCTTTATAATTTCTTCTTTTAAAGAAATTCCCAAACCCGGTCTTTGTGGCGGAATGAACTCTCCATTTTCGTATTTTATCTCTCCTACTAATCCCTCTCTTAAAGGATTATATCTTAGGTGATACTCTATCATGGGTGAATTAATAGCTAATGCTACATGAAGACTTGCTATAAATCCTATCCCTCCAGCCGAGTAATGCGGTATTAACGGAAAACTAAAAGCTCTAGCAAAGTTTCCTATTCTTAACATTTCTGTAATTCCTCCACTCCATGCAGCATCAGCTTGCACTATATCTACGGCGTGATTTAAAATAATATCTCTAAATTCGTATAATGTAAAGGCTGTCTCGTATCCAGCTATTGGAACATCCAAGGCTTTAGCTAATTCAGAGCTTAAAGAAGGGAAGTCAGTAGGTATTGGTTCCTCGAAAAATATAATACCTAGTTTTTCTAGCTCTTTTCCGACCTTTAATGCTGTATTAAAGTCATATACGTTGTTTGCGTCAACTGCAATATCCACCTTCTCAAAATTATCTTTTATTGCCCTTAACCTCTTTAGGTCTTCTTCAACTTTAAGTCCACCTATCTTTATTTTAACGGTATCAAAGCCCTTATCTATATAACTTTTAACTTCATCTAATAGTTTCTCTATATCCTTATCCTGCCTATAATAACCTCCCGTGATATAACCTTTTATCCTCCTACTCGAGGCTCCAAGGATTGAATATATAGGAGCTCCAAATTCTTTACCTAATATATCCCATAACGCTATATCTATGCCACTAATTGCAGAAATTATTATTCCTCTCCTTCCTAGTCTAAAAGTAGATTTATACATTTTGTCCCACAAGTTTACCGGAGATACTTCCTCACCTAATGTTAATGGTTTAAGAATTTTTTCTATAGTAGTTGCTACAGATTCTAAAGCTCCATATGCTATAGACTCTCCATATCCTATCTCCCCATCTTCAGTAGTGACTTTTACTACTACAACGTCCATATGATGCTCCGCACCTTCTTTAACGGCTAACGCATCTTGCTCATAAAATTCTCTAGAAGATAATTTTATCGTTTCAATATCACGTATTTTCATTCCTAAATGCCCTCCTCATAATCTTCCCGGAAGGGGTTTTTGGAATTTCATTAACAAAATTTACGATTCTTGGAACTTTGTACGGAGCTAGATTTTTTCTGCAGAGGGAAATGATCTCTTCTTTAAGCTTTTCACTTGGTTCATAACTATCCTTAAGTTTTATAAATGCTGCTACAGTTTCTCCTCTATATTCGTCAGGTAAGCCAACTACTGCTACTTCACTCACTGCAGGGTGCTCATAAATAACTTCCTCTACTTCCCTCGGCATAATCTTAAAGCCTGAAGCGTCAATTATGTCCTTTTTCCTGTCTATAATGTAAACCCAACCATTAACTATTTTACCTATATCTCCCGTAGGTAACCATCCATCTTTGAATTTATCCATTTTCCAATATCCAGACACTACTTGAGGTCCTCTTACTAATATTTCTCCGTCTTCAGCTACTTTAATTTCGGTGTTATACACTGGAATGCCAGAACTTACTATACCGGTTTCTTTATCTACTGGAAGTTCACCGTCATAAGGATAAGGCCATAAAGTTGCAGGGGAAGTGGTTTCAGTCAACCCCCAAGCCATGTAAATCCATTGTCCTATTTTTTCTTTCCATTCTAGTTCTAACGCTCTTGGCATTGGCATCCCTCCAGATGACCATAGTCTCATACTTGAAAGATCTTCGTTATTGTAGGCATTGAGCATAGCTCTATATGCCGTAGCTACACTCATTGTAACGGTAGTTTTCTTTTCTTCAACATCTCTAAGTGCCAGTGAAGGATTGAATCTGTAAGAAATATCTATTTCGCTTCCGGAAAGTACTGCCGTAGTTATGTGAAAAATCTGTCCCGTTATATGGAAAAAGGGGGCAATACCTAAAATTTTATCTCTCTCAGAGAAATTAAACCATTTATTGTAAATAATGGATGAGGCAAAAATGTTTACATGGGTAATTGGTACACCTTTAGGTTTTCCTGTAGTTCCTGAGGTGTAGACTAGTAATGCTAAATCGTTCGGTTTTAAGTCTTCTGCTAAATCTCTGGATAAAGACTTAAAGTTTAATTCCTCATTACAGTCATTAACCTTCCATTTTTCTCTAAGCTCTTCCGGAATTTCGTGGAACGTATAAGGGCTTGTTCTTATTACTTTTATCTTTGAGTTATCCACTTTCGCCTCACATGAAGCTATCATCAAGTGAACTCCAGAGTCATGGATAAGAAACTCTAACTCCCTTTCTGAGTAAGAAGGGTTTACCGGAAGTACTATTCCTCCTTTCTCCCATATTGCATATTCCAAAATTATAAACTGAGGAATATTCTGCATAGATAAGATGACTATATCTCCCTTCCTAATATCGAGCTGAGACGATATTCCTTTGACCATTAGGTAAAGGTCGTTGTATGTAATTCTATTTCCAAAATAATCAATAGCAACATTGTCTCCATATTTAGACGCCGATTCCTCCAAAATTTTAGGCTGAGTTTTTGGATTGTATATTTCACTTAATTCTTCTCCTTTGATCATAATACTAAACCTCCGGTCACTTCTATAATTGCACCATTAATATACGAGGCTTCTTCTGAGCAGAGAAAAGTTATTACATTAGCTACATCCTCTGGACTTCCTACTCTTTTTAAAGGAATCCTATCAATTATTATCTTTCTTACTTTCTCTGGAACACTTGCAATCATCGGCGTATCAATGAACCCTGGAACTATAGCGTTTACCATTATGTTATATTTTCCTAATTCTCTAGCTAAAGTTTTAGTAAAACCTATTATCCCTGCTTTTGCTGCGGCATAATTAGCTTGACCGTTATTTCCTAACCAACTTGCAGACGACATGTTAATAATTCTTCCCCAGTTATATTTTATCATGCCCTCTACTACTTGCTTTGTACAATTAAAAGCCCCATAAAGATGTACTTTTATAACTTGATCCCATTGCTCCGGAGTCATTTTGACGAATAATGCGTCCCTAATTATTCCTGCATTATTAACTAGAATATCCACATGATCGATGCCTAGTATTTTAATTGCGTTCTCGTAAAACTCCTTACACGAATTCCAATCCGACACATCAACTTGTAATCCTATAACCCGAGAACTTGTTTTAGACTCAATCTCACGGGCTTTTTCTTTAATATCTTCTCTTATATCTCCAAGTATTACAGTATATCCTTTATATGCCATCTTTAACGACGTTGCATAACCTATTCCACTCCCTGCTCCCGTCACTAGCGCTACTCTAGACATAAATATTACCTAGCTCTTTAAATGATTACCAAATTAAAAACAACTCTCTTTACATATAAAGATGAGAATTTAAATATAAGCTTAAAGAGCTCGCATTTATTGCTAAAGTTTAAATAATAAAGTCCTTACGACTTTACTTGAAAAGTATAGCTGATACTTTTTATTTTAGCTAACTGAATAAACTTAGAGAGAAAATGTCCTCTGTAAAAAGAATATATCTTCTAGATTATGGAAAATTGGCTGGAGAAATAGGATGGTATTTACCTAAAGCTGAATGTTATTTAGATAAGGATAAACCAAAAACAAAGGAATGGTTTTATTTACCTGTAAGTGGTGCCTTAGTAGAGCACGATGACGGATATTTGCTTTTTGATACCGGACTAAACATGGAGTCCGAAAAAATAGTTCCTAAAGAAGTCTTAGATGTATTCCCTATACTAAAACTCGACGAAAGTAATTCAATAGAAAATCAATTGAAATTGATTAATCTTAAGCCAGAAGATATATCCACTGTTGTATTATCTCACTTGCATTGGGATCATTCCGGTCAGTTAGCAATATTTAAAGATTTAAAAACACCGCTAATAGTTCACAAAAGAGAATTAAATTATGCATTATATAGCATATGGATAGGTAAAAGTGGGGCATATATCTATCAGAACTTAGAGCCACTTAGGGGTGCTAATTGGGTTCCTATTGAAAATACACAATATGAAATTTATCCAGGGATAGAACTAATATTAATGGGAGGCCACACACCAGGTAGTACGATGTTAAAAGTGACTACTAAGCAAGGTAACACTTATCTATTCACTAGTGATTTTATCCAAGTACCAATAGAACTTGATGTAGAAAATATGGGATGGCTAATGGGAGATGCAGAAGAGTGGTATACCTCTGTCAGAAAACTTAAGATGCTTCTGAGAAATAAAAGAACGTATGCAGTCATAGGGCATGATCCAGACCTCTGGAATAAGTATCCTAAAATTCCCAATAACTTAGAATAATTTTTTATCAAGAAGAATTTACTAAAATATTAGCATGTTTTTACTGTATGTACCATCTTTACTTGTAAAATGTATAACATAAATATTCCTCGCCAGGAGTTATTATCGGATAATAATGGCAAAAAGCATTAAAAGCCCTAAAAGCAAGGACGTTATAACTAGATATGATTGGTTTATTTTCGGTGTAGCATTAGCAGGATGGACATTAGCGTCTATGGATCTCAATTTATATTCAATAAATTTGCCATTTATATTATCAGACTTCCACATTAGCCTACAGCTAGGAGGAGTAATAACATCAATTATTTTTGCTGGAGCTACAATAGTAGTGTGGGCTTTAGGTCCTCTATTAGATTCTTACGGTAGAAAAACGGTATGGCAAATCAGTCTAATATTTACTGCATTATTTACTGGATTTACTATTTTCGCATACACTGTAGTACTTTTAACCTTAGTTAGAGTACTCGCAGACGGTTTTTCATATATAGAATTTCCCACCGGCATTACAATAGCCAATGAACAATTCCCTGAAAAACATAGGGGTAGCATGTACGGATGGGTTCAAGGAGGATTTCCATTAGGATACTTTCTGGCAGTTATAATATCTTATCTAGTAGAACCATATTTTGGAGGACCATATGCTGGCTGGAGATACGCATTTTTAATAGGAATAGTCCCTATAGTAGTTGTAATTATAATGAGATTATGGGTAAAAGAACCAGAAAGGGCAGATTATATGCTAAAGGCGAAGAAACTGGTAAAGGAAGGTAAAATTGAAGAGGCTAAAAAACTTCTTGAGAAATATAACATGGACTTATCCCAGATAGCCAATTTTACATATAAGCAAATGTTTACTGATCCTAAACTTAAGAAGCAAAGCATTGTAACGACATTAGCAGAGGTTAGTCACGAATTTGCTACTCCTGCTTTGTTCTTCTTTACCTCCACCGCATTAATTTACTATAAGCATTTTCCTCCTAATTTAGTATTTATCACATTAGCCATAGCGACCTTCTTAGCATTCCTAGGTTATGGAATTATGGGACATATAGGACAAAGAATTGGAAGAAAGAAAGCTAGTGTTATTATTGGATTAATAGGCGGAGCTTCAGTAATATTTTTCGCCTTATCTAGTGGCTATTTAGCAACTATAATTTCTACATTACTATTCTATCCACTAGTACTATCGTGGAACGGAACGTGGTGGTCATACATAGCCGATACATTCCCTACTAGAGTAAGAGGAACTGCAGAATCATGGCAGGTCGGCCTAAACGATTTTGCATGGGTAATAGGAAGTTTAGTTTACGGGTTTGTAATAACAGGCATTGGATTTACATTAACTTACATATTTTTTGCTGCAGTGCCAGTATTTTTAGGTGCAGTAGTAGTAGGACTTTTCGGAAAACACGCAGACCCCAACGCTAAACTAGAAGATATAGCATGGTAAATTTTTAATTCTTTATATAATATTTAACAATTTTTTTATAACAATCCTTAATAAAATAGATGCAGCCATTTTTGTAACTCCAAACTCTTCTGCAATATCATCAAGATCTACCTTTCTTGGCACCTCGAAGTATCCTAATTCTCTGGCCCTA
Organism: Acidianus sp. HS-5; assembly: GCF_021655615.1. Classification (GTDB taxonomy): domain Archaea; phylum Thermoproteota; class Thermoprotei_A; order Sulfolobales; family Sulfolobaceae; genus Acidianus. The sequence goes on from NZ_AP025245.1 coordinate 1,608,586, forward strand.
GATATAATCTTTTTCTGTTTATCAGTTAATAAAATATCAGTTACATTTCTAGAGATAGCCCTTAAAATTACATTGTTATTGATTTTTTGATAATTAAAATCTAATATTTTGATACTATTTGAGGTATTTAATTCGCTAAATATTTTATTCGCGATATCTTGTGTAGTTATAAACTGATATTCCTCTATCCCATTATATATCTTTGCATTAATTAAAACGACGTTAAAGTTTCTTAACCTACCTAAAATAGTATTATCTCCTTTCTGTAGCATATCGACAAATATAATCTTAAGTTTGCTATTACCTAATAAGATATTTTCTATATTATAGTCTAAAATACTTTTGTCCCTATCTATAGCATTTTTTATGGATTTTTTCTGACCATCTCCAGAAACTATTGCAATCCTCGTAGCCTTCAAAACTCCTATACTAGATATATCATCAATTAAGAAATCTGAATAATTTGACGATGTAAAGTTACTCCAACACTCTAAATGCTTAAGCTTTAACGAATAGTAATATTTATGTTGCATAATAATATCATTCTATATAAGCTTAAATTTTTTCGTAGAATATTAATATTATTGTATAATCAATTTATAATTATATATAATTGAGCACATTAAAACTATAAATAGATATGTCATACTTATATTACTTAAAAATTCCTAACAAATAAGAAAAGTCGCCAATTTTTCGGCATTTATTTCATATTAACTTTAGTATGGACTTATTACTGCAATCTTCGTCTTATCTAGTACTCTCTATATGATAAGAACACTGTTAAACT